>NZ_JAMOKY010000005.1:0-187529 GCF_024499815.1 Stenotrophomonas testudinis | reverse complement strand
CCCCCCCCCCCCCCCCCCCCCCCCCCCCCCCCCCCCCCCCCCCCCCCCCCCCCCCCCCCCCCCCCCCCCCACTACCGTGGCCCTGCAGTGTGGCCGGGGGACGGTAGGCACGCAGTGAACCCGCTACCGCAGCAGGCACCGGATCAGTCAGAATCCGCCCATCCCCTCTTTGGATCCACCATGGCCGGTGCCAGCCTGTTTGCCCTGCTCGACGATATCGCCACCCTGCTCGACGACGTCTCGATCCTCACCAAGGTCGCCGCGAAGAAAACCGCCGGCGTCCTGGGCGACGACCTGGCGCTGAACGCGCAGCAGGTGACCGGCGTCAACGCCAACCGCGAACTGCCAGTGGTGTGGGCGGTGGCCAAGGGGTCGCTGGTGAACAAGGTGATCCTGGTGCCGGCGGCGCTGGCGATCAGCGCGCTGGAAGCCTGGCTGCACAGCCGCGGCTGGAACGTGCCGCTGATCGTGCCGCTGATGATGATCGGCGGCGCCTTCCTGTGCTTTGAAGGCGTGGAGAAGCTGGCGCACCGCTTCCTGCACTCGGCCGATGAGGACGCCGAGCACCAGGCCGAGCGGCGCAAGGCGCTGGCCGATGCGCAGGTGGACATGGTGGCGTGGGAGAAGGACAAGGTGAAGGGTGCCATCCGCACCGACTTCATTCTGTCGGCCGAGATCATCGTGCTGACCCTGGGCGTGGTCGCCACCGCGGCCTTCACCCAGCAGCTCGTGACGCTGGCCGTGGTGGCCGTGGCGATGACGGTGTTCGTCTACGGGCTGGTGGCCGGCATCGTGAAGCTTGATGACGTGGGCCTGTACCTGTCGCGCAAGGGCGGGGCGGTGGCTGCGTTTGGTCGTGGCCTGGTGGTGTCCGCGCCGTGGCTGATGAAGTTCCTGTCGGTGGCCGGCACCATCGCCATGTTCCTGGTCGGTGGCGGCATCCTCGTGCACAACGTGCCGGCGCTGCATCACGCGGTGCAGGGCTTCGGTGGCGAAGGGCAGTGGGGCTGGCTGATCAGTGCCGCAGCGAACATGGTGGTCGGCATCGTTGCCGGTGCGATCGTGCTGGCCGCAGTGACCGGCATCCAGAAGCTGCGCGGGAAGTAAGCGAAGGGGGGGGGCCGACCAACGGTCGGCACCCGCCAACCGCCGCCGCCGGGCCATGCCCGGCGGAGCGGACTACCCCGCCTGCACCCGGCTCTTGCCCTGGCGCTTGGCCACGTACAGCGCCTCATCTGCGCGTCGCAGCAGGGCCTCGGCATCATCGCCGGGCTGCCACTGCGCCAGGCCGGCGCTGAAGTGCACCGGTACGCGCTTGTCCTGCACGGTCAGCACGCGATGGGCCAGTGAACGCTGCAGGCGCTGCACCGTGGCCATGCTGTCGGCGCCCGGGGTTTCCGGCAGCAGCAGCACGAATTCATCACCGCCGAGGCGGGCGACGCCATCAGTGGCGCGCAGCAGCAGCCGGCAGGTCGACACCAGGTGCTGCAGCAGCGCATCGCCACCGGCATGGCCGTGGGCATCGTTGGTCTGGTGGAAGTCATCCAGGTCGATTACCGCCAGGCCCAGCGGCGTGTTGTTGCGCGCCGCGCGGGCCATTTCCCGCTGCAGCATCTCGTCCAGGCCACGGCGGTTCAGTGCCTGGGTCAGCGGATCGATGCGGGCCAGGTCGCCGGCCTCGCGCAGTTCCTGCTCCAGTTCGCTGATGCGCCGCTCGGCGCGCTCCACTTCCTGCCGCGCACTGGCCAGGTGGTCGCGCGCCTGTGCGGCCTGCTGCTTTACCTTGCCGGTGTCATGCATCACTTCCTGCAGCAGCTGGTTGAGGTCGGCGATGCTGCGTGCCTCGCGCAGCTGCAGGGCATAGGTGCCGATGCGGTCGTGGTATTCCCCGGTGCTGGCGGCCATGCCATCCATGCGCTCGATGAACTCGCCCATCAGGCCGCGCATCGCCGCCTTGGAATCATCGATGCCCTGGCGCAGCAGCCCCTGCTTGTAGATCACCTCGCGCAGCTCGGCGCGCGTGCGCTCGACCGACTCCGCTTCCAGCGGGCCGGCCAGCAGCTGGCGTACCGCGGCGATCTGGCCTTGCAGCCAGCTGCGGTCATCCAGCAGCTCGCTGACGTTCTCCAGCAGTAGGGCGAACAGTTCCAGCAGCAGGGCCTGCTGTTCCTGCCAGCTTTCCGCACGCACGCCTACCTGGTGGCCCAGCTCGCGCACGCCCTGTTCGATGGGCTCCAGCGGTGCACCGGGCTGCCATTGCCGCAGCTTTCCGGCCAGCGCCTGGGCCTGCTCGCGCAGGTCCGGGTCGTGCAGCAGCAGCGACACCACCGCGCCACCCAGCAGCAGGCGCAGCTGTTCGGACAGGCGCAGGCTGTCGGGCTGGCCATCGGGCGAGTGCTGCTCGATGGTGCGGATGTACTTGTCGATCAGCTGCCGCATTGCCCGACCGTAGCGCGGCCAGTCGGCGCTGGCCTGGGCCGACTGCAGGCGGTCACCCATGTCGCCCAGCTCGCCGGGCAGGGTGGCCATGCCATTGGCGAAGGCGGCCAGCAGCGGCTCGGGCGCATCGGCGCCGGCGAACAGCTGCTGCAGCGCCACGGCCGTGCCGCCCTGCAGGACCACCCGGTCACCGCGGCCATCGTCGGACACCGCACGCACGTGCGCCGGCGGTCCCAGGGCGGTACCGGGGGCAGGGCGGTGGTCGGGCTGGTCCGTCATGGCAAAAAATCCTGGGGCTGGCAGGGACTGGTGACAGCATATCGGCGCGGCCGCCGACGGCTTGAACGGCTACGATGGACGACAGGATGCCGTAGGAGAGGTGGGTATGCGCGTGATGTTGCTGGGGGCGACCGGCCTGGTCGGCGGGCTGGCCCTGCCGATGCTGCTGGATGACCCGCTGTGCCGCGCGGTGGTGGCCCCGACCCGGCGCCCGCTGGGCCTGAGCCATCCGAAACTGCATGCCCCGGTGCTGCAGTTCGACGCCCTGCCCGATGCACCGGACTGGGCGCAGGTGGATGCAGTGATCTGCGCGCTGGGCAGCACGATGGCCCAGGCGGGCAGCCGCGAGGCCTTCCATCGCATCGACCACGATTACCCGCTGGCCTTCGCCCGCCTGGCCCGAACCCAGGGTGCGCGTGCCTTCGTGCTGAACTCCGCCGCCGGCGCCAACGCGGGTTCGGCCATCTTCTACAACCGGGTCAAAGGCGAGCTGGAGCGCGACCTGCGCGCACTGGGCTTCGCCTCGCTGACCCTGGTGCGGCCGGGCCTGATTGGCGGGCAGCGGCAGCAGGTGCGTCGCGGCGAGCACTTCGCCCTGCAGGTGCTGGGCGTGCTCGGGCCGGTGCTGCCGCTGGCCTGGCGGATCAATCCGGCCAGCCGCATTGCCAGGGCGCTTGTGGATGCCGCACTGGCACCGCCGCCGGGCGAGCATGTGGTGGCGTCCAGCGCGCTGGCCGGCTGATGTCGCGTGCGTTGCGCCTGACCCAGCTGCTGCAGCTGCTGCGCCGGCACCGCCGGCCGGTGGCCGGGCAGACCCTGGCCGAAGCACTGGGCATCAGCCTGCGAACGCTGTACCGCGACATCGAGTCCCTGCGCGCGCAGGGCGCCGACCTGCGCGGCGAGGCCGGCGTGGGTTACCAGTTGATACCCGGTGACGTGCTGCCACCGATGACCCTGCCGCCGGCCGAGATTGATGCGCTGGTGCTGGGGCTGCGCTGGGTGGCCGCGCGCACCGAGCCGGCGTTGGCTGATGCCGCCCGTGATGCCCTGGCACGCATCGCCCATGTACTGCCCGCCGCACGCCGTGAAGCGCTGCGCGACAGCGGCCTGCGTATCGGTCCCTCGAAGGCCAGAGCGACGGTGGCGGCGGTGCGGCTGCAGGCGGTGCGCGAAGCCGTGGGGGCGCAGCAGCGGCTGCAGTTTGCCTATGAAGATGCGCAGGGGCAGCGCACCGAGCGCGTGGTCTGGCCGTTCGCGCTGGGCTACTTCGATGAGGTGGTGGTGTTGGCGGCGTGGTGCGAGGGCCGCGAGGATTTCCGCCATTTCCGCCTGGACCGCATCCGGCGGGTGCGCACGCTGGAAGAGCGCTACCTCGTGCCGCGCGGCACGTTGCTGCGCCGCTGGCAGAAAGCGCAGGGCATCGCCCCGGATTGGCTGGACCGGGCGTGAGCCGCAAGGGCGCACTGCCCGGAACCGGCGGCGTACGAAACGCCGGGGGCAGCGTCGACTGCTAGTCGACTATCGCGCGAAGCGCGGGATTTTCACGCAGGAGAAGTCGACTGACAGTCGACTCTACCAGGGCAGAAGCGCAGGCCAGCGCCGTCAACGCTGCTGACAGGATCTGTCAGCAGGCCCGCACCACCATGGGCGCTCCCAACAACGGAGGTTCCCCATGTTCAAGCCCAGCACCCTGCTGCAGTACGTGCGCGATGTCGCGGCCAGTGCCACGTTCTACAGCGGCATCCTCGGCACGCCGCCGGTCGAGCAGTCGCCCGGCTTCGCCCTGTTCCTGCTCGGCGATGGCGCGGCCCTGGGCCTGTGGCAGCGCGACGGCGTGCTGCCACAGGTCACCGCCGAGGCCGGCGCCGCCGAGCTGGCGATGGTGGCCGCCAGCCCCGCTGAAGTGCAGCAGCTGCATGACGCCTGGCGCGCACTTGGCGTGCAGATCACCCAGGCACCGGTCACCCTGGAATTCGGCCACACCTTCGTCGGCGTCGATCCCGATGGCCATCGCCTGCGCGTGTACAGCCGTGCCGAGGGCATGGTCGCGCGCGATTGACCGCTACAGCGCAGCCATAAAAAACGCCGGGCAGTGCCCGGCGTTTTTCGTTTTCCAGCGGGGGGGGCGATCAGCTGGCCAGCGCAAGATCATCCATCATCGCGCGCAGGAAGCGGGCCGCTTCACCGCCGGTGGCGGCGCGGTGGTCGAAGGTCACCGACAGCGGGATGACCTTGTGGGCTTCCACGCCACCCATCACCGGGGTCATCTGGTGGCGGGCACGGCCGGCACCGATGATGGCCACGCACGGCGGCACCACGACCGGGGTCGCGTAGCGGCCGGCGAACATGCCGAAGTTGGACAGCGAGATGGTGTATCCGCTCAGTTCCGAGGCGGCGATCGAGCGGGCTTCCACCTGCTCGCGCAGGCGGTTTACACCTTCGCGGATGCCACGGGCATCGAGCATGTCGGCATTGCGCAGCGCCGGCACGAACAGGCCGTCGTCGGTGTCCACGGCGATGCCGATGTCCACCTGCGCGTGCAGGGTGCGGGTCAGCGCTTCACCGTCGAACCAAGCGTTCATCGCCGGCACCTTCTGCGCGGCGACCACGATCGCGCGCACCAGGCGGGCGGTGACGTCGTTGCCAGGCAGCCAGGCGTGGATGTCGGCGTCGTCGTTCAGCGTGGTCGGCACGACCTTGCTGTGCGCGTCGGCCATCACGCGTGCCATGTTGCGGCGCACGCCCTTCAGCGGTTCCGGCTGGCCCTTGGCGACCACGCCCGGCGGCTGGGTGCGCATCGGCTTGCCGGCGGCGGACAGCGGGGTGCGGGCTTCGCTCTGCACCGGGGCGGCCACCTGGGCCGGGGCCGGCGCGGCATAGGCAGCGGCAGCCACCACGGCCGGCGCAGCGCCGAGCTTGGCGCTGCCGTCGGCCGCAGCCTGCTTGACGTCGGCCATGGTCACCGCGCCATCGGCGCCGGTGGCACGTACGCGGGCCAGATCCACGCCCAGTTTGCGCGCGGTGGCACGCACGGCGGGCACGGCCTTGACGCCGCCGACGGCCAGCGCCTGTTCGGTGTGCACGGCATTGGAGCTCTGCATCGCGCCGACCACGGTGCCGGCGTCATCGCGCTCGGCCTTTTCTTCGGTAGCGGCTGCCACCGGGGCGGCAGCGGCCGGCAGCGGCGGCGGGTTCGGTGCGGCCGGGGCCGCTGGGGCGTGCCCGTGGCTGTGGCCGGTGTCCTGGCCATCGGCGCGCTGCGGCAGGTTCGGGTCGATCTCGAAGGTGGCCAGCACGGCACCGGTCGGGATGATGTCGCCGGCGGCGCCGGACAGCTTCAGCACCGTGCCGGACACCGGCGAGGGCACTTCCACCACGGCCTTGGCGGTCTCCATCGACACCAGCGGCGCGTCCAGCTTGATCACGTCACCCTCCTTGACGAACCACTCGACGATGGTCGCGTCCGGCAGGCCTTCACCCAGGTCGGGCAGGTTGAAATTCTTGGTCTGGCTCATGTGCAGTTCTCTTCCAGCAGTTCCAGTTCGCGGGCCGGCAGCCAGCCCGTCGCGCCATTCGCGCGCTCGGACCACCACCACCCACCATGTTCATGATGCAGCTTCACCATCTCGCCGTTTTCCACATCCAGCTCGCGGGCGTCGTAGTCGCGCAGGGCTTCGGCGCGGCCATCATCCAGCAGCTGCAGCCAGGCGACGGGCGCCCATCCAGCGCGCCCATCGTTGGTGCGTACCCAGGCAAACGCCGGCCATTCCTCGTCACGTACACCGACTTCGACGATCTGGCCGGTGCGGAACCGGAGTGGATTGGAATACTGGCTGCGGTAAGCCCCAAGGAGCCGTGCCCGCATGTCAGCCTGCCGCCACCGCGCGCTTGGCCGCGGTCACGATCCGGTCCACGCTGGGCAGGTACTTCATTTCCAGGCGGAACAGCGGAATGTGGGTGTCGTAGCCGGTAACGCGCTCGACCGGGGCCAGCAGGTCGTACAGGGATTCCTCGGCGAGGCGCGCGGCGATTTCGGCACCGAAACCCGCGGTCTTCGGGGCTTCCTGTACGACCACGCAGCGGCCGGTCTTGGCCACCGATTCGGCGATGGTGGCGAAGTCCAGCGGACGCAGCGTGGCCACGTCGATGACTTCGGCACTGATGCCTTCGCCGGCCAGCTTGTCGGCCGCTTCCAGCGCTTCCTTCACCTGGGCGCCCCAGGCCACCAGGGTCACGTCGGTGCCGTCGCGCAGCACGAAGCACACGTCCAGCGGCAAGGCTTCGCCGTCGTTGACGACCACTTCCTTGTACTGGCGGTAGATGCGCTTGGGCTCCATGTAGATCACCGGGTCGGGATCACGCATGGCGGCCAGCAGCAGGCCGTAGGCACGCTGCGGACTGGACGGCAACACCACGCGCAGGCCCGGCACGTTGGTGAAGATCGATTCGTTGGCTTCGCTGTGGTGTTCCGGCGCGCGGATGCCACCGCCCCACGGCACGCGCAGCACCATCGGGCAGTGCAGGCGGCCACGGGTACGGGTACGCAGGCGCGCGGCGTGGCAGATGATGTGGTCGACCATCGGGTAGACGAAGCCGTCGAACTGGGCTTCGGCCACCGGCTTCATGCCCTGCGCGGCCAGGCCGACGGTGAGGCCGGCGATGGTGGTTTCATCCAGCGGGGTGTCGAGGATGCGCTGCGAACCGAAGCGCTGCTGCAGGCCGGCGGTGGCGCGGAACACGCCGCCGTTGACGCCCACGTCCTCGCCCAGCACCAGCACCGACGGGTCGTGTTCCAGCTCCCAGGCCAGGGCCTGGGTGATGGCTTCGATCAGGGTGATGGGGGTAGCGGTCATTGCGATATCTCCACCGGCGACAGCGGCGCTGTCGGCGGCATTGGCCTGGGAAGCGGATGCGCCCGTCTTGATGTCATCCATGGCGCTGCTCCAGGGCAATGGCGGCCGCGCGCTGGGCCAGCAGGTCCGCCGGCGGATCGGCATACAGGTAGTCGAACATCGCCTCGACCGGCTGCACCGGGGTGTTGAGGTACTGGTTCACTTCCTCGTCCACCTTGGCCGCGCACTGCTCGACCCAGGTCTTTTCTTCGTCGTCGCTCCACACGCCGTTGGCGATGAGGTACTTGCGCAGGCGCAGCATCGGCTCACGGGTCCAGGCGTCCTTCACCTCGGCGTCGTCGCGGTAACGGCGTGCGTCGTCGGCGGTGGTGTGGTCGGACAGGCGGTAGGTCAGCAGTTCCAGCACGGTGCCACCTTCGCCGGCCAGGCCGCGTTCGCGGGCCTGTTCCATCGCGGCCAGCACTGCGATCAGGTCGTTGCCGTCCACCTGCAGGCAGTGCAGGCCGCCGGCCAGGCCCTTCTGGGCCAGGGTTTCGGCACCGGTCTGGGCCGAACGCGGCACCGAGATCGCCCAGCCGTTGTTGACGATGCACAGGATCAGCGGGAGCTTGTAAGCGCCGGCCGAGTTGAGCGCGGCATAGAAGTCGGTCTTCGAGCTGCCGCCATCGCCGCACACCGCCACCGCGATCTGCGGTTCGTTGTTGAGCTTGAACTTCAGCGCAGCGCCGGCAGCGTGCAGGCACTGGGTGGAGATCGGCACGCAGAACGGGAAGTCCTTCACCGCGTTGCCGGTGTAGTCGTTGCCGCGCTCGTCGCCGCCCCAGTACATCAGCACGTCGTACGGGCGTACGCCACGCATGAACATGGCACCGTATTCGCGGTAACTGGGCGCGAACACGTCGCCGGCCTTCATCGCCGCGCCGATGCCGACGTGCGCGGCCTCGTGGCCCAGGCAGGCGGCGTAGGTGCCGAGCTTGCCGGTGCGCTGCAGCGCGATGGATTTGCTGTCGAACGTGCGTACGTACAGCATCTGCTTGAACAGCGGCACCAGGACGGCCGGATCCTTCAGGGATGCGGGCAGGTCGTCACGGACGAGCTTGCCGTCCGCGTCCAGGTACTGCAGGTATTCGATCTTGAACTCAGCGGCAACCGTCATTGCGTACTGCACCTTCGACAGAGAAGTTACAAATGATATGAATCGCCATGTTAAGGATTGCGTACGAAATAGCCTTCCTGCGGCGCAACACGGGGATTCCCCTTTGTACCCCTGGCGATAGCTGGGGGGCCAATAACAACAACGTATTCAGTCGTTGCTGCAAAGCGTCAGAATAAGCCTTTGGCTGACTGCCGGCGCAACGCCGCAAACGGTTCCACGCGCAACGGCGGTTCCACAGGCCCACCGCACGCCCCGGTACGGTCGCCCGGCTGCCCGCACGGCAGGCAACGCGCTACCCTTGCCGCCCCTGATCTGGTCCCGCACATGTCCGTCGACAACAACCAACGCGATCTCGAAGCCGGCATCCACACCGACCTGCAGGGGCGCCTGACCTACGGCGGCTACCTGCGCCTGGACCAGCTGCTGACCGCGCAGCAGCCGCTGTCCAACCCGCCGCACCACGACGAGATGCTCTTCATCATCCAGCACCAGACCTCGGAGCTGTGGCTGAAGCTGCTGGGCCATGAGCTGCGTGCGGCGATCGGCTTCCTGCAGCGCGACGAAGTCTGGCAGTGCCGCAAGGTGCTGGCGCGCAGCAAGCAGGTGCTGCGCCAGCTGACCGAGCAGTGGTCGGTGCTGGAAACGCTGACCCCGTCCGAGTACATGGGCTTCCGCGACGTGCTGGGCCCGTCCTCGGGCTTCCAGTCGCTGCAGTACCGCTACATCGAGTTCCTGCTGGGCAACAAGAACGCGCAGATGCTGCAGGTGTTCGAGCACGACGTGGACGGCCAGGCGCAGCTGCGCACCGTGCTGGAAGCGCCGAGCCTGTACGAGGAATTCCTGAAGTATTTGGCGCGCTTCGGCCACGATATCCCCGACCTCTACAGCGACCGCGACTGGACCCAGCCGCACGTGTCCGATGACAGCCTGCAGCCGGTGTTCGCCCGCATCTACCAGGACACCGACCGCTACTGGCGCGAGTACTCGCTGTGCGAGGACCTGGTGGACCTGGAAACCGCCTTCCAGCTGTGGCGCTTCCGCCACATGCGCACCGTGATGCGGGTGATCGGCTTCAAGCGCGGCACCGGGGGTTCGTCCGGGGTGGCCTTCCTGCGACAGGCGCTGGAGCTGACCTTCTTCCCCGAGCTGTTCCAGGTGCGCACCAGCCTGCAGGTCGCGCCGCCGGCCGACCTGGCCTGAGCCCCATTCAGCAAGGCTGCCGGCAACGGGCTGGATCGTTTCAGATGCAAGTTCAGCGAGCAGGCCGTGACCTGCCTCAAACGGCGTGTATTTGACGTGAACGCCAGAAGTCGGTGATGCTCGCGCGTTGCTCCAGCGCACATCGGATGTGCCGTCCATCCACCGAACCAGGAAATCCGCATGAGCCTAAACGCCACTGCGAACACCCCAGAGCCGGCCGTGCCGGACTTCAAGACCACGATGGGCCACCCGCGCCCGCTGTGGATGCTGTTCATGACCGAGTTCTGGGAGCGCTTTGCGTTCTACGGCATCCGCTGGGCCTTGGTGCTGTACATCGTCGCCCAGTTCTACAACGGCAGCGCTGCCGGTGAAGGCGACGCCAGCCGCATCTACGGTGCCTACCTGGCCCTGGTGTATGCCGCGGCGATCTTCGGTGGCTACGTGGCCGACCGGGTGCTGGGTTACCAGCGATCCATCCTGACCGGCGCGGTCATCATGGCCGCCGGCCTGTTCATGATCTCGCTGCCGCAGGAGCACATCTTCAAGCTCGGCCTGGCCACGATCATCGTCGGCAACGGTCTGTTCAAGCCGAACATCTCCACCATGGTCGGCAAGCTGTACGGCCTGAAGGATGAGCGCCGCGACTCCGGCTTCACCATCTTCTACATGGGCATCAACATCGGCGCGATGATCGCCCCGGTGCTGACCGAGTACCTGGCCCGCAAGGTCTTCGGTACCGATGCGATGCCGTCCTACAAGGTCGTGTTCATCGCCTCGGGCGTGGGCATGCTGGTCTCGCTGGTGTGGTTCTACATCGGTCGCGCCGGCCTGAAGGGCATTGGTGCGCCGCCGGTGGGTGCCGAAGGCATCGGCCCGATCATCAAGGTGCTGGTCGGCGCGGTTGTCGCCATTCCGGTGTCGTACTTCCTGCTGGCCACCGGTGCCGCCGCGCTGGCCTGGATCCTGGGCGCGATGTTCACCGCCCTGGCCATCCTGCTGCTGGTTGAAGGCATCCGCGAGGGCAAGGTGCAGCGCGACCGCGTGATCGCCATGCTGATCATCTTCGCCTTCAACGTCATGTTCTGGATGTTCTTCGAACAGGCCGGCAGCTCCTTCACCTTCCTGGCCGAGAACATCGTCAACCGCCAGATGGGCGACTGGACCTTCCCGACCGCATGGTTCCAGTCGGTCAACTCGGTGGCGATCATCGCCCTGGCGCCGATCATTGCCTGGATCTGGGTCAAGATGGGCAGCGCCAATCCGTCCATCCCGCGCAAGTTCGGCCTGGGCCTGCTGTTCAACGGCGCCGCCTTCGCCCTGCTGATGTTCGCCCTGTCGCAGATGGTCGTGGACGGCAAGATTCCGTTCTGGACCCTGTTCATGGTCTACGTCATCCAGTCGGTGGGCGAGCTGTGCCTGTCGCCGATCGGCCTGTCGATGGTGACCAAGCTGGCCCCGGTGCGCCTGGTCGGCTTCGGCATGGGTGGCTGGTTCCTGTCGACCGGCATCGGCAACAACCTGTCGGGCATCTTCGCCGGCGCAGTGTCCGGTGAAGGCGGCATGACGATCGAATCGGCGCTGAAGGGGTATACCTTCGGGTTCTGGGCCCTGATCGGCTCCGGCGTGGTGCTGTTCCTGATCGCCCCGCTGATCAACAAGCTGATGCACGGCGTCAAGTAAACACAGAGGGTAGTAGGCATGCGTACAACGTTTGGCAGTGCAGTGGTGGCAGTGGTGTGTGCGGCGCTGATCAGCGCCTGTTCCCAGCAACCGCCGCCGGCGCCTGCCGAACCGACGCAACCGCTCGATACCCGTCCCACCGAGCCACCGGCCGCTGACCCCAGCGCGCCGGTGGCCTCGGGCAACACCCCGGCCGCGGCCGACATCGCCGCCATCGCCGGCCTCAATGCCAGTTTCGACCCGGCGCGCGACCCGGCCGCCGATCTGGAAACCGCCAAGGTCGAAGCCCAGCGCGGCGGCAAGCACATCATCCTGGACGTGGGCGGCGAGTGGTGCCCCTGGTGCCACCTGATGGACCAGTTCGTGGAGGGCGATGCTGAGATCCGCCGCCTCCGCGATGCCAACTACGTATGGATGAAGGTCAACTACAGCGAAGAGAACGAGAACGCCGCGTTCCTTTCGCAGTACCCGCAGGTGAAGGGGTACCCGCACCTGTTCGTGCTCGATTCGGATGGCACCCTGCTGCAGTCGCAGTTCACCGGTGAGCTGGAAAAAGCCAAGAACGAAGGCAAGGGTTACAACCGCAGCAAGTTCATGGCGTTCCTGAAGAAGTGGGCGCCGCAGCGCTGACCCCGTATTTGTAGAGTCGAGCCATGCTCGGCTGCCGTGCCGCTAGGCTGCACGCCTGCCACCTACAGAAACCCCTCCCACGGCCGCTAACGGCAAGGACGTCAGTCGACAGGATCGTCGGCTGCCCCTACCGGAGCGCCCATGCACAGCGACCACGCCCAACGCCAGCCAGATGCGGCCAGCGACGCTGCCCCCGAGGGGGTGAGCCTGCCGCCGCAGGATGCCCTGCTGGATGACGCAGGCACCGGCGAGGACGGTGTGGAGCTGGCTCCACCGCGCCACCGACTGCCGCAGATCGCCCTGCCGGACAACGTCGTGCTGAAGGGCGCGGTGCAGAAGCTGGTTGAACAGAAAGCCCGCCTGGACCGTCTCGCCGCCGAAGGCCAGCTGGCTGGCCTGCTGCCGCCGGAGTGGCAGGGCAATGGCCTGCGCGCGATCGACCTGTCCAGCTTCGTGCAGGGCGTGCTGCCGTTCCTGCAGACCGGCGAGCGTGGCGAGACCGCGCCGGCCCGCCTGCCGGTGCGCCACGTGCTGGGCGACGACAGCCGCTGGGGCCTGCAGGACGTGGCCGAACCCAAATCGCTTGCCTGGTACCTGGCTGCGGATGACCGCGCGACGGCCGGCAGCAAGGACGTGGCCGAAGCTTGGCTGGTCGGTGCGCTGGGTCTCGCGTTTATGCAGGAAGGGCGCAGCCGCCCCGGCTTCCTGCGCGCGATGGACCAGGACAGCCTGGCCGCGCGGGTGACCATGCTGGGCTACCCGCCGCCGGGCGAGCTTGCCCTGTACAGCGTGACTGCGCATGGCCAGGCGCAGATCTGGTGCGTGTACGGCCGCCGCAAAGTGCGCCCGCTGGTGGCGCCGTGGCTGAGCGTGCCTCTGTTGACCGCCTATGGCGTGGCCGCGCCCACCGCCTGGCCGGCCAGCTTCCCGCCGGTGGAGGCGGTGGCCGAAGCCATCGCCGCCGCCCGCCCGGGCCGGCTGGTGCCGGAAGTGGACCTCGGCAAGGTCGTGGCGAAGATCGCCGAAGACGCCGCCGCCGAAACCTGGCAGCCGGTCAGCCTGCTGCAGCTCAACACCTGGTCGCCGCGCTGGACCTTCTTCCTCGGCACCTTTGTCGGCCTACCGTCACTGCTGCTGGTGGCGGCCGCGCTGGCGTTGCCGGGTGCGA
The DNA here is from genome assembly GCF_024499815.1 of Stenotrophomonas testudinis. Lineage (NCBI taxonomy): Bacteria > Pseudomonadati > Pseudomonadota > Gammaproteobacteria > Lysobacterales > Lysobacteraceae > Stenotrophomonas > Stenotrophomonas testudinis. The sequence continues at coordinate 174,124 of NZ_JAMOKY010000005.1, read as the reverse complement.
TCGAAGCGGCGACGGTCGCAGCCTCGCTGGGCTTCGCCGGCGGTGCCATCGCCGCGTTGGCCGTGCCCTGGATCCATGCACGGCGCAAGCACCTGAGCTGAGCAGCGCGGTCGGATCCCTTTCCGCAGGAAAGGGCTGACCCCATCGCCGGCACCGGCATCGGCGCCATCCACGCGTGGCGTGGATCTACTCCCGCACCACCCGCAATGCGGTCGCGTAGGCCTTGGCGAAGCTGGTGAAATCGCGCAGCCGGTTCAGCGACAGCAGGAATCCGGGCGGGCAGGGCTTCAGGCGATGGTGCTCGAACCAGACATCAGCAATGGATTCCACAGTGGCCAGCGCCTCATCGATGCGTTGCAGGTCGGCCTCATGATCGAGGCTGACGGGGGCGGGCGCCGGAACCTTGCGGCGGGCGGATCGGGACATGGTGGAGTTTCCTGAGCCTGGATCAACGGGCTTTCAACCCCGGCAGCGGTGCTCCGCTGCGCACCCAACCTCGCCCCGGTGGGGCCGTTCGTCCAATAGGCAAAACCACTCGATTGAAGCCGTTGGATAGGCCCGACCTGTCCAAGACGATGCTATCGGGCCGATCCCGAAACATCAGGCATTAAAGCCGACAGCCATTGACGCACGCGGCCCGAGCGCCGTTCATCGGCGAAACCACAGCCGCGTGCACCCAACGTCATCAATGATGGCCCGCCGTGGTCGCCGGCGACACGCGGCGCATCGCAGGCTACGTCATCCACGCATGGCGTGGATCTACAGGCCAACGGCCCCGTCTCCCCAACCGGGGACCGGGGCAGGGCCCCGTAAAACCTTCCCCTCAGACGCCTTCGCCCATCCGCTCCAGGCCATCGCCGGCCAGCCGCAGGATCAGCTTCTCCAGCACCTGCTCCTCTTCCTCGCTCAGCACCGACATCAGCTTGCGGGTGATCTCGATCACCAGCGGCGCGATCGTCTCGTACACCTCGAAACCCGCCGCCGACAGCGCCAGCACCGAGCGCCGGCGGTCGTCGCCATGCGTCTCGCGCTTGATGAAACCGCGCTCCAGCAGGCGTGCCACCGCCCGGCTGACCGCCACCTTGTCCATCGCCGTGCGGTCGGAAACCTCACTGGCCGACGACCCCGGGTACAGCGCCAGGATGGTGATCACCCGCCACTCGGGAATGGCCAGGCCGTAACGGTCGCCATAGAGTTTGGCGATGTTGCCGCTCACGCGGTTGGACAGCACGCTCAGCCGATACGGCAGGAACTGTTCCAGGTCGAGCAGGACGTGCGAGGCACGCACACGGGTGGAGGCGGGGTCGGCTGGGCTCATGCTGCGGTGCACCTTGCTGGTGGTTTCAAGTGTAACTATAAGTGGTATGTCCGGACCCTGCATTCTCGCCGGGTCCACCCTAGCCCGCACCTGGTTTGTACCGATGCGGTACCGATTCGGAGCCACGCCATGAATACCGCAGTCCCGACCGCCTCGCACCCGAACCCCGGCATGCAGGTCACCACCTTCGAAAACCCGATGGGCATCGACGGCTTCGAGTTCGTCGAATTTGCCGCCCCGGCCGGCCGTGGCCAGGAGCTGCACGAGTACTTCCGCAAGATGGGCTTCAGCGCGGTGCTCAAGCACAAGCAGCGTCCGATTACCGTCTATCGCCAGGGCGACGTCAACTTCCTGGTCAACGAAGACCCCGATTCCTTCGCCGCCGACTTCGCCGAAAAGCACGGTCCGTGCGCCTGCGGCTTCGCCATCCGCTTCAAGAAGCCGGGCCAGGAGGTCTACCAGACCGCCCTGGGCAACGGCGCCGAAGCCATCGCCTTCAAGCCGGACAGCAAGGCCGTCAACGCCCCGGTCATCAAGGGCATCGGCGATTGCATGCTGTACCTGGTCGACCGCTACGGCAGCGTCGGCAGCGTCTTCGATGGCGACTATGAAGTGATCGCCGGCGCCGACCTGCGTCCGTTCGGCTTCGGCCTGACCTTCATCGACCACCTGACCCACAACCTGTACTTCGGCAACATGCAGCAGTGGTCGGACTACTACGAGCGCCTGTTCAACTTCCGCGAGATCCGCTACTTCGACATCAAGGGCCTGAAGACCGGCCTGGTGTCCAAGGCGATGACCGCCCCGGACGGCATCGTGCGCATCCCGCTGAACGAATCGTCCGATCCGAAGAGCCAGATCAACGAGTACCTGGACGCGTACAAGGGCGAGGGCATCCAGCACATCGCCTGCTTCACCGACAACATCTACGACACCGTCGAAGCCATGCGCGCGCAGGGCGTGGATTTCCTCGATACGCCGGAAACCTACTTCGATGTGATCGACCAGCGCGTGCCGAACCACGGTGAAGACGTGGCGCGCCTGGCGAAGAACAAGATCCTGATCGACGCCGATCCGGAAACCCACCAGCGCAAGCTGCTGCAGATCTTCACCCAGAACTGCATCGGCCCGATCTTCTTCGAGATCATCCAGCGCAAGGGCAACGAAGGCTTCGGCGAAGGCAACTTCACCGCGCTGTTCGAAAGCATCGAGCGCGACCAGATCCGTCGCGGCGTGCTGTAACGTTCATCGGCAGCGCCGGGCCACGTCCGGCGGCTGCCCACCAGTAGAGCCGAGCCATGCTCGGCTGCTTTCCGTTCCGGCATCGCCGTTCCAGGAGCCACCATGTCCACCGCCCTCACCGCCCGCGGCTACCAGTCCGGCTTCGGCAACGAATTCGCCACCGAGGCCGTCGCCGGCGCGCTGCCGGTCGGGCAGAACTCGCCGCAGAAGGTGGCCCACGGCCTGTATGCCGAACAGCTGTCCGGCACCGCGTTCACCGCGCCGCGCGGCAGCAACCGCCGCAGCTGGCTGTACCGCATCCGCCCGGCGGTGACCCACGGCGAATTCACCCCGTTCGCGCAATCGCAACTGCAGTGTGATTTCGGCGCGCAGCCGGCGTCGCCGAACCAGTTGCGCTGGAGCCCGCTGCCGCTGCCGGAACTGCCGACCGATTTCGTCGAAGGCCTGTACACGATGGCCGGCAACGGCGCGCCCGATGCGCATGCCGGCGTGGGCATCCATCTGTACGCCGCCAACCGGGACATGGTCGGCCGCTACTTCTACAACGCCGACGGCGAACTGCTGATCGTGCCGCAGCTTGGCGCGCTGCGCCTGCTGACCGAACTGGGCGTGATCGAGATCGAGCCGCAGCAGATCGCGGTCATTCCGCGCGGCGTGCGCTTCCGCGTCGAGCTGCCCGACGGCCCCAGCCGCGGCTACATCTGCGAGAACTACGGCGCGCTGCTGAAGCTGCCGGATCTGGGCCCGATCGGCGCCAACGGCCTGGCCAACCCGCGCGACTTCGAAACCCCGCACGCCGCATTCGAGGATGTGGACGGTGATTTCGAACTGATCGCAAAGTTCGAGGGCCGCCTGTGGCGCGCGCCCATCGACCATTCGCCGCTGGACGTGGTGGCCTGGCACGGCAACTACGCACCTTACCGCTACGACCTGCGCCGCTTCAACACGATCGGCTCGATCAGCTACGACCATCCAGACCCGTCGATCTTCCTGGTGCTGCATTCGCCCAGCGACACGCCCGGCACCAGCAACATGGATTTCGCCATCTTCCCGCCGCGCTGGCTGGTGGCGCAGAACACGTTCCGCCCGCCGTGGTTCCACCGCAACATCGCCAGCGAGTTCATGGGCCTGGTGCACGGTGCCTACGACGCCAAGGCCGAGGGCTTCGTGCCCGGTGGTGCGTCGCTGCACAACTGCATGAGCGGGCATGGCCCGGATGCGCCGACCTTCGACAAGGCATCCAACGCCGACCTGTCCAAGGCAGATGTCATCAAGGACACGATGGCCTTCATGTTCGAGACCCGCGCGGTAATCCGCCCGACCGCGCAGGCGCTGGCTGCCGGCCACCGCCAGGGCGATTACCAGCAGTGCTGGAACGGCCTGCGCAACAACTTCCGTTGATCCGTCCCCTCTTTCAGGCCGTGGCCGCGAAGGCGTCGCAGTGCTCCGTCGGCAGCGCTTCCAGCAGGCGCAGCCGTACGCGCTCGCAGTAGCCGTCGGAGGTCATGCCCGGCAGCGCCTGCAGCGCCGCCTGCAGTACCTTCACCACATCTTCCTCGGCGCGGGCCTGCTGCAGGTCGCGGAACAGCGCGGCCGCCATCGGGTTGCGCTGCATTTCCAGAATGCCCAGCAGGTAGATGCGCGCGGCCACCAGCGAGCGGCGGCGTTCAACCTGCACGCCGGGTGCTGGGGATGCGGGGGGCGGCGGTGTCGGCTGGGGTGTCGTTTTCGGCACGGATGACGGTGCTGGCGATGCCCCCGCGCCGGTTTCCAGGTACCCCCCCTGGATCAGCTGGATCACCATGGCAGGCGCTTCCTGGCCCATCAATCCGGTCAGGTCGGCAATGCTGCGCTGGCCATCGCACAGGATCAGCAGCCGGCGCTGGCGCATGTCCAGCGGCGCGCGATGGGCCTGCAGCGCGGTTCGGGCGAGGTCGGTCTTGCGCGGTTGCATGGAAGGGACAGCCAAGTCGGTGCACGCCGAGCCTGAACGCGGGGCATGAAACGGCGATGACAATGCAGCGCCTGCACGCGCGCTGCGCTAGCGTGCAGCCACCCCGTGCCAAGGATCCGCGCCATGAAACACCTCCCGATTGCCGGTCTGTTGCTGCTGTCGCTGGCCGCCTGTTCGCGCAGCCCCGACAGCCCCGAGGCTGGCCCCGCCCCGGCCAAGGACACGGCGACCGCCACCGCCCCGGCCGATGCCGATCTGGCCACCACCTCGCCGGTGGACCCGCGCAGCGACAGCCCGGCACGCCTGGACGGCTTCGGCGGGGCCCGCCTGGGCGCGGCCATCGCCGATGTGCGCAGTGGCTTCGGCAGGCCGCTGCAGGGCTTGGGCACGGACGCGGCGGGCAAGCCGCTACCGGCTGACGACAACAGCGATGGCTGCTATTTCCTGCGCCCGCAGAATGCGGAGGATCCGCGCCTGATGATTGAAGGCCGCAAGCTGGTGCGCTACGACGTGCGCAGCTCCGGCATCGTCGCCCCGGGGGGAGGCAAGGTCGGCATGACCTTGGGCGAACTGCAGCTGCTCTACCCCGAGCGCGCCGACGTCGGCCCGGACAAGTACGACGAGAAGGCGCAGCATCTGCGCGTGCGCCCGGCCCAGGAGGGCGCAGCCATCATCGATTTCGCGCTGGGGGCCGATGGCAAAGTGGGCAGCTGGCGGGTCGGCCAGACCCCGCAGGTGGACTACCTGGAAGGCTGCGGCTGACCACGGCGGCCGTGGCCCACCCGCAGTGGGTGGGTCACGCGTAGAATCGCGCCACGACCGCTGGGGAGTGCTCGATGATCGCCATTTCAATTGCCTGGTTCCTGCTTGGCCTGCTACTGCTGGCGCTGGGCGGGGATTCCATCGTCAAGGCCGTCGCCGGCCTCGCCCAGCGCTTCGGCGCCAGCGCCTTCACTGCCGGCCTGCTGCTGCTCGGCGTCGCCACCTCGCTGCCGGAACTGGCGGTCAATGCGCGCGCGCTGGTCCTTGGCCAACCGGAACTGGCCCTGGGCAACGCCATTGGCAGCAGCATCGCCAATCTCGGCCTGACCCTGGCCGTGGCTGCCATCGCCGCGCCGCTGCTGCTGCGCGCGCGCCTGCAGGGTGTGCTGTGGTGGTCATTGCTGGCCGCCGGCCTGCTGCTGATCGTGTTCGGCCTGGATGGTCGCCTGCAGCGCTGGGAAGCCGGCGTGCTGGCGGCGGGCTTCGTGCTGGTGCAGATCGTGCTGCTGCGTCGCGGGCGCCTGGAAGCTCCGGACGTGCAGGCGGTCATCGCCGAATCCGCGCTGAGCCGCACCAGCCTGCCGCTGAACGTGCTGCGCGTGCTGATTGCCGCGCTGACGCTCTACTGGGGCGCGCGCCTGGTGGTGGGCGCTGCGGCGGATTTCGGCGCGGCGCTGGGCTGGACCCCGTTGCTGGTGGGCCTGCTGCCGGTAGCCATCGGCACCACGCTGCCGGAAGTAGCCGCGGCCATCGCAGCCGCGCGGCGTGGCCACGGCGACATGGTGCTGGGCCACGTGCTGGGCTCCAGCGTGGTCAACCTGCTGCTGGTGATCGGTGCGATGGGCCTGCTGCAGCCGCTGGCGCTGCCGGCGTCGTTCGTGCGCCTGGAACTGCCGGCGCTGCTGGCCTTCGCCCTGGTGCTGTACCCGATGCTGCGCGGTGACCTGAAGATCAGCCGCGGCGAGGGCGCGATCCTGCTGGGCGCGTTCGTGGCGTGGCTGGGGCTGGAGATCGCGCTGGTGATGTAGAGCCGAGCACAGGCTCGGCTGCACTTTGCGCGGAGCCGAGCACAGGCTCGGCTCTACGGTAGATCCACGCCATGCGTGGATGACGGGGCGTGCCGACCAACGGTCGGCACCTACCGGTTCTGCGTTGCGTCCTCTTCCCGCGCCGGTTCCGGCGGCGGCAGCTGTTCTTCCTTCGCGCGCTCGTTGCCGGGCAGGCTGGGGCGGGTTTCCATCAGCAGCGACAGCGCGGCCTTGGCCATCATGTGCGCGCTGATCGGCGCGGTGATGAACAGGAACACGGTGATCAGCAGCTCGCGCGGCTGCGGGTCCTGGCCCAGGAAGATGTGGTAACAGACCGAGCACGCCAGTACGCAGCCCACGCCCAGCGTGCTGGCCTTGGTCGGCGCGTGCAGGCGCTTGAAGAACGTCGACAGCTTAACCAGCCCCAGTGCACCGACCAGGATGAAGAAGCAGCCGAACAGCAGCAGCACCGACAGGGCGATCTGGATGAAGGTGATCATTCGACGATGTCCCGGCGCAGCACGAACTTGCTCAGCACCACCGTGCTGCCGAAGCCGAGCATGGCAATGACCAGCGCGGCTTCGAAATAGATGGCCGAGTTGAGGTACATGCCGAACAGCATCAGCTCGGCGATGGCGGTCACCGACAGCGTGTCCAGCGCGAGGATGCGGTCGGGCACGGTCGGGCCGCGCAGCAGGCGCCAGGTGCCCAGCAGCATGGCCAGGCCGACGACGTGCATGCACACCACCAGGGTGGTCTGGATGATCTGGAATCCAGTCATGGGAAGATCTCCATCAACGGGGCTTCGTAACGTCGCTTGATCGTGTCGATCAGTTCCTGCGGGTCTTCCAGGTGCAGCACGTGCACCAGCAGGTACTTGCGGTCATCGCTCAGCGCGGCCGACACGGTGCCCGGGGTCAGGGTGATCATGCTGGTCAGCGCGGCGATGCCATGGATGTTGGCGATGTCCAGCGGCAACCAGATGAAACCGGGGTGGATGTTGCGTTCCGGGCCGAGCACCTGGATGGCCACGCGGATGTTGGACATCAGGATGTCCCACAGGGTGACGACCAGCAGCTTGGGTACCGGCCGCAGCGTGCCGATGCGTGCGAACTCGCGGTCCAGGCGCGCGGCGAACAGCGGCACCACCACGCCCAGCACCAGGCCCAGCACGATCTGCCCGAGGGTGAAGCTGTCGGACATCAGCAGCCAGAACGCCACCACCATCATGCTCAGGGCGGGCGAAGGGAACACGCGGCGGCGGAAGGAACGCTTGGCGGTCATGGCTGGCGGATCTCCGGCGTGGTCGCGCGCAACTGCTGCACGTAGTCACCCGGCTGCAGCAGCTGGGCGGCGATGGCGTCGGTGTGGCGCATCAGCGGCGCCGCGGCCACGGCCATGCCGACGCCGTAGGCCAGCAGCAGGCAGGCGGCATACAGCTCGATGCGGCGCAGCCGCGCCTTGCGAGGCGGCGGCGCGTCCGGGTCGGGCGTCGGCACGCGCCAGAACAGGCGGATGCCGCCGCGGGTCAGGCCCATGATGACCAGCAGGCTGCTGACCAGCACCGCCGTCCACACCGCGCCGGTGTACTGCGCCGGCATGCCGGCCAGCAGCGCGGCCTTGGCCAGGAAGCCGGACAGCGGCGGCAGGCCCGCCACCGACACCGCGCCGATCAGGAACAGCACGGCCGGCGTTTCCTTGCCCGGCATCGGTGCCACCACTTCCTTGCGGTCGCTGGCACCGCCACGGCGGCGGCGGATCAGATCGGCGATGAGGAACAGGGCCGCCGCCACGAAGCTGCTGTGCGGCAGGTAGTAGAGGCCGGCCGACAGCACCGTCGGCGTGCCCACCGCGAAGGCGATGAACAGCGTCGCCGCCGAGACGACGACCAGGTAGGAGATCAGCACGCGCAGGCGGGCCGCGGCCAGCGCGCCCAGGCCGCCGAGCACCAGCGTGGCCACGCCGGCCCACAACAGCCAGTCGCGGCCATAGCCGGCCAGCGCGCCAGCGTCCTCGCCAAACCACAGCATCTGCACGCGCAGCACCGCGTACAGGCCGACCTTGGTCATGATCGCGAACAGTGCGGCCACCGCCGCCGGCGCACGCGCATAGGATTCGGGCAGCCACAGGTACAGCGGCATCAGCGCGGCCTTGGCGCAGAACACCAGCAGCAACAGGCCGATGGTCGCCTTCACCAGGGTCAGCTGCGAGGCCGGTACTTCGGCGATGCGCTGCGACAGCTCGGCCATGTTCAGCGACCCCAGCGAGGCATACAGCAGGCCCAGCGCGATCAGGAACAGGGTCGAGGCGGTGACGTTGAACACGACGTAGTGCAGGCCGATGCGCATGCGCAGGCCGCGGCCGCCGCTCAGCAGCAGGCCGTAGGAGGCGATCAGCATCACCTCGAAGAACACGAACAGGTTGAAGATGTCGCCGGTCAGGAACGCACCATTCAGGCCGACCAGCTGGAACTGGAACAGCGCGTGGAAGTGCGGTGCGCGCCGGTCCCAGCCCGAGCACGCATGCATCAGGCAGGGGATGGCCAGCAGCAACGTGGTCAGCAGCATCCACGCCGACAGGCGGTCGGCCACCAGCGCGATGCCCAGCCGCGAGGGCCAGTCACCCAGCAGGTAGACGTTGATGTCACCGCCGGCGGTCTGCGCGAACAGCAGGCCCACCACCACGGCCAGCGCGGCCATCGCGGTCCAGGCGACGCTGCGCTGCACCTTCGGGCCATAGCGGCGGTGTTCGACGAACAGGGACAGCGAGGCGCCGAGCAGCGGAACCAGGACCGGCAGGATCACCAGATGATTCATGCCTGGTCCTCGCCCCGACGCGGCGGTGCGTCATCATCCGGTTCGTGCGCATCCACGTGATCGCTGTGGTTGTCGCTGCGGCTGCGCATCGCCAGCACGATGGTCACCGCGGTCATCGCAAAGGCGATGACGATGGCGGTCAGCACCAGCGCCTGCGGCAGCGGATCGGTGTAGTTGCCCAGGTGGCTCTCCAGGCCTTCCTGCAGCACAGGCGCCTTGCCCTGCACCACGCGGCCACCGGCGAAGATCAGCAGGTTGGTGGCATAGGACAGGAAGGTCATGCCGAGGATCACATCGAAGCTGCGCGCGCGCAGCAGCAGGTAGACGCCAATGGCGGTCAGCACGCCGATCGCGGTGGCCAGGGCCAGTTCCATCAGTGCATCTCCCCGGTGCGGGCCGAACGGCGTTGCAGGTCGATCTCGCCCTTGCGCGCGCTGCGGGTGCGCGAGGGCTTCACGGTGGCCATCATCGACAGCATCAGCATGGCGCCGCCGAACACCACCAGGTACACGCCGATGTCGAACCCGATCGCGCTGGCCAGCGGCACCTCACCGACCAGCGGCAGGTGCAGGTCGAGGTGGCCGCTGGTCAGGAACGGCACGCCGAACAGCATCGAGGCGCTGCCGCTGAGCAGGGCGATCAGCAGGCCCATGCCGATGCAGCGGATGTAGTCGAAGCCGAAGCGCGATTCGACCGAGGCGGTGCCCTGGATCACGTACTGGATCAGCAGCGGCACCGCCAGCACCAGGCCGGCGATGAAACCGCCGCCGGGTGCGTTGTGGCCGCGCAGGAACAGGAAGATCGACACCGTCAGGGTGAGCGGGAACATGATCTGGGCCAGGTCGGCCGGCACCGGCAGCTTGATCGGCGGGCCCGGCATGATCTGTTCCGGGGCCATGCGCGTGCGCCGCAGCAGGGCATGCACCACCAGCGCGGCGATGCCGAACACGGTGATCTCACCGAAGGTATCGAAGCCGCGGAAGTCGACCAGGATCACGTTGACCACGTTCTGCCCATAGGCCTCGGGCAGGGCGCGGGCGAGCATCTCGCCGGCCATGGTGTTTGGCGGCAGGGTCATCGCGCTGTAGGCCAGCGCACCGAGACCGGCACCGGCGATGATCGCGATGACCGCATCGCGCTGCTTGCGCCAGCGTGGCCGCTCCGGCCCCGACTGGGCGGGCAGGTAGTTCATGCCCAGCAGCATCAGCACCAGGGTCACCATCTCCACCAGCAGCTGGGTCAGGGCCAGGTCCGGGGCGGACAGGAACACGAAGGTGAGCGAGACCATCAGGCCGACGCCACCGACCAGCAGCACGGCCAGCAGGCGCTGCTTGTAGACGCGCAGGGTGGCCACGGCGCAGGCCATCATCACCAGCCACAGCGCCCAGCCCAGCAGCGGGATCGGCTGCGGCCTGGTCCAGTTGGGCGAGGCCGGGTTGGCGATGTAGGGCGCGGCGGCCACGGTGATGGCCACCAGCACCAGGCCCAGCAGCATGCGCTGCAGGCTGCCGTTGGCGATGCCGTTGGTGAGGCGCATGGCCAGCGCGGACACCGTGTCCAGCTGCGCATGGAAGACGTTGCGGCCGGTGGCGGTGTTCTGCACGCCGTGCAGGTTGATCAGCCTGCGCAGGCCGAAGTACAGGGCGACCCCGCCGACCACGCCGATCGCGCTCATCGCCAGCGGCAGGTTGAAGCCGTGCCAGACCGACAGGCTGTACTCGGGCATGGCGTTGCCGAGGATGGAGCCGGCCGCGGCATGCAGCACCGGTGCCACGGTCAGTGCCGGGGCGATGCCCACCGCCACGCAGATCACCACCAGGATCTCCACCGGCACCTTCATCCAGCGCGGCGGCTCGTGCGGCACGCGGTCCAGGTCGTGCGGGCCGGGGCCGAAGAAGGTGTCGTGCACGAAGCGCAGGCTGTAGGCCACGCCGAACACGCCGGCCAGCAGCGCGGCGATCGACACCGCGGTGCGCATGGTGCCCGGGCCGCCGGCGGTCAGCGCCTCGGCAAACAGCATTTCCTTGGACAGGAAGCCGTTGAGCAGCGGGATGCCGGCCATTGCCAGCGAGGCGATGATCGCCAGCGCGCTGGTAAAGGGCATCAGCTTTCTCAGCCCGCCCAGCTTGCGCATATCACGGGTGCCGGTCTCGTGGTCGATGATGCCGGCGGCCATGAACAGCGAGGCCTTGAAGGTGGCGTGGTTGAGGATGTGGAACACGCCGGCGACCACCGCCATCGGCGTGGACAGGCCGAACAGCAGGGTGATCAGGCCCAGGTGGGAAATGGTCGAGTAGGCCAGCAGGCCCTTCAGGTCGTGCTGGAAGATCGCGTTCCAGGCGCCGATCAGCAGGGTCAGCGCGCCGATGCCGCTGACCGTGTAGAAGAACAGGTCGGTGCCGGCCAGGGCCGGATGCAGGCGGGCCAGCAGGAACACGCCGGCCTTCACCATGGTGGCCGAATGCAGGTAGGCCGACACCGGGGTGGGCGCGGCCATCGCGTGCGGCAGCCAGAAGTGGAACGGGAACTGCGCGCTCTTGGTGAAGATGCCGGCCAGCACCAGGAACAGGGCATAGGGATAGAGCGCGCTGGCGCGGATCTGGTCGCCGGCGGCCAGCACCACGTCCAGGTCGAAGCTGCCGACGATGCGGCCGATCAGCAGCACGCCACCGAGCAGGGCCAGGCCGCCGCCACCGGTGATCACCAGCGCCATCCGCGCACCCTCGCGGGCGTCCTTGCGGTGCGACCAGAAGCCGATCAGCAGGAACGAGCTGATGCTGGTCATTTCCCAGAACACCATCAGCAGCAGCAGGTTGCCGGAGATCACCATGCCCAGCATGGCGCCCATGAACAGCAGCAGGTAGCAGTAGAAGCGGTGCGCGTTGTCCTGGCTGCTGAGGTAGTAGCGCGCGTACAGCACCACCAGCGCGCCGATGCCCAGCACCATGCCGGCGAACATCCAGGCCAGGCCGTCCAGGCGCAGGGCGAAGTCCAGCCCGATCTGCGGCAGCCATGGCATCACGCTGCGGACCACCTGCCCGTCCATGATGGCCGGGGTCAGCCAGCCGAGGATGGCCAATCCGCCCAACGGCGCCAGCGCCGCCAGCCAGGCGGCTGTCGAGCGGGAACTACGGGGGAAGGCCGCAACAGCCACTGCCATCAGGAACGGCAGGGCCAGCAGCAGGGGCAGGCTGGGCAGCATGCAGGGAATCCATGATTCACGAGCAGGTCATTGAGTCTAACAGTCAGCCAAATGTCGCCGAAACCCATGTAACGGCAACAAACGGCATGTAACGTGCGCTATTCATCTTTTTTGCGGTGCGGCATGGTCATTCCAGGGCCTTGCGGCGTGTGGTCGCCGGTTTTGCCGGATCGGCTCCCTACGCCCGCGCATGGCGGCCTGCGCCCCGCGTGGCAACGGCTGTGGCTTTCACGGCTCACGCGCAGGCAGGCGTGTGCCGCCCTTGCATCGCAGGCTGGCAGGTCGTTCGTGCAGCAGGGGTGACGGGACGTGCCCGTTCAGGAAACGAAGGAGAGTGACGCCGCAGGAGAGGTCAGTAGCGCCAGTCGAGCTTGCGGTAGGCCTTGGCCATCACCCAGGCCGGGCCGATCAGCAGGTAGGTCAGGTCGGTCAGGAAGCTGGGCTTGCGGCCTTCGAACGTATGGCCGATGAACTGCGCCACCCAGGCCACCACGAACACGCCCACCGCCAGCCAGCGCAGGCTGTTCAGGCCGATCTCGGCCTCCAGCAGGCGGCACAGGCAGCCGAACACGAAGAACTGGATGAGCATGCCGATGCCCAGCGGGCGCGACAGCTTGTTGTAGAAGCACCAGGCGCTGAACATCGCAAAGGCCGACCAGATGCCGTACTGGAACCAGGTGATCAGCGGCGGCACGCACCACAGCAGGGCCACCACCGACCACAGGATCGCCGGCACCGCCACCACGTGGATGCGCTGGTTGATGACGTTGAGGTGGTCGTCTGAATAGCTGGCGAAGTAGCGGTCGATCGGCCGCGCAAGCTGGGTGGTGGTCTGCATGCCGCCAGCATACTCCGGCCGGGCCGGACGGTGCGGGGACGTCCGCACAGTAGGGTCGACCATCGCGCGCAGCGCGGGGTTCAGCGGATCCGGGCGCACTGGTCGCCCCAGGCAGAACGCCCCCGACCTTCCGGCCGGGGGCGCTGGGCCAATCAGTCGACGCTGATCCCGGCCAGGCGCTGCAGCGCCTCGGCGTACTTGGCGCGGGTGCGCTCGATGATTTCCGCCGGGATGTTCGGGCCCGGGGCGGTCTTGCCCCAGTCCAGCGTCTCCAGGTAATCACGCACGAACTGCTTGTCGTAGCTCGGCGGGCTGGTGCCCACTTCGTACTCGTCGGCCGGCCAGTAACGCGAGGAATCCGGCGTCAGCATCTCGTCCATGATGTACAGGCGGCCATCGGCATCGGTACCGAACTCGAACTTGGTATCGGCCAGGATGATGCCGCGCTCGCGGGCGTAGTCCGCCGCGAACTTGTAGATGCGCAGGGTGGCATCGCGCACGCGCTCGGCCAGGTCCGCGCCCACCTGCTTGACCATCGCATCGAAATCGATGTTCTCGTCGTGGTCGCCGACGGCGGCCTTGGTGGACGGGGTGAAGATCGGCTCGGGCAGCTGCTCGGCCTGGCGCAGGCCGTCGGGCAGGTCGATGCCGCTGACCTTGCCGGTGCGCTGGTAGTCCTTCCAGCCGCTGCCGATCAGGTAACCGCGGGCGATCGCCTCCACCGGCACCGGCTTCAGCTTGCGGGTGACCACCGCGCGCTTGGCGTACAGAGCCGGGTCCACGCCCTCGGGCAGCACGCTGGCCACGTCGATGCCGGTCAGGTGGTTGGGCATCAGGTGCGCGGTCTTGGCGAACCAGAAGTTGGACACCTGGCAGAGCATCTCGCCCTTGCCCGGGATCGGGTCGGGCAGGACCACGTCGAACGCCGACAGGCGATCGGTGGCCACCATCAGCAGGTAGTCGCCCGGTGGGGCCCCTGCAGGCAGCCGCTCACGCGGGATATCGAACACATCACGCACCTTGCCGCGATGGCGCAAGGGCAGGCCGGGGAGATCGGATTGCAACAGCGTGGTTGGCACGGGCACTCCTGGGGCGTTGTCGATACGGCTGCCCAGCGGACCCGGCGGGCCCGCTGACCAGCGGGCGGCCTAGTGTAAAGCGGTCCGGGCCCGCTGTGACGTAAAATGAGCGTCCATTTCGTCGGCCGACCCCGGAGCGCCATGCGCTGGTACGGAAAACTGCTCGGTTTCATCGCCGGGGCCCTGCTGTTCCGGCCCAATCCGCTGTTCGGGGCGGTCATCGGCCTGCTGCTCGGCCATGCCTTCGACTCGGACTGGTTCCGCCTGAACAAGGAAAACCCGTACCGGGAGCTGGGGCTGACCTCCGAGGCCACCGATGCCGAGGTCGAGCGGGCCTACCGCAAGCTCATTTCCCAGTACCACCCCGACAAGCTCGGCGGCGCGGCCCCCGAGCTGCAGCAGCAGGCCGAGCAGAAGTCGCGGCGGATCAACGCCGCCTACGACCGCATCAAGACCCTGCGCAAGCGCTGACCCTTTTCCCTCGTCTCCAAGGCCCCGGCCATGTCCAACTGCCTCATCGCCCCGTCCATCCTGTCCGCCGATTTCGCCCGCCTGGGCGAGGAAGTGGACAACGTCCTGGCCGCCGGTGCGGACTGGGTCCACTTCGACGTGATGGACAACCATTACGTGCCCAACCTGACCATCGGCCCGATGGTCTGCCAGGCCCTGCGCAAGCACGGCGTGACCGCGCCGATCGACGTGCACCTGATGGTCGAGCCGGTGGACCGCATCATCCCGGACTTCGCCGAGGCCGGTGCCACCTACATCAGCTTCCACCCGGAGGCCAGTCGCCACCCGCACCGCACCATCCAGCTGATCCGCTCGCTGGGCTGCAAGCCGGGCCTGGTGCTGAACCCGGCCACCCCGGTGGACATCCTGGACTGGGTGCTGGATGACCTGGACCTGGTGCTGCTGATGTCGGTCAACCCGGGCTTCGGCGGCCAGGCCTTCATTCCCTCGGCGCTGGACAAGCTGCGCGTGGTCCGCCAGAAGATCGATGCCGGCGGCAAGGACATCCGCCTGGAGATCGACGGTGGCGTGAAGGCCGACAACATCGGCGCGATCGCCGCCGCCGGCGCCGACACCTTCGTCGCCGGCTCGGCCATCTTCAATGCCAAGACCAGCTACCAGGACGTGATCGCGCAGATGCGCGCGAACGTCGCCGCAGCGAGGGGCTGAGCCATGGCGACGGTGGCCGTGTTGAACATCCGTCCGGCCACCGTGGCCGATGCTGGCCTGATCCTGCATTTCATCCGCGAACTGGCCATCTACGAGAAGGCCGAGCATTCGGTGCAGACCGATGAGATCGGCATCGCCGAGAGCCTGTTCGGCGCCGATGCCACCGCCCGCGCGCTGGTCTGCGAAGCCGACGGCGAGGCCATCGGCTATGCGGTGTACTTCTACAACTATTCCACCTGGCTGGGCCGCAAGGGCATCTACCTGGAAGACCTGTACGTGAGCCAGGAAAAGCGCGGTGTCGGCGCCGGCAAGGCGCTGCTGAAGTACATCGCCCGCCAGGCGGTGGCTGAAGGGTGCGGCCGCTTCGAGTGGTCGGTGCTGGACTGGAACACGCCGGCCATCGACTTCTACACCGCTGCCGGCGCCAAGCCGCAGGACGAGTGGACGGTGTACCGGCTGGAAGGTGAGGCGCTGAAGGCATTCGCCGGGTAGACCGTGTCCTGGTGACTGGCCTGCCGATGAAATACGCCATTGCCGCGCTCCGCCAGCGGCTGCCGGCCTCGGTTACTGTCTGCAGGCAGGCGCTGCAGGCTTCCGGCGGTGACCTGCTACAGGCGCACGCCCTGGTGGTTGATCAGCTCGTGGCCGACTACAGGCACCGCACAGGATCGGGCGCCGCCGAGGCCGCCATCGATCTTCAGGCTGCCGGTCATGACGTCGAGCGCGCCTTCGTGCTTTGGCGCCGCCGGCACCCGTTGCCGCCACCACAGCCGTTCGCAGCGCTCGAAAAGGGATGGCCGATGGCGGCGGGGCTGGCTTCGGTGGGCACCGGGTTGCGCTGCTTCGCCCATTTCATTTCCGGCGAACAAGAGATCTACGAGCTGCGCTTGATCACCCATGCCGCACGTTTCACCGAGACCACCCATGGCTTCGACTACGAGTACGCCATGCAGGACGCGCAGACGCGGGTGGAACGCAGGTTCGTGACTGGAATTCCGGCGCTCACCCTACTGCTGCAGCAGCACGCAGTCGATGAAGCGATGTTGCGCAGTATCGAGACGTTCGACAGCTGCCTCCTGCACAGTCCCATCGAGGCCTACCTGTAAGCCGATATGCAGCGCCGTTCAGCAGATAAAAAAAAGCCACGCCAAACACTGGCGTGGCCTTGCTGCATGCGTGGGAGGCTGATCCTGCCTCCATCCGTCGTCCCTGCTATGGCCTTCCATTCTCCGGGCCGCCTATGACACCCGCATGACATCCCACATTGGCGAGCCCAACTTCCTGACCTGAACGGTTGCCACCGCCTTTCACTGGTCCCGAACGCGCGGTTGCTAGCCTGTGCCACCTTTCCCTGGAAGCACCGCATGAGCACACCGCGCTGGCGCCTGATCCTCAACGGCAAGTCCGCAGGCGACGACGACCTGCGCGAGGCCGTGGGCCACTGGCGCGAACGCGGCGTGCACTTGGAAGTGCGGGTGACCTGGGAAGACGGTGACGCCGAGCGCTACGTTGCCGAGGCCATCGACCACGGCGTGGACGTTATCGTAGCGGCCGGTGGCGACGGCACGCTGAGCGCGGTGGCCGAGACGTTGGCGCATCGTGACGAGCCGGCCAGGGCGCTGCCTTCGCTGGCGCTGGTGCCGATGGGCACCGCCAACGATTTCGCAACCGCTGCGGGCATTCCGGTGGAGCCGCAGGAGGCCTTCGCACTGATTGCCGGCAGTACGCCGCGTCCGATGGATCTGCTGCGTGTCGATGCCGACGGCAAGCCATGGTGGTGCGCCAACCTCGCCAGCGGCGGCTTCGGTACCCAGGTCACGGTGGAAACCGACGCGGGCTTGAAGAAGATGCTTGGCGGTCTGGCGTATGTCATTACCGGTATCGCCAAGCTCGGGCGCATCGAACCGATCACCGCGCGCCTGAGCGGGCCGGATTTCCAGTGGGAAGGTGGGTTCATCGCGCTGGGCATCGGCAACGGCCGCCAGGCGGGTGGTGGTCAGCAGCTGTGCCCGCAGGCACTGATCGATGACGGCCTGCTGGACGTCACCGTGGTGCCGGAACTGGACGGCGAAGTCGCCGCCACCCTTGGGCAGATGCTGACCGGTGGCAAGGAAGCGGCGCTGGAGCGCGTGGCTACACGCGCGCAGCTGCCGTGGCTGCAGATCGACGCGCCGCAGCCGCTGACCTTGAACCTGGACGGCGAACCGGTGCAGGCACGCAGCTTCCGCATCGAATGCGTGGCGGGCAGGGTGCGGATGCACCTGCCGGTGGATTGCGTCCTGCTTTCCGGCCGCTGATACAGAAACTACAGCAGCGGGATGTCTTCTTCCCTGCTCGGGAATTTGAAGGCCTCGCGCTTCCTGCGGATGTGTTCGGGCATAGGTGGGCGGGGGATGTTGCGCTCTGCCAGCCATTGCTGGCATTTCTTCTGCCACGGCAGGTTGTCCGGCGTGGTGATTTCCCAGTAGATGTCCTCAACCATCAATTGCCGAGCAGATCTTCCCGAACTTTCCGATACGTGCTCGGGAATGGTGGGATCTGCGCCGTGCTCCAGCAACCAGTAGGCGTAGTCGAATGCGCCACTTCCTGTGTACCAGCTCAGAACGGTGTCGTCCTTCAGGCCTCGGTTCGATTCGTTGATGTTGGCTCCGTTCTCAATGAGTACCTGAATGTTCTTCCACTGGTTTCCACTGACGAAAGCCTGAAACAGCAGGGTTTCATTCGCCGAGTTGCGCGTGTTGGGGTCTCCGCCGTGCTTCAGCAGCAGCTCAAGGAAGCGAGGGTCGTCCATCTTTGCCGCGTAGACCATCGCATTGTTGTAACCAAGCCTGCGTCCATCCACCGTCTTGTATGCGCGTGCATTCGGATCTGCGCCGTTGTCCAGGAGAGCGCGTAATCCATCAAGATTCTTCGCCCGAAGAGGCCACGCCACCAGGGGGATTCCAGCGTCACGAGCGAAGACTTTGTCGGGATTGACTCCTTCGTTCTTTATCAGCGCGTGATCGTCTCGGCATCCCCTTGCTCGCTGGCAACGGCCAGCTCAAGTGCCCTTCCCTTGAAGTAATCGCTGGCACCATGCGTTGACTGTGGTGTGCAGCCCGAAAGCAGGAACAGCGCTGCCGCCAGAAGGGCGTGATGTACAAAGAAGCGTCGGAGGTGAACGTCCATGTCTGATCTCCCTACAGCAGCGGAATATCTTCTTCCTTGCTCGGGAATTTGAAGGCCTCGCGCTTCCTGCGGATGTGTTCGGGCATCGGTGGGCGGGGAATGTTGCGTTCGATCAGCCACTGCTGGCATTTCTTCTGCCACGGCAGGTTGTCGGGTGTGGTGATTTCCCAGTAGATGTCCTCGACCATTAATCGTCGAGCAGATTTGCCCGAACTTTCCGATACCTGCTCGGGAATGGTGGGGTCTGCGCCGTGCTCCAGCAACCAGTAGGCGTAGTCAAATCCGCCTCTTCCCGTGTACCAGCTCAGAACGGTGTCGTCTCCCAGGCTTCTGCGGTTGGATCCATTCACGTCTGCGCCGTTCTTGACCAGGGTCTGGACATTCTTCCATTGGTTCCCGCTGATGAAGGCTTGGAAGAGAAGCGTTTCATTGTTGACGTTTCGTGTGTTGGGATCTCCTCCGTGCTTCAGCAGCAATTCCAGGAACCGAGGGTCGTCCATCTTGGCCGCGTAGACCATCGCGTTGTCGAACCTGATCAGCTCTCCATTCATCTGCTTTGACTCACGCGCATTGGGGTCTGCCCCGACGTCGAGCAATACTTTGAGTCCCTCGATGTTGCGGGCCCGCAGCGGCCATGCGATCAGAGGAATTCCGTCCCGCGTTGAAAACGCCTTGTCCGGGTTGACGCCCTCGTCCTTTACGAGGTGACGTATGGCATCGGCGTCGCCGCTTTCAGCAGCAATGGCCAGCCGTAATGCCGCTCCCTCGAAATAGCCATCGGCACCGTGTGCAGACGTTCCAGAGCACCCTGTCACAAGCAGAAGCGTGATCCATGCCACACTTGTGAGGAATTTTGTCGTCATATTGTGAAAAATGACGGTCATTTTTTTCCTGTCTATTCGCTGATGACGTGACACTAGCAAAAGGTTCTGGTAATCCCTAGGTGCCGCGAAACAAGCGGCACTTCAAGGTGCAATGGAGTTTGCCATGAATGGTTCGGAGAGCGAGGCGCGTGCCCGCGCAGTCAATGAGCAGAATATTCTCGTGCAGCAATTGCGCGACAGTGGGAACGAAAAGGAAGCTGAGCGCCTCCAGGAAACGTACCATGCGCGTGAAATGTCAGGATTGGCTGCTGACGTGTATAAGTCAGCGAAGCACGAGGGAAAGCCCCCGGTAGGATGGGTGCGCGCAAGTAGTGATCCCGACGCGCTGCGCGAAGCTGGCATCAATATCTCGGACGCTGAACTCAAGGAAATGCTGCAGCCGAGGAAGTCCGGATTCCGCGCCGAGATCTATATCCCCGACAAGCGCGTCTTCGGGGAGGATGCGAAACCTGTCGTTGTCTACAAGGGGTCCACGGGTGAAATTCTTGACCCGCTGGCGCCCAATGGAAAACGTGAATCCGGCGGCGAGGATTTCCTCAACAACGGTCAGCAGGGCATCGGCATGCGCAGCGATTATTACGATCGCGCGATGGAACTTGCCGTAGCCATGAACCGTCGTCTGCCCGGCGGCTTCGAAATCGCCGGCCACTCCCTCGGCGGCGGCATGGCTTCCGCCGCGTCCGCAGTCACCGGCGCACGTGCCACCACGTTCAACGCCGCCGGCCTGCATCCGGCAACCCCGGCGCGTTATGCCAAGGACAACGGCCTGCCGACCTTCGACACGCAGCAGTCCGTGCACACCTACCAGACCACCGGTGAGGTGCTGAACGATGTGCAGAACGGCATGCACCGCCTGAGCGAGCAGCAGCGTCGTGGCTACGGTGTGCTTGCCAACGAACTGGGCATGGTGCTGAAGGATCCGGCCATGCAGAAGGTCGTCGGTGAAAAGCTGCGCGAGATGCTGCCCCCGGGTGCGCAGACCTCCGCTGCACAGTTCATCGAACAACTGGCGAGCCAGCCTGGCCAGCAGGCGCTGCGCGATATTCCGCTCGCGGCAGGGCGCCTCGAGCTGTTGCTTGAGCCCAAGACCCGCGACGCGCACGGGGCACTCGTCGATCGCCCGCACGTGGCGCCGCCCAGCCAGGTGGCGGAACTGGCTGGCCCGCTGTCCACCGTGCTGCACGCCACGGCGTACGGCATGCGCGGCGGTCGCCTGGCCGGCGAGCAGGTCGAACGGGCCGGCGCCGTCACTGCCCATGCGCTGGACAAGGTGGGAGATGGTGTCGAGCGCGTACTGAAGACCGAAGGCATGGTCATCGGCCAGGTGGTGAACATGGGGTCCACCAGCCTGCAGGTGAGCTCCCGGGCGACCAGTACGGTGATCGCTTCGGGGCGCGAACTGACCGGCAGCATCGAAGCCACGCTGCACCGCGTCGAATCGCAGACCCGCTCCCATGGCCTGTCCGCACTGTCGTGGGTGGCTGACCGGGTGGGCGCGGACAACGTCGCCGGCCGGCTTGCCAAGCAGGCCGAAGCTGTCCGTGACCACGGCGAGCACCATGCGCAGCACGCGACGAAACAGGCCGTTGCCGACGCGGCAAGCACGCGTGCGGCGGGTGAACGCGTGGCCGCTGCCATCAGCCACGACGGCCAATGGGTGGCCGGCAAGCTGCAGAACGGGTTCGCCACCGCCGGCGCCCATGTCGATCGTGGCTATGACCTGGTGGCGTCCCAGCTGAAGGGCATCACCGCCAAGGCGCCGATTACCCTGTCCACGCTGGGTGGTGCTGCGGTGGGCATCGGGGCTGCCGCAGCGACCCACGTGCCGACCGGCAACCTGCCGTTGGACGCAATGAGGCTGCACAACCTCGACAAGTCCGAACGTGTCATCCGCGGCATGATGCCGGCCTTCAGCGAGGCGACTGCCCGCCATGGCATGGATCCGACCGTCATCCCCAGCCTGGATTCGGAACTGATCAAGCAGGAAGCCGCCGCCCGCAAGCTGGTCGAGCAGCACCAGCGGATGCAGCATCCGGAGGATGGTCGTCGCGCCGGCGTGGCGGCAGAACCCACTGCGCGCGCGCCCGGCATCAACGACCCTGGTCACACCGACTACCGGTTGTTCAATGGCGCACAGACCGGCGTGCACGCCCTGGATGCCGCCCACAACCGCGTGCCGAACGTGCAGAGCGACCAGCTCGCCGGTGCACTGGCCGTGCACGCCAAGCGCGAGGGGCTGGAGTCCATTTCCCACGTGGTGCTCAGCGACGATCACCGCCGCGCCTTCGCGGTGGATACGCCCGACCTGAACGCCGCGCACCGCCGCCATGCCCACGTCGAGGTGGCGGCGGGCATGGCCCAGCCGCTGAGCGCGAGCACCGCCCAGATTGACGCGATCAACGCCAGTCGCGAGCAGGCGCAGGGGGTGTCGCTGGCCCAGCAGCAGGTGCAGGAAGGCCAGGAACAGGCGCGGCGGATGGGCTAGGGCGGCGACAAACCGCCCGTCGCCAAAGGGTTTCCCTGCGGCCAAAGCTGCGATACAGTCATTGGGTGTCCAGCCTGACGACCCCGCATACCCTTTCTTCCGCACGCCGTTGGTGGCGATGGTGGCCTGTTGCCGTCGTCCGTCCCCATAACGCTGTGTCCCGGAAGGAAAGTCGTCTTGATCTCGCACGCTCAGTTTCAGCAGCAGGCCGCTGAAGGCCACACCCATATTCCCGTTGTCCGCGAAGTGCTGTCCGACCTGGACACGCCGCTTTCGGTCTATCTGAAGCTCGCCGACGGCCCCAATACCTACCTGTTTGAATCCGTCGAAGGCGGCGAGCGCTTTGGTCGTTACTCGATCATCGGACTGCCGGCACGTCGCGTGTACGCCTTCCACGGCCACACCCTGACCGTGCGTGAAGACGGCCAGGTGCTGGAAACCCGCGAAGTGGCCGATCCCTTCGCCGAGGTCGAGGCGCTACGCAGCGCCCACTCGGTGCCGAAGCTGGATGGCCTGCCGGGCTTTACCGGTGGCCTGGTCGGCTGGTTCGGCTTCGAATGCATCGGCTACATCGAGCCACGCCTGGCCCCGCCGGCCGGCCGTGACGAACTTGGTACCCCGGACATCCTGCTGCTGCACTCCGATGAGCTGGCGGTATTCGACAACCTGAAGGGCCGCCTGTACCTGATCGTGCATGCCGATCCGCGTGTCGAAGGCGCCTTCGAGCAGGCCCAGGCCCGCCTGGATGCACTGACCGCCAAACTGCGTGCGCCGGGTGCAGGCTATCCGGCACCGCTGACCAGCGACGTGCTGGACGAGTCCGATTTCGTTTCCGGTTTCACCCGCGAAGGCTTCGTCGACGCGGTCCAGCGCAGCAAGGAATACATCCGCGCCGGCGACATCTTCCAGGTGGTGCTCAGCCAGCGCCTGAGCGTGCCGTTCAAGGCGCGCCCGGTGGATGTGTACCGCGCGCTGCGTGCACTGAATCCGTCGCCGTACATGTATTTCCTGGATGTCGGTGACCTGCAGGTGGTCGGCTCCTCGCCGGAAATCCTGGTGCGCCTGCAACATACTGATGACGGCGTGGGCGAAGTCACCGTGCGCCCGATCGCCGGCACCCGTCCGCGCGGCGCCACGCCGGAGCTGGACCAGGCGCTGGAGGTCGAGCTGCTGGCCGACCCGAAGGAACGCGCCGAGCACCTGATGCTGATCGACCTGGGCCGCAATGACGCCGGCCGCGTGTCCAAGGCCGGCACCGTCGAAGTGGGCGAGCAGTTCGTGATCGAACGCTACAGCCACGTCATGCACATCGTCAGCGAAGTGACCGGGCAGCTGCAGCCGGGCCTGAGCTATGCCGACGTGCTGCGCGCCACGTTCCCGGCCGGTACGGTCAGCGGCGCGCCGAAGATCCGCGCGCTGGAAGTGATCCGCGAGCTGGAACCAATCAAGCGCAATGTCTACGCCGGCAGCATCGGCTACATCGGCTGGCACGGCGATGCCGATACCGCGATCGCGATCCGCACCGCGGTGATCAAGGACGGCCGCCTGTATGTGCAGGCCGGCGCCGGCATCGTCTACGACTCGGACCCGGACAAGGAATGGGACGAGACGATGAACAAGGGCCGCGCGCTGTTCCGCGCCGTCGCCCAGGCCGCCAAGGGCCTGTGAGTTTCCCTGTGCTGTGGCTTGCGCCGCAGCACCCTTCGCTGTTTCCCTTCAAGACAAGGAGTACCGCATGAAGCTGCTGAGCGTTCTGCTGTGGTCGTCGCTGCTGGCCACGATGGCCCCCTCTGCGTGGGCACAGGCCAACACCATTCCCTCGCAGCCGCACCTGCTGGTGAAGGGCGAGGCGCGCCGCGTGGTGATGCCGGACCGGTTCGGCCTGCAGTTGAACATCGAAGAGACCGACATGGATGCCGACGCCGCTCGCCGCCGCGTACAGGACAACGTTGCCCGCGTGCTGGCGCTGTTCAAGCAGCACAAAGCGGTGGAGGGCAGCGTGCGCGCGGACAACCTGCGCATCGGCCCCGCCACGCGCTATGAGCAGAGCCGGCAGGTCTTCATCGGTACCCGCGTGTCACGCCAGCTGCGCGCCAGCTTTGCCAGCGTGAAGGCGATGCAGGATGTGCTGGGGGCGCTGAAGGCCAACGAGAACGTGCAGGTCAGCAGCATGGCACCGACCTACTCAGGTGAAGTGGCGCTGCGCCGCGAACTCAAGGGCGAGGCGGCAGCCCAGACCCGTGAGTCCGCGCAGGGCCTGGCCAGGGCCTATGGAACGAGCGTGCGCGGCCTGTACAGCATTTCCGATGTGGCGCCGAGCTTCGCCTACGGCGTGCAGGCGGGCAATTGGCCTCGCGCCGACGACATCGTCACGCCGCCCGCACCGCCCGCGCCGGTGAACAGCATCGAGGCCACGGGCTCCCGCCTGGGCGAGTCGGTCGAAGCCGGCCCCATCACCTACACCGAAAACGTGTACGCCATTTTCCTGA
This sequence comes from Stenotrophomonas testudinis, assembly GCF_024499815.1. Taxonomy (NCBI): domain Bacteria; kingdom Pseudomonadati; phylum Pseudomonadota; class Gammaproteobacteria; order Lysobacterales; family Lysobacteraceae; genus Stenotrophomonas; species Stenotrophomonas testudinis. Next base: position 149,680 of record NZ_JAMOKY010000005.1, on the reverse strand, counting down.
TAAGCGACGGAACCTGACCATGTTGTGGATGATCGACAACTACGACAGCTTCACCTACAACCTCGTGCAGTACCTGCAGACGCTGGGCGCCGAGGTGAAGGTGGTGCGCAACGATGCGATGAGCGTGGACGAGATCGCCGCGCAGAAACCCGAGCGCATCGTCATCTCGCCCGGCCCGTGCACGCCCAACGAAGCGGGCGTGTCGCTGGAGCTGATCCAGCGGCTGGGCCCGACCACGCCGATCCTCGGCGTGTGCCTGGGCCACCAGGGCATCGGCCAGGTCTACGGCGGCACGGTCATCCGCGCCGGCAACATCATGCACGGCAAGACCTCACCGATCCGGCACGAAGGCAAGGGCGTGTTCGCCGGCCTGCCGGACGGTTACCAGGCCACCCGCTACCACTCGCTGGTGGTGGACAAGCACAGCCTGCCCGACGCGCTGGAAGTGACCGCGTGGACCGAGAACGAGGATGGCTCGATCGAAGAGATCATGGGCCTGCGCCATCGCCAGTTCCCGGTCGAGGGCGTGCAGTTCCATCCCGAATCGATCCTCACCGAGCATGGTCACGCGCTGCTGCGCAATTTCCTGCAGCGCCCGGCTGCCTGATCCAAGGAGTATTCCGATGAGCTTCTCCCCCCAGGAAGCCCTGCAACGCACCATCGAGCATCGCGAGATCTTCTTCGACGAAATGGTCGACCTGATGCGGCAGATCATGCGCGGTGACGTTTCGCCGATGATGACCGCCGCCATCCTCACCGGCCTGCGGGTGAAGAAGGAGACCATCGACGAGATCGCCGCGGCGGCCACGGTCATGCGCGAGTTCGCGCTGGCGGTGCCGGTGGCCGATACCACCCACCTGGTCGACATCGTCGGCACCGGTGGCGATGGCTCGCACACCTTCAACATCTCCACCTGCGCGATGTTCGTCGCCGCCGCCGCCGGTGCGCGCGTGGCAAAGCACGGCAACCGCAGCGTGTCGTCCAAGTCCGGCAGCGCCGATGCAGTGGAAGCGCTGGGCGCGGCCATCGAACTGCAGCCGGCGCAGGTGGCCGCGGCGATCGAGAAGACCGGCATCGGCTTCATGTTCGCGCCGATCCACCACCCGTCGATGAAGGTCGTGGCGCCGGTCCGTCGCGAGATGGGCGTGCGCACCATCTTCAACATCCTCGGCCCGCTGACCAACCCGGCCAGCGCACCGTCGGTGCTGATGGGCGTGTTCCATCCCGATCTGGTGGGCATCCAGGCGCGCGTGCTGCGCGAACTGGGCACCGAGCGCGCGATGGTGGTCTGGGGCCGCGACAACATGGATGAGATCTCGCTGGGCGCCGGCACCCTGGTGGGCGAGCTGCGCGACGGCAAGGTGCGCGAATACGAGATCCACCCCGAAGACTTCGGCATCGCCATGTCGGCCAGCCGCAACCTGCGCGTGGACAGCCCCGAGCAGTCCATCCAGATGCTGCGCGCGGTGCTGGACAACATGCCGGGCCCGGCGCTGGACATCGTCGCCCTGAACGCCGGTGCGGCCCTGTACGTGGCCGGCGTGGCCAGCGACATCGGCGACGGCCTGGCCCGCGCCCGCGCCGCCATCGCCAATGGCAGCGCCCGCCAGCGCCTGCAGCAGTACGTTGATACCACCCGCGCGCTGGTTGCCTGAGCGCGCGGTTCAGCCTGACCCACCCGATGGCCGATAATGGCCGTCCTCACCGCCCCCGCATTGAACCGACGACGATGAGCGACATCCTGCAGACGATCCTGGCCCGCAAGGCCGAAGAAGTGGCCCAGCGCCGCGCCCAGCGCCCGCTGGAGGCGCTGCAGGCCGCCCTGGCCATTGCCCCGCCGGTCCGTGGCTTCGTACGCGCCCTGCAGGCGGCCGTGGCCAACGGCGACCCGGCGGTCATCGCCGAGGTGAAGAAGGCCAGCCCGTCCAAGGGCGTCATCCGCCCGGACTTCCGCCCGGCCGACATCGCCGTCAGCTACGAGTTCGGTGGCGCCAGCTGTCTGTCGGTGCTGACCGACGTCGATTTCTTCCAGGGCGCCGATGCCTACCTGCAGCAGGCCCGCGAGGCCTGCACGCTGCCGGTGCTGCGCAAGGACTTCGTGATCGACGCCTACCAGGTCTATGAGGCGCGCGTACTGGGCGCCGACTGCATCCTGCTGATCGTCGCCGCGCTGGACGACACCCAGCTGGCCACCCTGTCCGAACTGGCGCTGTCGCTGGGCATGGACGTGCTGGTGGAAGTGCATGACATCGACGAACTGGAGCGCGCACTGCAGGTGCCGGCGCCGATGATCGGCATCAACAACCGCAACCTGCGCACCTTCGAGGTCTCGCTGCAGACCACCTTGGACATGCAGAAAGCCGTGCCGCGCGACCGCCTGCTGGTGACCGAAAGCGGCATCCTCGGCCCGCAGGACGTGGCCCTGATGCGCGACGCCGGCATCCATGCGTTCCTGGTCGGCGAGGCCTTCATGCGCGTGGAAGAGCCGGGCGAGGGCCTGCGTCAGCTATTCTTCGCGGCATGACAACGCACTATCCAACGCCGCGCGAGGATGCGCCGCTGGTGGTCTTCGACTTCGACCACACCCTCTACGACGGCGATTCGGGCACCCACCTGTTCGCCTCGCTGATCAAGCGCAATCCCCTGCGCATGCTGGCCGCGCTGCTGGTGACGCCGATCGCCGGGCCGATGGTGGCGATGCTGCCGACCCGTCGTGCCGGCATTTCGGTCTATGTGTGGATCGGCAGCTTCGGCCTGCACCGGGCGCGTGACTTCAACAAGGTCATCGACGCCTACGTGCTGCGCAACGAGGCGCAGATGCGCGCCAAGCTGCTGCCGCAGGCGCTGGAGGTGTTCGCCGCGCACCGGGCCCAGGGGGACCGCGTGGTGGTCGCCACCGGCGCACCGCCGGAACTGGCGCGCGCCATCCTGGGCTTCGTGGCCCACCAGGACGTGCCGGTGATCGGCACCGAGGTCGGCCCGCGCCTGGGCGGGGTCGGCCCGACCCGGCACTGCCACAACGAAGAAAAGATGCGCATGCTGCGCGAACGCGGCTATGGCCAGATCGACATTGCCTATTCGGACAGCACCGCCGACCTGCCGCTGCTGCTGGCGGCCAAGGCCCCGGTGGTGGTGAACCCGAAGCCGGGCAAGGTTGCGTTCTTCCGCAGCGTGCTGCCGGCCGGCACCCGCATCCTCAACTGGGGTTGCGTGGACCGCGGCGGCGAGAAGGCCTGACCCCATCGCACGATGACGGATCTGCCGGCCAGCGGCCGGCACTACCCCCGCCGAATTGGTAGCGCCGGGCCATGCCCGGCGATCAATCACCGCCCCAGATACCCGGTCAGCGCATGGCCGATCTGGAACAGGCTGATGGCCAGCACCAGCACGCCCACCGCAATCAGCACCCAGCGCTCCTTCAGCCGCTTCACCAGCAGCGCCGCCACCGGTGCGGCCATCATGCCGCCGATCAGCAGGCCGGCCACGATCTGCAGGTGATGCAGGCCCATCGACATCAGGAAAGTGGCCGACACCGTCAGGGTCACCACGAACTCGGACGCGTTCACCGTGCCGATGGTGGTGCGTGCCTGGCCGCCCCGGGCGAGCAGGGTGGAGGTCGCCACCGGCCCCCAGCCACCGCCGCCGCTGGCATCGAGGAAGCCGGCCACGAAGCCCAGCACGGGCACCCGCTTGACCTCGCCCTTGGGCATCAGCCGACCGGCAGCGCGGGCCAGGATGATGATGGCCAGCACCAGCAGGTAGAGGTAGATCAGCGGGCGGATCACGTCACCCGGCAGCTGGGTCAGCCCGTAGGCGCCCACTGCACCGCCCACCGCGCCGGGAATGGCGAGGCGGAAGAACAGGCGTTTATCGACATTGCCGGCGACCAGATGTGACACACCCGAGGCGCCGGTGGTGAACACTTCGGCGGTGTGGATGGCCGCACTGGCCTGCGCCGGCGGGATGCCCATCGCCAGCATCACCGACGATGACACCAGGCCGAAGGCCATGCCCAGTGCGCCGTCGACCAGCTGGGCGCCGAGGCCGATGAGGATGAACCACCAGAATTCGCTGCTCAGTTCCATGCACCGAGCCTAGCGGATGCGCGTGTGCGGGGCGTGCGATTGCAGGTCGCATGTCCGCGGAGCCGCCGGGCGATGCCCGGCGGACACGCATCGATCAACGGGTGCCGTACAGCACCACGGTCTTGCCGCGGGCATGCAGCAGGCCGTCGGTCTGCAGCTTCTTCAGCACGCGGCCGGCCATTTCACGCGAGCAGCCGACCAGGCGTGCCAGTTCCTGGCGAGAGACGCGCAGCTGGCTGCCCTGCGGGTGGCTCATCGATTCCGGCTCCTGGGCCAGATCGTGCAGAGTGCGCACGATGCGGTCGGTCACGTCCAGGAACGCCAGGCGGCTGGCCTTGCGGCTGGTATCGAGCAGGCGCTTGGAGATCTGCTGGCCCAGCGCATACAGCAGGCGCGGAGCGTCGGCCGAGAGCGGGCCCAGGAACAGCTGGTGCAGGCGCTCGTAGCTGATTTCGGCCAGTTCACATGCGGTGCGCGTGCGCAGGATCACCTCGCGGCGGTCCGACTCCACGAACAGGCCCATCTCACCGACGAACTCGCCTGCGCCGAAATAGCCCAGCACCAGCTCGCGGTCGTCATCTTCCTCGGCCATGATCGAAACCGAGCCGCTGATGACGTAATACAGGGTCCCCGCCGGATCTCCAGGGCGGAAGACGTCAGTCCGGGTGGGGTACCGCCGCCTGTGGCTGTGAGCCAGAAAGCGGTCGATTGTGGCGATGTCCAAGGCCAATGGGCTGCTAGCTAGGCGCACGGTTGACACGATAGGGGCGCTCCCTCTGCGCATGAACGGATTCACAGGATCGATGGCGGAGCTTAACCAGCGCTCCTGTTAAGGGCAAATAGTGTGCCAGAGTCGTGAGCTCTTCACGTTCCCCCCGGGGACACTTTGCCCCATAATTCACTCTTTCCCTTCTTACACAGGAATCGACCGCCGTGGTCAAGCCGTTGCCTCGCCTGAGGCTGCAGGGTTTCAACAACCTCACCAAGGCGCTGAGCTTCAACATCTATGACGTGTGTTACGCGCGCACCGAAGAGGAGCGTCAGCGTTACATTGAATACATCGATGAAGAGTACAACGCCGACAGGCTGACTCAAATCTTGACCGATGTTGCCGAGATCATCGGCGCGAACATCCTGAACGTGGCCCGCCAGGACTACGATCCGCAGGGTGCGTCGGTGACGATCCTGATCTCCGAAGAGCCGGTGATCGACAAGAAGCAGGCCGGCAAGGAGCTGATCTCCGACGCCGTGGTCGCGCACATGGACAAGAGCCACATCACTGTCCACACCTACCCGGAGACCCATCCGCAGGAAGGTATCGCGACGTTCCGCGCTGACATCGACGTCGCCACCTGCGGCGTCATTTCGCCGCTGAAGGCCCTGAACTACCTGATCGAGAGCCTGGAATCGGACATCGTGATCATGGACTACCGCGTCCGTGGCTTCACTCGCGATGTGAAGGGCAAGAAGCACTACATCGATCACAAGATCAACTCGATCCAGAACTTCCTGGCCAAGAACATCAAGTCGCGTTACGAGATGTTCGACGTCAATGTCTACCAGGAAAACATCTTCCACACGAAGATGCACCTGAAGGACTTCGACCTGGACCAGTACCTGTTCGAGGAAAAGGCCAAGAACCTGTCGTTCAAGGAACGCATGAAGATCGAAGCGCTGCTCAAGCGCGAGATCGAAGAGCTGTTCCACGGCCGCAACCTGTCCGAGTAAGACCCGTGTGCGATGCCCCCCGGCATCGCCACCCAGGCGGGACGACCCGCCCCGTGGAACGCGCTTTTTGCGCAGTTTGCAGTTCCACGGTGATGTACCGACCCACGGCCCGGTGTGAAAACACCGGGCCGTTTTGTTTTTCTTCAACAAGGTGAGGAGCCCCCACTCGTGCCCTGGATCTACCTGCTGCTGGCCGGCCTGTTCGAAATCGGCTTCGCGCTCGGAATGAAGTACTCAGAAGGCTTCAGCAAGCCGCTGCCCACCGTCGCCACCGTGGTGGCGGCGCTGATCAGCCTGTTCCTGATGAGCCAGGCGATGAAGTCCATCCCGGTCGGCACGGCCTACGCCATCTGGACCGGTATCGGCGCCATGGGCGTTGCGGTGCTCGGCATCTTCCTGTTCAACGACAGCGCCTCGCCGGCGCGCCTGGGCTGCGTGGGCCTGATCGTGGCCGGCGTGATCGGCCTGAAGCTGGTCTCGCCGAACTAAGGCGGCCCGACCGTCGGGGCCCCGCCGCACCTCTTTGGTAGGCCCCCACCGTTGGTGGGGGCGGCCGTTCAAATGCGGTAGGCGATGTGCTTCATCACCTTCGACGCCAGCGCCATCGCGCCCGGAATCGGGAACGGCAGGCGGCGGGCGCCGGCCTGTTCGGCGTGCTCCGCGTGGCGGGCCTCGTCTTCCTTCATGACCCGGATGACCGCGCGGCTGCGCAGGTCGCCCGCCGGCAGGTCGACCAGGTGCTCGTCCAAGTGCGCTTCCACCTGGCGCTCGGTTTCGACCACGAAGCCTAGGTTCCAGCCGTCGCCGCGCAGCCCGGCCAGTGTGCCGATGGTGTAGCTGCCGGCATACCAGAGCGGATTGAACAGGCTGGGGCGGCTGTCCAGCTCGCCCAGCCGGGTGGCGCACCAGGCCAGGTGGTCGGTCTCTTCCTGGGCCGCTTCCAACAGGTGCTCGCGGGTGGACGGGTCGCGGGCAACCGCGGCCTGGCCGAAGTACAGGCCCTGCGCGCAGACCTCGCCGACATGGTTGATCCGCATCAGGCCCGCCGCGTGGCGGCGTTGCGCCGTATCCATGCCCGGCTCATCGGTATCGGCGGCCGGGTAGGGGCGCGATGCCGGCGGGTTGCCGAACACCGTGTTCAGGGCGCGCTGCGCCTCGGTCAGCAGGTGGTCCAGCGGAGTGGTCTGGCGGAGCACGGTCATGGCGGCATGGGTGGGGCGGGGGACCCCCGATTCTCGCCCGGCCCCGGCCCCCTGCCAACCCGGTACAGGGGCTGGCTTGCACCCGGCCGTCGGGGTGAGTACAATCCCGCCTCTTACGCTTCACCTTTTCACAACGCGTGGCAGAGTTCCGGCGAGCCTTTCGCCGCAATGAGCCCGACCTAACCTAGAGTTCTTCATGAGCACTTTCACTGCCAAGAACGAGACCGTCCAGCGCGACTGGTACCTCGTCGACGCCGAGGGCAAGACCCTGGGCCGTCTCGCCACCGAGCTGGCCCGCCGTCTGCGCGGCAAGCACAAGCCGGTCTACACCCCCCACGTTGATACCGGCGACTACCTGGTCGTCATCAATGCAGAAAAGATTGCCGTCACTGGCAAGAAGCTGCAGGACAAGATGTATCACCGTTTCACCGGTTACATCGGCAACCTGAAGACCGAATCCCTGGCACAGGCGCTGGAGCGCCACCCGGAGCGCGTGATCGAGATCGCCGTGAAGGGCATGCTGCCGAAGGGCCCGCTGGGTCGCCAGATGTACCGCAAGCTCAAGGTCTACGCCGGCACTGAGCATCCGCACGCCGCACAGCAGCCGCAGGTTCTGGATATCTAATCATGGCTATCACTCAAAACTACGGCACTGGCCGCCGCAAGTCCTCCACCGCTCGCGTTTTCCTGCGCAAGGGTTCGGGCAACATCACCGTCAATGGCCGTCCGCTGGACGAGTTCTTCGGTCGTGAGACCGCGCGCATGATCGTGCGCCAGCCGCTCGAGCTGACCAAGAACACCGAAAGCTTCGACATCCTGGTCACCGCCGCTGGCGGCGGCACCACCGGCCAGGCCGGTGCGATCCGTCTGGGCATCGCCCGTGCTCTGGTCGAGTACGACGAGACCCTGAAGTCCGAGCTGCGCAAGGCTGGCTTCATGACCCGTGACGCCCGTGAAGTCGAGCGTAAGAAGGTCGGTCTGCACAAGGCCCGCCGCGCCACCCAGTTCTCCAAGCGCTGATCCATCGCGCCTGGTCGGGCTTCTTCGGGAGCCCGCTGGTTGGAAAAGCAAAAGCCCGGCTTCGGCCGGGTTTTTGTCGTTTGGGGGTCGTGCATTGTAGAGGGTGGGGGTCAGAGCCTTTCCCTGCGGAAAAGGATCCGACCCCGGAGCTCGCTGTTCGGCTGCGCGACCAGATTAAAAAGAAAAAGGCCTGATCTTTCGATCAGGCCTTTTTCTTTTTAATTTGGCTGCCCCTGATGGATTCGAACCACCGATGCCTGAGTCAGAGTCAGGTGCCTTACCGCTTGGCTAAGGGGCAATGTAACGTGCAACTATTTTCTCACTTTTCACGCTGAAAAACAACTTGATTTTCAGTGTGGTGGCTATGGGTGGACTCGAACCACCGACCCCAGCATTATGAGTGCTGTGCTCTAACCGGCTGAGCTACATAGCCTTGGTGAGCCCGCTATTCTGCTCATGTGCATCGGGCCTGTCAACACTTTTGTGTCGAGCTTGTGGGCCGACAGACGGCATGGGATAGTCCCGACCAGTAGATTTTCTTAGGAGTCCGCATCGTGATCGATCCGGACGGCTATCGACCGAACGTCGGCATCGTGCTGATGCGGCAGGACGGGCAGGTGTTCTGGGCACGACGCGTGCGCCGGGATGGCTGGCAGTTCCCGCAGGGTGGCATGAACACCGACGAGACCCCGGTCGAGGCCATGTATCGTGAATTGCAGGAAGAGACCGGCCTGCTGCCCGAGCACGTGGAAGTGCTGGGGGCGACACCGGGTTGGCTGCGCTACAAGCTGCCGGCCCGGGCCATTCGCCGTAATGAGCGGCAGGTCTGCATCGGCCAGAAGCAGGTCTGGTTCCTGCTGCGCCTCACCGGCGATGAATCGCATGTGCGGCTGGACCATACCGACTCGCCCGAGTTCGACAACTGGCGCTGGGTCGACTTCTGGTACCCGGTCGAGCACGTGGTGATGTTCAAGCGTGGGGTCTATGCGCGTGCCTTGCGCCACCTGGCGCCTCTGGCGCGCGGCGTGGCCGGGCAGGGCGTGACTGCCATGCCCAAGACCGCGGCCGAGGCCTGGATGCCGGGCAATACCGCAGGCCACGACCGCCCGCGCAAGCGCCCGCGCAGCAAGGGCTACTGGCCGCGCAAGGTGCAGGGCGACGGGCCTTCCAGCTGAGCGGATGAACGGTAGCGAGAATGGTTCAGGTCTCTGATTGACAACCATTCTCGTTTCCATTGGAATGGGCACCAGGCCACTCCCGGCCTGTCAGCCCGGTTCCCGCCTGTGTACGTCTGCATCTGCAACGGAGTCACCGACCACCAGATCCGCGAGGCCGCCAGCCATGGCGTCACCACGGTGGGCGAGCTGACCATGCGTACCGGTTGCGGCGCCACCTGCGGTTCCTGCCTGGACATGGCGGGCGATCTGCTGGCCAAGGCGCTGGCCACTCACGACCTGCCGCTGCCGGTGCTTGGCCTGCAGGCTGCCTGAGCCGTACCCCGCGGCGCTTTGACGCCGCGCCCCTGACGTTCCGCCGCTGGCCTCACAGGCCAATGCGCACGATTCGCGTTCCTTCACGCGCGCTTTCAAAGCGATACAGTGCCTGCGTTTTCAGCGTGCAGGAGCATTCCCATGAAGGGCGACACCAAGGTCATCGAATTCCTCAACAAGGTCCTCTTCAACGAGCTGACCGCGATCAACCAGTACTTCCTGCACGCCAAGATGTTCAAGAACTGGGGCATCAAGGAATTGGCCGAGTACGAGTACAAGGAATCGATCCATGCGATGAAGCGCGCCGACGCGCTGTCCGATCGCATCCTGTTCCTCGAAGGCCTGCCGAACTTCCAGGCGCTGGGCAAGCTGCGCATCGGCGAGAACCCGCCGGAGATGCTGCAGTGTGACCTCTCGCTGGAGCAGGACGCCGTGGCGGTGCTGCGCAACGCCGTGGCGCATGCCGACTCGGTGGGCGACTACGTGAGCCGTTCGTTGTTCACCAGCATCCTCGATGCCGAGGAAGAGCACATCGACTGGCTGGAAACCCAGCTGGACCTGGTCGAGCGCATCGGTGAGCCGAAGTACCTGCTGAGCAAGCTGGAAGACTGATCCAGCGGCTCTACAAAACGGCAGTCGAGCATGGCTCGACTCTACAAGGAGGTCGTCGAGCAAGCTCGACGCTACCCTTCCTGGGCCAGGTAGCCGGTCAACGCCACGCGTGCGCGGGCGAACTCGGCCACCAGCAGCGCGACCGCCACGGCGGGGCGCTGCAGGCTGCCCGCGCGGGCTTCGTGCTCGATGCGCCGGGCCACGGCCGACAGTGACAGTGCGCCGACATTGGCGCTGGACGATTTGAGGGTGTGCGACAGCGCCTGTAGGCGCTCTATGTCGTTGGCCTGTGCTGCCTGCTGCAGGGCCTGCACGAGTGCTGGGGCATCCTCGAGGAACACGGCGACGATCTGCAGTGCGGCCGGGCCGATCACATCCTGCAGTTCCTCAAGCACGCTGCGGTCGAGCACAGGCTGCGGCGGAGTGTCCGCGTCGGGCGCGGGAGGCAGCGTCGAGCCTGCTTCCAGTCGAGCATGGCTCGGCTCCACAGACGCAGGCGCTTCGCCCCAGCGCTGCAGCAGCGCATGCAGGGTTTCGCGGTTGATCGGTTTGGACAGGTAATCATCCATGCCGGCCTGCAGGCAGCGCTCGCGGTCGCCGGCCATGGCATTGGCGGTCATGGCGATGATCGGCAGGCGCGCGCGGCCCTGAGCCGCTTCCTCGCTGCGCCACTGGCGGGTGGCGGCATAGCCATCCAGCACCGGCATCTGGCAATCCATCAGCACCACGTCGATGCCGCCCTGGCGCAGCGCCAGCAGGGCCTGCTCGCCGTCGGCGGCATTGCGCACGTCGCACTGGAAGACCCGCAGCAGCTGTTCGGCCACCATGCGGTTGACCGCGTTGTCCTCCACCAGCAGCACGCGCAGATCCAGCGGCGGCAGCGTGGCCGGTGCCTGGCCGCGTTCGGCGGTGGCCAGCAGGGCTGCCGGTCGCACGCTGGCGGTGGGCGCGGCCAGCACGGCATGCAGGTGGGCGTCGTTGAAACTGGCCGGCAGCTGCTGCTGGCGGGCCTGTGCGGGGGCGGGCTCGTCCTGGAGCCACAGTACCTGCAGAGTGGCGTCCGCGCCGCGCTCGGCCAGCGTGCGCAGCAGCGTCGCCTCGCCGCCACGGCGCTGGCGGGCGTCCACCAGCAGCCAGGCCGGGCTCGGCTGGCCCGGGCGTGGGGCAGCGCGCAGGCGCTCCAGCAGCACATCGCGCTCGGCCAGCACCTGCACCGGCAGCCCGTGGTGGGCGGCGATGCGCTCCACGCGCGCCTGCAGCGCCACATCGGCACTGTGCAGCAGCAGCGGCGACGGTGCGCGGGCCAGTGCCGGCAGGTCGCCGGGGATCTTCAGCAGCGGAATCTCGAACCAGAACGTGGCGCCCTGGCCGGGCCTGGACTGCACGCCGATCTGGCCGTGCATCAGATCGATGATGCGCTTGCAGATGGCAAGGCCCAGGCCGGTGCCGCCGTACAGGCGGGTGGTCGATGCATCGGCCTGGCTGAAGGACTGGAACAGCCGTGACTGCAGGGTGGCGTCGATGCCGATGCCGGTGTCGACCACTTCAAACCGCAGCTGGTGCTGGGTCGGGCTTTCGCCCAGGCGCTGCACGCGCAGCTGCACCTGGCCGCGCGCGGTGAACTTGATCGCATTGGCCAGCAGGTTGGTCAGTACCTGGCGCAGGCGCACCGGGTCGCCACGCACCGGCAGGCGCACGGCCGGGTCCAGCTGCAGGCCGAGCACCAGGCCCTTCGATTCGGCGGCACGCTGCAGCAGCTGCACCACGCCGTCCAGCAGTTCGCGCAGGTTGAAGCTGGTGATCTCCAGTTCCAGGGCCTGCGCTTCCAGGCGCGAGTAATCGAGGATGTCATCGACGATGCGCAGCAGCTGCTGCGAGCTGATCGATGCGGTGGCCAGCATCTGCCGCTGGTCCTCGCCCAGGGGCCCGCGTGCGATCAGCTCCAGCATCGGCAGGATGCCGTTGAGCGGCGTGCGGATCTCGTGGCTCATGGTGGCCAGGAACTCGCCCTTGGCCAGCGCGGCCGCCTCGGCGGCCTGCTTGGCCTGCAGCAACTGCTGTTCCAGCTGGCCCTGGCGCTCGGTGGTACGGCGCAGCTGGTCGCGCTCGCTGGTCAGCACGGTGCGTTCGCGCTGCAGGGCCGCCAGCGCCTGGCCGCGTTGGCGCAGGCGCAGGCCAAGTGCCAGCGCCACGCCGGCGGCCAGCACCAGAGCCGCCAGCAGCGCGCCCGTCAGCGGCACTCAGAGCACCGCGTTGTGGAAGTCGAAGTCCAGGTCGCTGCCCGCCGACTGCACCATGTTGCCCTGGATATAGTCCACGCCGCCGACCCACATCGCCGCCGCTGCCTGCGGATCCTCGATCTGCTGGCCGATGATCTGCAGGCCTGCGGCATGCGCGCGATCGATCGCCCGCCGCAGTTCCTCGCGGGTGCCCGGATTGGAGTGGCTGCTGGAGAAGCGCGCGGCCATGCGCACGAACGACAGCGGCAGCTGGGTGAGCAGGGCATCGGCTTCGCTGCCCGGCTCGAACTGGCTCAGGCAGAAGCGCACGCCGGCACTGGCCATGCGCTGGCAGAACTGCTGCAGCGGCACGGTGTGGATGAGCGCGTCGGGCAGGCGCACGTCGATCACCAGTGCGGTGCCGGGCAGGTCGCGCTGCTGCAGCGATTCCAGCAGCCAGTCGGCGAACGCATCGCGCTGCAGCGTGCGCAGCGACTGCGAGACGAACAGGTTCAGCGGCTGGGTCGCGTGGCGGTACAGGTCGAGCAGGCCCATCGCGTGTTCCAGCACCTGCTGGTCCAGATCGGCAATGCGGCCCGCGGCTTCGGCGGCCGGAATGACCTGGCCGGCGGTGAGCACCGTGCCATCGGCCTGGCGCAGGCGCAGCAGCAGCTGGTACTGCGCGGTATCGCCGCCTGCCACGGCCACGATCGGCTGGTAGGCCAGTTCCAGCTGGCCTTCCAGCAGGGCCAGGTGTTCCTGCTCGGTCACCGCCTGGCGATGCACGTGGCCGGCCACGCCGGCGGTCAGCAGGCGGGCCTGCAGGGTGGTGCGTTCGATGGCTTCCAGCGCGCTGTTGGCATCGTCGAAGCCCGGCGACAGCGGCGCATAGCCGACCACGCCGCGCAGGTGCACCGATTCATCGTCGCGGATGACGAAGGCGCGCGCGGACAGCTGCTCGCGCAGTGCGGCGGCGATGCCCTCCAGGCTTTCCTCGTCGGCGCCGCGGGCCAGCAGCAGGAAGCTGTTGTCGTTCAGGCGGGCCAGCAGATGCGGGTGGCCGGCTTCGGCCAGGCGCTGGCCGGCCTGCACCATCAGCCGCTCGAAGGCGGCATAGCCATAGCGCTCGCGCAGGCCCAGCGCGCTGGAGATCTCCACGAAGAACACACCGCCACGGTCGCGCTGCTGCAGCGCTGCGTTGAGCTGCTGCAGCACGTGGTGGCGGGTCGGCAGGCCGGTTTCCGGGTTGCTGGTGGCCGGTGCGCCGCTGGCGCCGGGCAGGGTGGCGGCCTGCGCGCGGGCGCGGCGGATGCGGTTGGCCACGGCCGCGATCAGGTGGCGCGGGCGGATCGGCTTGCTCAGGTAATCGTCGGCGCCGCTGTCCAGCACTTCGAACTGGCGCTCCGGGTCCGGGTCGCCGCTGAGGAAGACGATCGGCAGCAACTGCATGCCCGGCTGCTGGCGGATCATCGCGGTCAGGCGCATGCCATCCAGGCCCGGCAGGTGCAGGTCCATCAGGATCAGGTCGGGGCGCAGTTCGCGGATCGCCTGCTGCACGCCATCGGCATCGGACAGCACTTCGGCCTGCATGCCGGCACCGTGCAGCACGCTCTGCGCGAACAGGGCCTGGGCACGGTCGTCTTCGACGATCAGCACGCGGTACGGCGAGTCGGAGGCGGCGGGTGCATCGTTGCCGTTGCCTGCGTCGATCAGCGCGGAAGGCAGCGGCGGCGGCGTACCCAGGCTGCCGCCCGCATCGGCCGGTGCGGAGGAGACCGCGACAAGCGTGGGCGCAGCGGCGGGCGAGGTGTTTGCCCAGCGCTGCCAATGATCGGCCGGTGGGGTTTCAGCGCGTCCGGGGCGTGCGCCCGCGGGGGATTCATTTGCGGACATCACAACTCCTGGTGTTCGCCGCCATTATGCGCCAAGCCCGCCATTCAACCGGTGCGCGGCTGGCCTGGCGCGGCCGTACCGCCAGCGCGTGCCAGCCAGCGCACGCCCTTCCACAACGTGCGCCAGACCAGCCACACCAGCAGGGCACCGGCCAGGCTGCAGGCCAGCACCACGACCAGGGCGATCCAGGGATGGGCCAGTGCCAGCGCCAGGCCGCCGACCACCACGGTGTCCTCGGCGACCGAGGCGACCCAGTTGCTGGCCGGTTCCGGCGAGGTGTTGAGCAGGGCGCGGGTGCCGGCCTTGAGGCCGTGGCTGGCCAGGGCGACGCCGGCGCCGGCCAGCAGGGTGCCGGTGCCCAGCTGGCCATCGGGCGAGAGCGTGGCGGCGGCCAGGAAGGCGCCAGCCGGTACCCGTGCCAGGGTATGGATGAGATCCCAGATGGAATCGACGCCGGGGATCTTGTCGGCGAAGAATTCGGCAATGGCCAGCGCGGCCGAAGTGCCCAGCACCCACCACGATTCGGTGGCCTGCAGGGCCGGGGGCAGGTCGACCCAGCCGAGCAGGCCGGCCAGGCCGACGCCGAACACGGTGAGGTAGACGCGGATGCCGGCCAGCCAGGCCAGCAGGATGCCGATCACGAACAGGTGGGCTTCGGTCATGGCGGGGGGCTCCGGCGACGGAACTGTGCGGGGTGCCACACTATCGACGATGACGTGGCTGAACACCACCGGCCCCTGGCGGCCGGCACCGGGGAAAGCTCCCGTTCCTGTCATACACTAGCCCGTCGTTTGCTACAGGGGCCGTGCTGGTGTCGCCATTGCGAGTCCACGGAGACTACCCATGAACAACCGCCCACCCATGCGTGCACGGGTCCGACTGCCCGGTTCCAAGCCGCCGCCGCTCGACCGTCGCCGCCTGCTGGTCATCGGTGGCATCTGGCTGCTCAGCCTGGTGCTGGCGGTGCTGGGCGGCTGCTGGCTGGGCGCGCCGCGCGATGCCCAGGGGCAGCGCCTGCAGGCCGCCGAGAAGCGCGCCGAGATGTTGCAGGCGCAGCTGACCGAACTGGGCCAGAAGCAGGCCACGCTGGAAGCCTCCGACCGCATCAGCCGCGCCGCCAACACCGAGGTGCAGTCCTCGCTGGCCGAGCGCGATGAAGAGATCGCCGGCCTGCGCGCCGACGTGGCGTTCTACGAGCGCCTGGTCGGCTCGACCAGCCAGCGCAAGGGCCTGAACACCCATTCCATCGAGTTCAGCGCCGAATCGGCCGGCACCTGGCAGTACGCCGTGGTGCTGACCCAGAACCTCAACCGCGGGGCCATCAGCCAGGGGCAGATGCGCTTCACCGTGGAAGGCGTGAAGAACGGCAAGCTGGCCACGATCAGCTGGGATGAGCTGCACCAGCGCAGCAAGGTGCCGGGACAGGATTACTCGTTCCGGTACTTCCAGCAGCTGACCGGCAGTGTGATGCTGCCGACGGACTTCACCCCGCAACGGGTGAGGGTGACACTGGGGAGTGGTGCAGGGGGCACCACGCAGGTATTCGACTGGAAACAGGCCGGCGCACCGGCCAGCAAAGGGGAGTAGGCAGATGTTCGGAAACAGCAAATCCAGCCGTGATGGCCAGTTGGTGGTGGATGCCCTGATAGGCAACCAGGTGGTGATCCGTGGTGATGTGGAATTCAGTGGTGGCCTGTATGTGGAAGGCCGTATCCACGGCAAGGTGATCGCGCAGGACGGCGCCAGCGGCGCGACCCTGACCCTGGCCGAGCATGGCGTCATCGAGGGCGAGATCCGCGCCCAGGTGGTGGTCATCAGCGGCCGCCTGGACGGGGACGTGCACGCCACCGAGAAGGTGGAGCTGACCCCGAGCGCGCGGGTGAACGGCAACGTTCACTACCAAGTGGTGGAAATGAACGCCGGCGCCCAGCTGAATGGCCGCCTGATCCACGCCAGCAGCCCGGTGGCGGCCCTGCCAGCGCCGGAAGGCGAGGGCGAGGCGACCGAAGGCAAGGGCGGCACCGCCGCGCGCCGCAAGCTGGCCGAGGCGATGGCTTGAAAGCCGTCCCCGGCGCCCCCATGCTGAGTCCATGAGCACGCTAGTTTCCCTGCCCGGCGCCACGCCGGCCGCCGCTCCCGACTACCAGTCGCTGGAGCGGCCGCTGAACTTCACCGAATCGGCTGCGGCCAAGGTGAAGGAACTGATTCAGGACGAGGGCAACCCCGACCTGTCGTTGCGCGTGTACATCGAGGGCGGTGGCTGTTCCGGGTTCCAGTATGGGTTCGAGTTCGACGAGAACCGCGCCGAGGACGACCTGGCGGTGCAGACCAGCGGGGTCACCCTGCTGGTCGACCCGCTCAGCCTGCAGTACCTGATGGGCGCCGAGGTGGATTACACCGAGAGCCTGACCGGTGCGCAGTTCGTGATCCGCAACCCGAACGCGAAGACCACCTGCGGCTGCGGCAGCAGCTTCAGCATGTAATGCCGGGCGCGGGGCCGATGCCCTGCGCCACCCTTGTGCGCAACGCCGACTGATTGCGCACATCCCCGACCTTGCCACCTGCGGCAATTGGCGGCAGGCTTGTCGGATGCCCAATATTCCTTCGCCGCTTTCCGGTTTCGCCTTCGTGGCGGAGCCGCTCGAGCGCGCCGATGCCCTGCGCGATGATGCCGATGCCCTGGCACGCCTGTGGCCGGATGCGCGCATTCTTGTCCTTGACCAGGACGGCACCGCCTTCACCGGTGAGGACGACCAGCCGGTCGCGCTGACCGGCGCCGAGATCGGCGGTGGCCCCGGTTCGGCCATTTTCCTCGGCCTGCGCGCGGGCCAGGCATGGTTCTCCGTCGAAGCGACCAACGTCACCCAGAGCGCACCGCGCCGGCTCGACCTGCGCCAGGCGGCACTGCTGTGGAGCGTGGCCGACGCCACCGCCTTCAGCTATGCCCGCGGCATGTCCTACTGGCATTCGCGCACGCGCTTCTGCGGCGTGTGCGGTGGTGCGGTGGCCTTCGCCCGCGGCGGCTTTGTCGGCCGCTGTGCGCAGTGCGCCACCGAGCATTACCCGCGCGTCGACCCGGCGGTGATCGTGGCCGTGGAAAACCAGGGCCGCCTGCTGCTGGGTCGCCAGTCCAACTGGGCGCCGCGCCGCTATTCGGTGCTGGCCGGCTTCGTCGAACCCGGCGAGACCTTCGAGCAGACCGTCGCGCGTGAGGTGCATGAGGAGAGCAAGGTGCGGGTGACGTCCTGCCAGTACCTGGGCTCGCAGCCGTGGCCGTTCCCCGGCGCGTTGATGGTTGGGTTCCGCGCGCAGGCGCAGGACGACGTGCCGACCGTCGATGGCGAGCTGGAAGATGCACGCTGGTTCACCGCCGAAGAG
Organism: Stenotrophomonas testudinis; assembly: GCF_024499815.1. Lineage (NCBI taxonomy): Bacteria > Pseudomonadati > Pseudomonadota > Gammaproteobacteria > Lysobacterales > Lysobacteraceae > Stenotrophomonas > Stenotrophomonas testudinis. The sequence continues at coordinate 132,053 of NZ_JAMOKY010000005.1, read as the reverse complement.
GTGGGGGCGGCGCTGGCGCGTGACGTCGAGGACGATGGGGACGGCATCCGCCTGTCGCCGCCGATCTCGATCTCGCGCGGACTGATCGAACACTGGTACCGGCAGCAGCAGGTCTGATCCCTGCGGCTGTACCGGCGTGCGCGGGCGGCAGCATTGCCGCCACCTGAACACGCGTCGGGTTACAGTCCGGTTCACCGCTGAGCGCGCCGCTGCGACAGGTAAGGTAGCGGCGCAGAACGCTTGTTCGTAGGGAGACCTGCCATGTTCACCACCCTGGTCGCCGTGTTGGTGGCGCTGGCCCTGGGCCACGTTGCCCCGGCCGCTGCTGCCTCGCTGCGCCGTTTCGACGGCTTCCGGCGCTGGCTGGGCTGGTTGGACGGGCATGGCGGACGGGCATGGCAGGGAGCGGCCGGCGTGGCGCTGGCGATCGTGCCGCCGCTGCTGCTGATGACCCTGCTGGCCTGGCTGCTGCGCGGGGTGCTGTTCGGCCTGCCTGGCCTGCTGCTGGGCGTGGCAGTGCTGGCCTGGTGCTGGGGCCCGCGCGACCTGGACCGCGATATCGAAGCGATCATCGACGCCGACGACGCGGCGAGCCGGCAGGCGGCGGTGCGGCACCTGCAGGCCGCCGGCGGCAGCCTGCGCGAGGACGTGCCCTCGCTGGTCGAGGCGACCGTCCTCAACGCACTGCGGCGCTGGTTCGCGGTGCTGTTCTGGTTCCTGCTGCTGGGCCCGGTCGGTGCCCTGGCCTATCGCCTGCTGGCGCTGATGGCAGAGAGCCCGATGCGTGCGCGGGTGCCGGTGGAGCCGCTGGCGCTGGCTCAGCGGTTGCTGGCCTGGATTGAATGGCCGGTGGCCCAGCTGATGGCGTTCTCGATGGCGCTGGTCGGCAACTTCGACACGGCGTGGAAGGCGTGGCGGCAGGCCCATGGCGAGCGCCTGGCCGGTGACATCGGCTTCCTCGGTGCGGTGGCGCGGGCCAGCGTGAATGCCGAGCTGCGCGAAGAAGCGCATGACTACACCGATGCGGGCCTGTTGCCGGTGTGGCAGCGGCTGCCGGACCTGCGCGATGCGATGAGCCTGGTGTGGCGGATGTTGCTGCTGTGGTTGTCGGTGCTGGCGCTGCTGGTGATTGCCGGCTGGGTGACGTAGATCCACGCCATGCGTGGATGATGCGGATCTGGCCGCGCTACGGCGCGCCGCTGCCCTCGAAATCCATGTAATCCTCGTGCAATCCCTGCACAACGCGGCCGGTCGGCTCGTCGTCGACGCCGGTTTCCATCAGCACCCAGCCCGGCATGCCGTCTTCGCGCATCGCAGGACCTTCGTCCACGGCCATCACGAAGCTGTTGCCGAGCGCTTTGCCGTAGGCACGCAGCAGCGCGTGCAGGGCCTGCGGGTCCACCGCACCGCGTAGCGCCGCCAGCGTCTGTTCCAGTTCCGGGCGATCAAACAGCGCCTCCGACAACGCGCCCTCCACATCATCGGCCAGCGCGTGCACATCGCGCAGCACCAGAAAGCGCGCGAACTGTGGGAGGTCCTCGCCCAGTTCGCTGTTCACCCAACTGCGGGGATCGCCACAGCCTGCCGCCTTCATGGCGGCAATCAATCCAGCACGTCGATCAGTCATCGCACCAGCATAGCCGAGCGAAGCGACCCGCTTCCGCTTTCGCTCTTGCTTTTGATCTTCTTTTTCTTCCGTGGTGGACGCACACGGAAACTTTCAGGAGCCGGGCGGGTGGGTTGCTCAGGGGCGTGAGCCGCATGGATGCGGCGACCGAGCTTACAGGGATGTACTTGCAGCGTCCCCTGCGCAGCCCACCCGCTCGGCCACGCCCGAGACACAGGCACAGCGCCCGCCACGAGTGGCTCTGCCGTTGGCTGCAAAACTACACCGGTGCCAGCGCGGTGAACGGTGCCCACGGCAGGTTGCGCAGCAGCGCATACCCCGGCAGCACCCACAGCCAGAATTTCGGATTGGCCAGCAGCCGCATCAACGGATCGAGCACCTTCGGGCGCACGCCGGCGATGTGCAGCAGCATCATGAAGAGAAGGGGCAGTGCGATGACCAGCAACGGGTTCATCGCCATGGCGCCGGGCAGGTCGAAGTGGACCAGCGAATACAGGCAGCGCGTGCTGCCGCAGCCGGGGCAGTAGAAGCCGCTCAGCGCGTACAGCGGGCAGCCCGGCAACGGGTTGCCGGCGACATACGGGTTGACGTGGCGCAGGACCACGGCAGCACCGGCAGCCAGCCCGGACGAGGCCAGCAGCGGCGCCCAGCGGGCCAGGCGTGATTGAACGGGGGCGAGGGACATGCGTGGGCGGGATCCGGCATTGCGCCGGATCCCGTGCACTGCATCAGTAGCCGCTGTTGCTCATGGCGCCGATGCCGCCCATGACAACGAAGAACAGCACATACAGAACGACCATGATCAGCCAGGCAATGGCCGACCAGATCGCCCACTTCTTGGCCTTGTCCGCCGATTCCTGGGCACCGGCGACGTCACCGGCGGCCAGCTTGCCGTTGACCTGTGCAGCGTAGACGATCGATACGATGCCGACCGGCAGGCAGCAGAGCAGGGTGGACAGGATGGCCCAGACCAGATTGTTCGGGATGTACGGGGTGGTGGTATTCATGGTGCGAATGCCTCGTTGGGTGGTGGTGGTAGTGGTGAATCAATGTTCGGAAAGAGCGCCCAGCACGGCGAGACCGCCGAACAGCCCGAGCCACAACAGGAACAGGACAGGCAGGGCGACAGCGGAAGCCACTGCCCACCAGCCCGCCTTGCGCGATGCCGCGTAGGCCCCCGGCAGATCATCGGCGGCGCGCAGACCGTCGACCTGGGAGGCATACACGATCGACACCACGCCCAGCGGCAGGCAGCAGAACAGCGTCGTCAGAATCGCCCAGACAAGATGGTTGGGGATGTAGACCGGACGGCTGAGCGATGGTGGTTGATTCAAAGCAAGACTCCATTCCTTGGCGGTTGGGCTGCAGTGTGCAGACCTGACCTCCCCCCTTTGGCTGCGTAATCTACCGCAAGCGACGCCTTATGTATGCGTTTACATGCCCGCCGCGCCTGGGTTGGCGGCGTACACCAGCCTGCCCGGTCGCAGTGCAGTTCAGCGCCGCCAGGCTCACGCGTGGTCGCCACGAAGGGCGCGCACCTGGACTTCCAGGGTCGCGGCGTCGGCACTGTGGCCGTCCACAGGCGGTGCGGCCACCACCTGCACCGTGGCGCGGAACCGCCGCGGCACGCGCATGCGGCCCAGGCGCGTGTCGCGCCGGCTCCACATGCTCGACCACATGCCACGCAGCGCCATCGGCACCACCGGCACCGGACGCCGCTCCAGGATCTTCTCCACGCCGGATTTGAACGGCGCCATCGTGCCGTCCTTGGTCAGCGCGCCTTCGGGGAAGATGCAGACCAGTTCGCCTTCGGCCAGCGCCGCATCGATCTCGTCGAACGCGCGCTGCATCAGCGCCGGGTCTTCGCGTGCACCAGCAATGGGAATGGCCTTGGCGGTGCGGAAGATCCAGCGCATCACCGGGATGTTGAAGATCTTGTAGTACATGACGAAACGCACCGGGCGCGGGATCGTCGCCGACAGGATCAGTGCATCCATGTAGCTGACATGGTTGCAGACCAGCAGCGCGGCGCCTTCGTCGGGCACGTTGGCCTCGATGCCGTGCGGGCGCAGCCGGTACAGCGTGCGCACCATCAGCCAGCTGAGGAAGCGCATCAGGAACTCGGGGACGATGGTGAAAATGTAGATCGCCACGATGGCATTGGCGATGGCCAGGGCCAGGAACTGCTGCGGAATGGACCAGTGCAGCAGCTGGTGCGCGGCCAGCGACAGCAGTGCAGCAGCGACGATGAAGCCGGAGTTCTGGATGTTCAGCGCGGCGAACACGCGCGACATCTGTGCCTTCGGCGTGCGGCTCTGGATCAGCGCGAACAGCGGCACCACGAACACGCCGGTGAACAGGCCGATGCCGATCAGGTCGACGACGATGCGCACGCTGCCCGGCTGCTGCAGGAAGGCCAGCACGCCCAGGTTCTGTACGGTCGCCTCGCCGGTGCGGGCGAAGTACAGGTCCAGCAGGAAGGCGGTCATGCCGAAGGCGCCCAGCGGCACCAGGCCGATTTCCACCGTGCGTGCCGACAGCTTCTCGCACAGCAGCGAGCCGACGCCGGTGCCGACCGAGAACAGCGCCAGCGCGAACAGGTACAGCTTGGGCTCGCCGCCGAGGTTGACCAGCGCGTAGTTGGGCAGCTGCGAGGTCAGCACGGTGCCGACGAACCAGAACCAGGACACGCCGAGGATGGCGTTGCGCACCGCCTTCTGCTGCCGCGCCATGCGCAGCACCACCAGCGACTCGGGCAGCGGGTTCCAGTTGATCTTCAGGTCCGGATCACCGGCATCGACGCGCGGGATCATCCGCGCGGCGAGGTTGCCGCAGATCGCCAGCGCGATGACCGCCGTTGCAGCCACGACCGGGCCGTGGCTGCCGGCCAGCAGGAACACCGAGCCGCCGATGATCATGCCGGACAGGATCGAGATCGAGGTGCCCATTTCGACCAGGCCGTTGCCGCCGGTCAGTTCCTCCGGCTTCAGCACCGAGGGCAGCACCGAATACTTGACCGGCCCGAAGAGGGTCGACTGCATGCCGGTGCAGAACAGCGCCACCAGCAGGAAAGGCAGGTTCTCGGTGATGAAGCCGATGGCCGCCAGCGACATGATCACGATCTCCATGGTGGTGGTGATCACGATCAGCCGCGATTTCTCCAGCTTGTCGGCGATCTGCCCGGCCAGGGCGGAGAACAGGAAGTAGGGCAGGATGAAGATGGCCGGTGCCAGCGTGGTGTACAGCGAGCGCTGCTCGTCCGATACGCCCAGGTAGAACAACAGGCCGATGATGGCTTGCCGGTACACATTGTCGTTGAAGGCGCCCAGCGCCTGCACGATGAAGAACGGCAGGAAGCGGCGCTGGCGCAGCAGGGCAAACTGGTTGTGACCGGACATGGAACCTCCTTGACCGGCGCAGCCTAGCATCCCTGCCTGTCAGGCAGGGATGCGGCAGGTGCGGACTCTTACCTCCGGTGGGTGCGGACCGTTGGTCCGCACATCTCAGCCACCCCACCAACGCTCACACGATATCGTCGACCACGCCACCATCCACGCGCAGGGCGGCGCCGGACGTGGCCGAGGCCTGCGCCGACGCCAGGTAGACCACCATGTTGGCCACTTCCTCGACGGTGGCCGCGCGCTGGATCACCGATGCGGGGCGGTTGGCCATGACGAATTCACGGCCGATCTGCTCCAGCGGCTTGCCGCTGCGCGCGCGTTCTTCCTCGAACATCGCCGCGAAGCCGTCGGACAGGGTCGGGCCGGGCAGCACTGCATTGACGGTGACGCCGCTGCCGGCCACGCGCTTGGCCAGGCCGCGCGACAGCGACAGCTGGGCAGTCTTGCTGACCCCGTAATGGATCATGTCGGCCGGAATGTTGCGCGCCGATTCAGAAGAAATGAACAGCACCCGCCCCCAGCCGGCATCGACCATGGCCGGCAGCAGGGCGCGGGCCAGGCGCACGCCGGACATCACGTTGGTCTGCCAGTAGCGTTCCCAGGTGGCGTCGTCGGTGTCGAAGAAATCCTGCGGGCCGAAGATGCCGGCGTTGTTGACCAGGATGTCGATCTTCGGCAGACGGGCCAGCAGGGTCTCCACGCCGGCCACATCGGAGAGGTCGGCGGCCACGCCGATCACCTCGGCGCCGGGCACGGCGGCCAGCAGGCGCTGGCGTGCGCGCTCGGTGCTGTCGACGCTGCGGCCGTTGATGACCACCGTGGCACCGGCGGTGGCCAGGCCCCCGGCGATGGCCTGGCCGATGCCGGCGGTGGAAGCAGTGACCAGCGCAGTGCGGCCGCCCAGTTCGATCTTCATGGGGAACATCCAGCAAGGGGGAGATTGGCCAGTATCCCCCCGAGGCTGTTATCGGGGTGCAGCGCCAGCTGCAACACGATGGTGCGGCATTGGCAGGTGCGGACCGTTGGTCGGCACATCCCTCGCCCCATCAGGTCAACGTCGCCACCGCCTGGTTCGCCGCCGCACGCACCTTCGGCAGCAGCCGCAGCACCAGCGCCATCTGCGTGCGGATCAACTGCAGCTTCGGCGGCATCGCTTCCTCGATCTGTTCCAGCTCGGCGGCCACCGCGCGGTCGGCATCGTTGTCTTCCTCGCTCACCGGCTGCCGCGCGGTCAGGGCGGTGGCCAGCTGCTGCAGGGCCTTGCGCACGCGCTCACCGGCGGCCAGGGCCAGCGGGTCGCCCGCGTAGCTGTCCACCTGGTCGCGGTGCGCGCCCAGCGCTGACAGATGGCCAAGCAGCGTGTTGGACAGGGCCAGGAAGTGGAAGCCGGCGTCGAGGTTGCGGCGCACGTGGCCGGGCTCGCGCAGCATGTTCGACAGCGCCGTGGACAGCGCCGCGTCGGCGTTGTGCATGTCGCGGCGGGCGATGCGGTAGGCGAGGTCGTCGCGCATGCCGCTGCGGTACTGGCCCAGCACCGAATCGAGGTAGCGCGAGGCGGTGTCCAGCACGCGTGCCAGCACCAGGTGCAGCTGCCGGCCCTGCCAGTCGGGCAGGATCAGGAACGCGGCCGCCGCGGCGATGGCGCAGCCCAGCACCGTGTCGACCATGCGCGGCACGATCAGCACGAAGCCATCGCCGATCAGGTTGAAGCAGGTCAGCGCCATCACCGTGATCGCCGCCGAGGCCACCAGGTAGCGGTCGGTGCGGTTGTAGAAGAACAGCAGCGCCGACAGCAGGGCGATCAGCAGCTGCACGTGCAGCTGCGGGAACAGCTGCAGCAGCGCCCAGGTCAGCACCAGGCCGGCGAGGGTGCCGACCACGCGCTGGGCAAGGCGCTGGCGGGTGGCGCCGAAGTTGGGCCGGCACACGAAGACGATGGTCAGCAGCACCCACGAGCCGTGCTGTGCGTCGAACAGGCGGATGGCGAGGAAGCCGGCGACCAGCGCCACCGCCATGCGCAGGCCGTGGCGGAACAGCACCGAGCCCGGCGTGAGCTGCTGGCGGATGCGCACGCCCATCTCGCGCAGGGTATGCGGGTTGCTGTCGCGCAGGCGCGTATCGACGTTGTCCAGGCTGGCCTCGGAACGCTCGGCATCGAGCAGGCGGCGCTCGATGCTGCGCAGGTTGTGCACCAGCAGGTCGAGCGAGCCGAGCAGGCGCTGCCACTGCGGGCGCTGCTGGTCACGCAGGTAGGCCAGCGCATCGGCCAGGTCACGGCCGGCCTGCTGGTTGCTTTCGCCGTACACGAACGGGCGGCGCAGGCGGATCGCCTCGCCCAGGCGCGCGCAGGCCTGGCCCTGCAGGTCGAGCAGGCGCTGGCAGCGGTACAGCACGTCGCTGTGGAAGAACGCATCGACCAGCGCGCCGTAGGGATAGTGCGAGGAGCTGGCGCGTTCGTGGAAATCCTGCGCCATGTAGTACAGGCGCAGGTACAGGCCGGAATTGACGCCCGGCCGGCCGGAGCGGCCGAAGCGGGCGAGGATCGCGGCCTTGGCTTCGTTCAGCGCGCCGACCACGCGCCGGTTCTGTTCGGCCAAATCCAGCTGGCGGCGCTGCAGGTCGGCTTCGCGCACCGGCTCGAACAGGGTGGCCTTCAGCTGCAGGTAGCGACCCAGTTCCACGTACAGGCGGGCCACCCGTTCGCGCACCGGGCGGTTGGCGAACAGTGCCGTCCACAGGATCGACAGCAGGCCGTACCAGACCGCGCCGATCAGCAGGTGGCTGGCCGCTTCCACCGCGCGGGTCAGGTCGTCGGCGCCGCCGTGCTGCTCCAGGCCGATCATGGTGTAGATGGCCAGCGTCACCGTGGCCTGGGCGATGGATGCGTAGCGCTCGCCCAGCGCACCCAGCAGGGTCAGGCAGAACGTCGACAGTGCCAGTGCGCCGATGTATACCCACGGCAGCGGGAACAGCCAGATGACCGAGGCGGCGGCGATGCAGAAACACAGCAGCGACAGCAGCACGGCCTTGGTCCGGCCCCACCAGTTGTCATCGGTCTCGGCGATGGCGCTGGCAATGATGCCGAGGAACACGCCGGGCAGCGCCGGCAGCGCGTCCAGGTGCCAGCACAGGCCCAGCGCGGTGGTCAGGGCGATGAAGACGCGCAGGCCGTAGCTGGCCTTTTCGTGGGCCCACAGGCGGCTGAAGCGGGATTCGCGGGTGGACATGCAGGCTCGGGGGGCGGGATGCCCCCCATTATTGCGGTGTGGGCGTGAAATGGGGGGCCGATGTGCGGACCAACGGTCCGCACCCACCCATCTTCAGCAGCCGTTGTGCGGACCCGGTCCGCACCCACCGAGTTGGGTAGCGCCGGGTTACATCTCCCAACGCACGCTCACCGCAAAGGTGCGCGGCAGGCCGACGCCTGCGTTCGACCAGTACTTGCGGTTGCCCAGGTTTTCCACGCTGGCGCGCAGGATGACCGGATGGCCCGAGGCGACCAGGTGGTAGCCCACGCCGGCGTTGACCAGGGTGTAGTCGGGCAGCTTCAGGGTGTTGTCGGCGTCGTACCAGACATCGCCGTAGTAGCGCACGGCGGCATAGGCTTCCAGCCCGTCCACCCACGGCAGCTGGTAGTTGGCGTGCAGCACGCCGCTCCAGCGGGCCGCGCCGGCGGTGCGGTTGCCTTCCTGCGAGGCGCTGGCCGGGGACAGCTTGTCGTAGGTCGGGTCCAGCCAGGTCACGCCGCCGCCGACGGTCAGCGCGTCGCTCAGGTGCAGGTCGGCGCTGGCTTCCACGCCTTCATACAGGGTGATGCCGTCCTGCACGAGGAACTTGCCGGCGTCGGTCAGCAGGTCGATGTTGGCACCGCGTTCCAGCCGGAAGGCGGCCACGTTCGCGTTCCAGCGCGCTGCTTCGACCTTGGCGCCGATCTCGTACTGCTTGCTGATGGTCGGGTCGAGCACATCGCCGGCATTGATGTAGGTGTTGCCGACGCGGCTGCCGGCTTCCAGCGATTCGATGTAGCTGGCGTACAGGGTCACTGCGTCGCTGGGCTTGTACATCACCGCGTAGGTCGGAGTGACCGGGTAGGTGTGGTAGCTGCCCTTGGTCTCGAAGTCGTTGTAGCGCCAGCCGGCCAGCACCGACCAGCCACCACCGAAGTCGATGGTGTCGCTGGCGAAGACCGCCTGCTGCACGGTTTCATCCCCACGGCTCAGCACCCGCGAGCCCACCGCGTCGTGGCGGATGGCCGAACGCTGGTAGAGGTTGGCGCGGCCGATGGTGTTCCACTCATAGGGGCGGTCCCACCCCAGCCCGGTCTGGTGGCTGACGCCGGCCACCAGCTGGTGCTGCAGCGGGCCGGTGCGGAAGCTGCCCTGCATCAGCGCCTGGGCCAGCTTCCATTCGCTCTTGCCGCCCAGCTCGTAGACGTTGACGTTGTAATCGCCCTTCACGTCGTCGATGTAGGCGAAGATCTTGTTGACGTCGTTCCACGAGGTGGTGACGCCGTAGCTCAGGCTGGCCTTCCAGTCACTGTTGATCTGCCAGTTCAGCGCGGTCGACAGCAGGCTGGAGCGGGTGTCGTAGTAAGTGCCCGGTACGCTGTTGTCGACGTCACCGGCGATCGGGCGCGGCAACGAGGTCAGGCCGATGAAGTAGTACTGCGGCGATTCCTCGCTGAGGTCGCGCGACTGGAACACGCCGTCGAAGGTCCAGGTGAGCGCATCGCTCAGGCGCGCGTCCAGCGACAGCGCACCGACCTTGCGGTCGACGTGGCCGCCGTTGAAGGTCTCGCCCTTTTCCTGGTACGCGTTGAAGCGGTAGCCGAACATCTGCTCGTTGCCGAAGCGGCCGCCGACATCCACGCCGCCGCTGACGATGCCCTGTTCGCGCCAGCCCAGCTGGGCGCTGAAGGTGGGCACGTCGGTGGGCTTCTTGGTGATGTAGTTGACGATGCCGCCCGGTGCGCCGAAGCCGTACAGGAAGCCGCCGGGGCCCTTCAGCAGGTCGACCTGCTCCATCACTTCCAGCGGCCATTCGGTACCCCACGAGGAGACATGCAGGCCGTTGACGCGGTAGCTGTCGTAGTTCAGATCGATGCCGCGGTTGCGGATCGGCGAGCTCCAGCCACTGGCGTAGGCGCTGACCTGGGTGGTGACTGACGGGTCGAACAGGAAGACTTCGCCCAGCGAAACAACCTGGCGCTGCTCGATCTGCTCGCGGCCGACGGCGGTGATGGCGAACGGGGTATCGCGCAGGGCGCGGTCGCCGAGGGCGCCGGCTTCGGTATGGGTGCGTTCGGCGGTGACCTTGATCGCATCCAGGTCGGTGGCACTGCGGGTGTCGGCCGGGGCTTCGGCGTGGGCGGCACAGGCGGCGGACAGGGCCATGGCCAGCACGGCCAAGCGGGGAGAACGGGTGGGCAGCATCGGTGGGGGATCCTTCGCGGACAGCACACGACCGTCCGCGGTGGCGGAAGGGAAGGGGTCGATGGCTGGGATCACGCAGGCATGCCGGCAAGCGGCAGCGGGGCGTCGCTGGGGGAGGCGGCGCAGGACCGTAGCTGGATGAGAATTGTTCTCTTTTCGTTACGGCCCGTCAAATCCGGGGGCGTGCGGACCAACGGTCCGCACCCACCAGAACCGGTAGTGCCGGCCGCTGGCCGGCACCTCCCATCACGCGCGCTGCGCGCGCTTCAGCAGCTCCGCTTCGCGCCTGCGTGCGCGGCGTGCCCGCCAGCGTTCGGCCAGGCACGAGAAGATCACGTACAGCGCCGGGGTGCTCAGCAGGGTCAGGCTCTGCGAGAACAGAAGGCCGCCGATCATCGCGATGCCCAGCGGACGGCGCAGCTCCGAGCCCTCGCCGAGGCCGATTGCCAACGGCACCGCCGCCAGGATTGCCACCATCGTGGTCATCATGATCGGGCGGAAGCGCACGATGCTGGCCTCGCGTGCCGCCTCGCGCGGCGCCAGGCCGTGCTCGCGCTGCGCCACCAGGGCGAAGTCGATCATCATGATCGCGTTCTTCTTGACGATGCCGATCAGCAGCACCAGCGCGATCATCGAGATGACCGACAGCTCGGTGTTGGTACCGAACAGCGCCAGCAGCGCGCCCACGCCGGCCGCCGGCAGGGTCGACAGGATCGTCACCGGATGGATCAGGCTTTCGTACAGCATGCCCAGCACCAGGTACACGGTCAGGATCGCCGCCATCACCAGGATCAGCATGTCGCTGGGGTCGGAACTGAAGCCGAAGCCCGCATCGTCGGCCAGGCGGATGTCGCCCGGCATGCGCATGCCTGCCACCGTCGAATCGATGATCGCCTTGGCTTCGCCGGCGCTGACGCCCGGTGCGAGGTTGTAGCTCAGGTCCATCGTCGTGTACTGGTTTTCATGGGTGATCTGCGACGGCGCCAGGCCCGGGGCCTGGCGGGCCACCGCGGTGATCGGCACCATTTCGCCGCTGCGTGCCTTCACGTACACCTCATCCAAGGCTGCCGGCGTGGCGGTCTGCGAAGGCAGCGCGTTGACCACCACGCTGTACTGGTTGATGTCGGAGTAGATCGTGGAGATCTGGCGCTGGCCGAAGGCACCGTACAGCGCGCCGTCGATGGCACCCACGCTGATGCCCAGGCGCGCGGCCTTGGCGCGGTCGATCTCGATGTTCTGGCGCAGGCCGGCGTTGTCGACGTCGGTGCCGACGTCACGCAGCTTCGGGTTCTTCTTCAGCGCCGCCTGCAGCTTGGGCAGCCATTCCTGCAGCGCAGCCAGGTCGTTGCCCTGCAGCGAGATGCGGTACTGCGCGCCCTGGCTGTTGCCACCACCGTCGTTGCTGGGCAGATCCTGGATCGCGCGCAGGCGCAGCTGCAGGTCGGGGTAGCGGTCGGCCTTGGCACTCAGGCGGGCCAGCGCATGCGCGGTGGTCTCGCGGCGGCCATCCTTGCGCGATTTCAGCTCGACGTTGAACTGCGCGCTGGAGCCCTGGCGGCCACTGCCCAGCCGCACGCCCACGGTCTTCACCGCCGGGTCGGCCATCAGCATGTCGGTGATGCGGCGCTGGCGGGCCACCATGTCCTCGAAGGACACCGTGGCGCTGGAGTTGGCGCGGCCCCAGATCAGGCCGGTGTCCTGCGGCGGGAACGCGCCCTTCTTCACTGCACCGAACAGGAAGATGGTGACGCCGATCAGGATCAGCGGGGTGAGCGAAAGCAGCAGCGCATGGCGTAGCGAGAAGTCCAGGAACACCGTGTAGATGCGCAGCATGCGATCATGCCCGGCATCGAGCCAGCGGCCGAAGCGCGATGGTGCGGCGGTGTGGTCGTGGGCGCTGAGGAAGCGGCTGCACAGCGCCGGGGTCAGGGTCAGCGAGACGATCATCGAGACCACGATGGCCGCCACCAGGGTGACGGTGAACTCGCGGAAGAACGCACCCATCATGCCGCTGGCGAACAGCAGCGGAATGAACACCGCCACCAGCGAGGCGGTGATCGAGACGATGGTGAAGCCGATCTCGCGCGCACCGGTGAAGGCCGCCTGCATGCGCGGCATGCCTTCGTCGAGGTGGCGCATGATGTTCTCGATCACCACGATCGCATCGTCCACCACGAAACCAATTGCGATCACCAGCGCCAGCAGGCTCAGGTTGTTGAGGGTGAAGCCCAGCGCGTACATCACCAGCGCGGCGCCGGCCAGCGACAGTGGCACGGTCACGGCGGCGATCAGGGTAGGTGCCAGCCGGCGCAGGAACAGCGCCATGGTCAGCACCACCATCGCCAGGCTGATCAGCAGGGTGATCTGCACTTCATGCAGCGACGAGCGGATGGTCGGCGTACGGTCGAAGTACGGCGTCATCGTGGTGCCGGGCTGCAGGTAGTCGCGCAGGCCGGGAATCTGTGCCTTCACCCGGTCCACGGTCTCGACGATGTTGGCGCCGGCGCGGGTGAACACGTACATCACCACGGCCGGTTTGTGGTTGAACCACGCGGCCTGGTAGGCATCCTGCTGGCCGTCATAGACGTTGGCGATGTCCTTCAGGCGGATCACCCGGCCATCGCCCTGGGTCTTGACCACCAGCTCGGCGAAATCGGCGGCACGCGCCACCGAATCGTTGGCGATGATCGCCGTGGTGGAATTGCCGTCGCTGAGGAAGCCGGTGGGCGAGGTCACGTTGGCCGCGCGCACCGCATTGCGCAGGTCGTCGGCGGTCAGGCCGAGAGCGTTCATCTGGCGCAGGTTGACGTCCACGCGCACGGCCGGCGTCGAGGCACCGGCGATGTCCACCGAGGCCACGCCGCTGATCTGGCGGATGCGCTGGGCCAGCAGCGAATCGGCGACGTTGTACAGCTCGTCGGCGGACTGCGTCTGCGAGGTCAGGGCGATGGCGATGACCGGATCGTCGTTCGGGTTCGCCTTCTGGTACATCGGCGAGCCCAGCCCCGAGGGCAGGTCGGCCTGTGCCGAATTGATCGCGGTCTGCACGTCCAGTGCGGCCGAATCGATGTTGCGGTCGCTCTGGAAGATCATGAACACCAGCGAGCTGCCTTCCGAGCTCGACGAGCGCATGCGGTCGATGCCCGGCAGCTGGCCGAGGTGGCGTTCCAGCGGCGCGGTCACCGTGGACGCCATGGTCGCCGCATCCGCGCCGGCCTGGTTGGCATGCACGAAGATCACCGGGATCTCGATGTTCGGCAGTGCCGACACGCCCAGCCGCAGATAGCAGATCACGCCGATCATGAACAGGCCGACGGCCAGCAGCGCGGTGCCGATCGGGCGGCGGATGAAGGGGCCGGACAGGTTCATCGTGCGGCCCCCCGCGGCAGCGGGGCGTGGATCATGCCTGCGGCTCCTGCAGCGTGCCGTCGCGCAGGGCGCGCTGCTCGCGGCGGCGTGCCATCCACTCCGAGAAGCGCTCCATGTACAGGTAGATCACCGGCGTGGTGTACAGCGTGACCAGCTGCGAGAGCAGCAGGCCGCCGACGATGGCGATGCCCAGCGGACGGCGCAGCTCCGAACCGATGCCGGTGCCCAGCGCCAGCGGCAGCGCGCCGAGCATGGCCGCGGCGGTGGTCATCATGATCGGGCGGAAGCGCAGCAGGCAGGCGCGACGGATCGCTTCATGCGCGTTGGCACCGGCACGGCGCGCTTCGATCGCGAAGTCCACCATCATGATGCCGTTCTTCTTGACGATGCCGATGAGCAGCACGATGCCGACGATGCCGTCCACCGACAGGCTCAGGCCGCACACCATCAGCGCCAGCAATGCGCCGACACCGGCCGGCGGCAGGGTCGAGATGATCGTGATCGGGTGGATGTAGCTTTCGTACAGTACGCCCAGCACGATGTAGATGACCACCAGCGAGGCCAGCAGCAGCCATACCACGTCGGTCTGGCTGCCGGTGAACTCGGCCGCCTTGCCGATGAACTCGGCATGCAGGTGGGCCGGCATGTCCAGACTGTCCTTGGTCTCTTCGATGGCCTTGACCGCATCGGACAGCGAGTAGCCCGGGGCGATGTTGAAGGACACCGTCACCGCCGGCAGTTGCTGCTGGTGGCTGACTACCAGCGGCGCGCTGGTGACCTTGCTGTCGGCCAGCGCCGACAGCGGGATGATGTTGCCCGCACCGACGGTGATGCCGGTGTTCTGCGCGCCGATGCCGGTGGCGGTGGACGAGTTGGACGAGGTGACCTGGCCGAAGCTGGTGGCGTTGGTGCCGGTCAGCGCGCCGGCACCGTTGGAGGCCACGGCCAGCTGCTCCATCAGCGCAGTGCTGGTGCGGAACTCCGGCGCGACTTCCAGCACGACGCGGTATTGGTTGAGCTCGGTGAAGATGGTCGAGATCTGGCGCTGGCCGAACGCATCGTAGAGCGTGTCATCGATGGTCTGCATCGGCACGCCCAGCACGCTGGCCTTGTCGCGGTCGATGTTCAGCTCCAGGGCGCGGCCCTGGTTGGACAGGTTGTTGTCGACGTCGGCCAGTTCCGGGCGCTTGCGCAGCGCCTCGGTCAGGCGCGTGGCCTGGGTGGCCACGGTGGCCGAATCCACGTCCGACAGCGAGTACTGGTACTCGGTGGCGGCCACACGGGTATCCAGGGTCACGTCCTGCACCGGCTTCAGGTACAGCGCCACGCCGGGGATACCGGCCACGGCCTTCTGCAGGCGCGGCAGGATCTCATCCAGGCCGTCACGCTCGCCGCGCTCCTTCAGCACGATCGACAGCTGGCCCTGGTTCAGCGTGGGGTTCATGCTGCCGGCGCCGATGAAGGCCGACACGCCGGTCACGTCCGGGTCCTGGCGCAGGGCTTCGGCCACCTGCTTGGTGCGCTGCTCCATCTGCGGGAAGGCGATGTTCTGGTCGGCCTGGACCACGCCGGTGATCAGGCCGGTGTCCTGTTCAGGCAGCAGGCCCTTGGGAATCA
The DNA here is from genome assembly GCF_024499815.1 of Stenotrophomonas testudinis. Classification (NCBI taxonomy): domain Bacteria; kingdom Pseudomonadati; phylum Pseudomonadota; class Gammaproteobacteria; order Lysobacterales; family Lysobacteraceae; genus Stenotrophomonas; species Stenotrophomonas testudinis. The sequence continues at coordinate 116,607 of NZ_JAMOKY010000005.1, read as the reverse complement.
GCACGTACAGCAGCACGGTCAGCACCAGCGCGCCGCCGGCCACGGCCAGGGTCAGGCGCTGGTGGCCCAGCACCCAGTCCAGGCTGTGCTCGTACAGGCCCACGGTGCGCGTCCACAGGTTCTGCTTGCCGGCCGCCGCGGCGCGCTCATGCGCGTCCTCGCCCTCGGGCAGGGCGTCGGGCTTGAGCAGGTAGGCGCACATCATCGGGGTCAGCGTCAGCGAGATCAGCATCGACAGCACGACCGCGATGCTCAGTACCCAGGCGAATTCATGGAACAGGCGGCCGGTGACGCCGGGCATCAGCAGCAGCGGCAGGAACACCGCCACCAGCGACACGGTCAGCGACAGCACGGTGAAGCCGATCTGGCGCGCACCGATCTCGGCCGCTTCCTTGCCACTCTTGCCCTGCTCGATGTAGCGGACGATGTTCTCGATCATCACGATCGCATCGTCGACCACGAAGCCGGTGGCCACCACCAGCGCCATCAGCGAGAGATTGTCCAGCGACATGCCGGCGAAGGCCATCACCGCGAAAGTGCCGGCCAGCGACAGCGGCACCGCCACCGACGGAATGATGGTGGCCCAGAACCGCCGCAGGAACACGAAGATGACCGCCACCACCAGGCCGATGGTGAGGATCAGGGTGAACTGCACTTCATGCACCGAGGCGCGGATGGTCTCGGTGCGGTCGTTGAAGACTTCCAGGTGCACGTCGGCCGGCAGCACGCCCTGCAGCTGCGGCAGGATCGCGCGGATGCGCTCGACGGTCTGCACGATGTTGGCGCCCGGCTGGCGGCGCACTTCCAGCAGCACGGCCGGCTTGCCGTTGGCCCAGGCGGCAAGCTGGTCGTTCTCCACGCCATCGACCACGTCGGCCACGTCGGACAACCGCACCGGGCGGCCGTTCTTGTAGCTGATGATGGTGTCGCGGTACTCGGCGGCGCTGGCCAGCTGGTCGTTGGTGCCGATGCTGTAGGACTGGGTCTTGCCGTTCAACGAACCCTTGGGCGCATTGACGTTGGCCTGGGTGAGCGCGCTGCGCAGCTCCTCCATGGTCAGGCCCATGTTCGACAGCTGCGCCGGGTTGACCTGGATGCGCACGGCCGGGCGCACGTTGCCGGCGATCGAAACCAGGCCCACGCCCTGCACCTGCGACAGGCGCTGGGCGAGGATCGAGTCGGCGTAGTTGTTGACGTCACGCAGCGGGCGCGTGTCCGAGGTCAGCTTCAGGGTGACGATGGCCGCGTCGGCTGGGTTCACCCGGTTGTAGACCGGCTGGTACGGCAGCGAGGAGGGCAGGGTGGCCTGGCGGATCGCCGCCTGCACGTCCTGCGCGGCGATGTCGATGTCGCGGTCCATCGAGAACTGCAGAATGATCGTCGACAACCCGGCCGAGGAATCGGAGGTCATCAGTTCCAGCCCGGAAATCTGCCCGAACTGGCGCTCCAGCGGCGTGGTCACCAGCGAGGCCATGGTGGTCGCGTTGGCACCCGGGTACTGGGTGGTGACCACCAGGCTGGGCGCATCGATTTCCGGCAGCGCCGACACCGGCAGCTTGCGGTAACCCAGGATGCCCAGCAGCAACAGACCCGCCATCAACAGCGAGGTCGCGATGGGACGGCGGATGAAGATCGTCGAAAAGCCCACGGACTGATCCTTGCTGGCGCTTCAATGGCAGCGCCGGCTGCGAGGCCGGCGCGAAAGGAAAGGGTGGCCTGCGCTCAGCGCGGGCCACCACCACGACGGCCACCGCCGCCACTCTTCTGTTCGGCGGCCTTCAGTTCGGCCTCGGTCGGCGCGGCCGGGGTCTCGCCCGGTTTCAGCGCGGTCACCTTGCTGCCCGGCTTCAGGCGGAACTGGCCTTCGCTGACAACGCGCTCGCCGCCCTTCAGGCCTTCGGCGATCTGCACCTGGCTGTCGCCCACTTCCACGCCGCTGCGCACGGTCTGCATCTTCACCGTGTTGTCGCCCTGCACGACATAGACGTACTCGCCGTCCGGGCCACGCAGCACCGCCTGGGTGGGGATGACCACGCCGCCGCCGATCGTGCGCAGCTGCATGCGCACGTTGACGAACTGGCCCGGCCAGAGGCCGTTGTCGGTGTTGTCGAAGATCGCGCGGGCCTTGAACGTGCCGCTGTCGGCGCTGATCAGGTTGTCGACCACGTCCAGCTTGCCGTCACCGGACAGCACGTGCGAGTCGGCGCGGTCCAGCGCGGCCACCGGCACGACGTCGGCGTTCTGCGCCTGGCGCACGTCGCCGAGCTGGCGCTCGGGCAGGTTGAACAGCACGTGGATCGGGTGGATCTGGGTAAGGGTGACCAGCGCGGTACCGGCGCTGACCACGTTGCCGGCGTCGACCGCGCGGATGCCGGCGATGCCCGAGATCGGCGCGGTGATGCGGGTGTACTGCAGCTGCACCTGCGCGGCACGCGCGGCGGCTTCGTTGGCGGCCACCGCGCTTTCGTACTGTGCCACTTGATTTCGCTGTGTATCCAGATCGGTCTTGGCGACGAACTGGCGGTACTCCGGCGCGTTGGAGCGCTGGTAGTTGGAACGCGCGGTGGCCAGCAGCGCTTCGTTCTGGCGCTTGGCCGCCACTGCCTGGTCGTAGCTGGCCTGGGCGCTGCGCGGGTCGATCTGTGCCAGCAGGTCACCCTGCTTCACTTCCTGGCCCTCGCGGAAATGGATGCTCATCAGCTGGCCGCCGACCTGCGGGCTGACCGTGACGGTGTTCATCGCGGTCACAGTGCCGAGCGCGCTGGCATACACCGGCACGTCCTGGCGCGTCGCATCGACCACGGTTACCGGCACCGGGCCTGCATCGGGATCCTCACCGCCCTGGCGCGCGCCTGCGGCCTGGCCACCGGCCTTGTCCTTGCCGCCACCGAGGATGCGTACGCCCACCACCGCCAGCACCAGCACTGCCACGACCAGCAGCACGATCTTCCAAACACGTGACATTCAAGGACTCCAAGAGGGCTGGACGGGGCGGACCCCGGGTGGCAATGCGCAAAGCATACCTGCGGTCCGCTACGTTTCCTGCATGACGTATGGGACGGGCGCTAAGACCGGGTGCGGCGGAGGAGGTTCCCGTGGGGGCGGTGTTGGCCTACATTCAGGTGCAGACCCCTTCCGTGGAGACCCCCGATGCGTCGTTCCCTGCTGCTGTCCGCCCTGCTGCTGGCCCTGCCGGCCCTTGCCCACGCCCAGCAGGCCGAGCGCCCGGAGGTGACCGCCGCCGCGCAGCGCCTGCAGGCCCAGGTGGTGGAGTGGCGACGTGACTTCCACGCGCATCCGGAACTGTCCAACCGCGAGGAGCGCACCTCGGCCGAGGTCGCCAAGCGCCTGCGCGCGATGGGCCTGAAGCCGAAGACCGGCATCGCCCACCACGGCGTGGTGGCGATCATCGAAGGCGGCAAGCCGGGACCGAAGATCGCCCTGCGCGCGGACATGGACGCGCTGCCGGTGACCGAACAGACCGGCCTGCCGTTCGCGTCCAAGGCCACCGCGCAGTACCGCGGGCAGACCGTGGGCGTGATGCATGCCTGCGGCCACGATGCGCACACCGCCACCCTGCTTGGCGTGGCGCAGGCGCTGGTGGCGATGAAGAAGGACCTGCCGGGCCAGGTGATGCTGATCTTCCAGCCTTCCGAAGAAGGCGCACCGCCGCCGGAAGAGGGCGGTGCCGCGCTGATGCTGAAGGAAGGCCTGTTTGCTGACTTCAAGCCGGAGGCGGTGTTCGGCCTGCATGTGTTCTCCAGCGTGCAGGCGGGCCAGATCGCGGTGCGTGGCGGCCCGTTGATGGCGGCGTCGGATCGTTTCGGCATCAAGGTGATCGGCCGCCAGACCCATGGCTCGGCACCGTGGAACGGCGTGGACCCGATCGTGGCCACCGCCGACCTGATCGGCACCGCGCAGACCATCGTCAGCCGCCGCACCAACCTGTCCAAGCAGCCGGCGGTGGTGACCTTCGGCGCGATCAACGGTGGCATCCGCTACAACATCATTCCCGATGAAGTGGAGATGGTCGGCACCATCCGCACCTTTGACGAGGGCATGCGCCAGCAGATCTTCGCCGACCTGCGCAACGTGGCCGAGCACACCGCGGCCGCGCACGGTGCCAAGGCGGTGACCGACATCTACGAGTCGGAAGGCAACCCGGCGACGGTGAACGACCCGGCGCTGACCGCGAAGATGCTGCCGAGCCTGCAGGCGGTGGTGGGCAAGGACAATGTGTACGAGCCGCCGCTGCAGATGGGTGCGGAGGATTTCTCGCTGTACGCGAAGGAAGTGCCGGGCATGTTCTTCTTCGTCGGTTCGACCAGCGTGGGCATCGACCCGGCGACGGCGCCGGCGAATCATTCGCCGAAGTTCCTGCTGGATGAGAAGGCGCTGGATGTCGGGTTCCGGGCGTTGATGCAGGTGAGCCTGGATTACCTGCACGATGCCGGCACGCCCGCGGGGTGAGAGGTCTTGGCAGGGCTTGCAGCCCTGCACCCGCTTGAATCAACGTCAACATCAACGTCAAAAGCGGGCATTCCGTGGGATGGCGGGGTGGGTCCGGTGGCAGGGGACGCTGCAAGTACGTCCATGTAAGCTCGGTCGCCGCATCCATGCGGCTCACGCCCCTGCCACCGGACCCGCCCCGCCTTCGACAGTTTCCTGCGGCTGTCGGAACGACATTCTGCTTCTGGTGGGTGTCGACCTTGGTCGACACGGCAGGCGTCAGGAAGGTCTGAAGGATCGGTTTTTGATCTTGATTTTCTGATCTTTCCCGTGGCGGCGCCCGCGTGCAAGGAACTGTCAGGGGCCGGGTGGGCAGGCGGGGCGGGGGTGTCCGCGGCATGGATGCCGCGGCCAAGCCCCCATGGACGGGTTTACGGCGTCCCCCGACCCGCCTGCCCACCTGGCCAAGCCGATAGACCGCCTTTCGCGATCATCCCAATACAACCACCACGGAGGGGCTCGGCCGTTGGCCGACCCGGCCGAAGGCCCACCCCCGCGCGATACAATGCGCACCATGAACACCCCCCAGGACTCCAGCCTCGGTCGCGAGGTCAGTTACCCGTCGCAGTACGATCCCGGCCTGCTGTTTCCCATCCCCCGCATCGGCGCCCGCGCTGAGATCGGCCTCGATGACGCCGCGCTGCCGTTCGTCGGCCACGACCGCTGGCACGCCTTCGAACTGAGCTGGCTCGACCCGCGCGGCAAGCCGCAGGTGGCCGTGGCCACCGTGCAGGTGCCGTGCACCTCGCCGCGGCTGATCGAATCGAAGTCGTTCAAGCTGTACCTGAACTCCCTCAACAGCACCCGCATCGACAGCGCCGAGGCACTGCGCGAGCGCCTGGTGGCGGACCTGTCGGCCTGCGCGGGTGCGCCGGTGCAGGTGCAGTTCGGCCTGCCGCCGCTGGTCGAGTCGCCGCTGGGCGAATCGATCGATGGGCTGGACGTGGAGATCGACTGCTACGGCCCGCCGCAGGCGGATTACCTCGCCGCCGATGCCGGCCAGGTGGTGGAGGAGACCCTGGTCTCGTCCCTGCTGAAATCCAACTGCCCGGTTACCGGCCAGCCGGACTGGGCCACGGTCAGCGTCCGCTACCGCGGCCCGAAGATCGACCGCGCCGGCCTGCTGCGCTATCTGGTCAGCTACCGCGAGCATGCCGAGTTCCACGAGCAGTGCGTGGAGCGCATCTTCAGCGAGGTGTCCGCGCGCTGCCTGCCGCAGTGGCTGGAAGTGGAAGCGCGCTACACCCGCCGCGGTGGCCTGGACATCAATCCCTGGCGCGCCAGCCACGGCATCGCCGGCCCGGCCGCGACCTTCCGCGAGCTTCGCCAGTAACCGCCGCAGGCGGTCATGGGTAGCGCCGGGCCACGCCCGGCGAGCGCAGCGGGCATCCGCCACCCCGATTGTTCAGCCGCGCACCCTCGCGGCTTCACATCTGCACCATCCCCATTTAACAACCTCCATGTCACGGTGCCATCCACATAGTCATGCAGACGGGAGTGTGGATGAGCACCGAGAAGAAAGCCGATTTCTCCGGCGTCACTGCCAGCGTCGACAGCACCGCCCAGGAAGTTCCAAAGGCGGACTTCTCCGGCGTCAGCGCTTCGGTGGACAGTACTGCTGAGGTAGTCGGGGGCGATACCTACACTGTGCAAAAGGGCGATTCGCTGTCGAAGATCGCCAAGCAGCACCTGGGTGACGCCAATGCCTGGAAGACGATCTTCGAGGCCAACCGCGATGTCCTCGACGACCCGGACAAGATTTTCCCGGGGCAGACCCTGAAGCTACCGCAGAAGTAAGGGCACAGTGCGTTGAATCGCGCCAAGCCCGTCCAACAACCCCTGTGAGGAACACCCGAATGATCAAGACCAATCCGCTCCAGACCGCCCTGATCGCCGTCCTGCTGGGCAGCGTCGCTCTCGTCGGTTGCAAGAAGAAAGAAGAGTCCACTGACAACAATGCTGCCCCTGCAGCCACCGCTCCGGCAGAGTCTGCGCCGGCGCCGATGACCGGCGCGCCGCCGCCGATGACGGAAGCTGCATCGGTCAACGTCTCTTCTGTCACTGTCGGCAAGACCGCCGCCGCCGACAAGTCGGTCGCGACCTCAGCGCTGTTTGGCAAGAAGGACGACATTATTGTTTCGGTCAAGACTGACGGGGCAGCCAGCAACGCGACAGTGGGTGTCAAGCTGACCTACCAGGACGGGCAGGTGGCGGGCGAAGAAAGTGCCACGCTGAATACCAGCGGTGCGGAAACCACCAACGTTACCTTCAAGAACGCCAATGGCTGGCCGGCCGGCAAGTACCGCGCCGAAGTCATGGTTGATGGCAAGGCGGCAGGAACGCCGCAGGAGTTCGAGGTCAAGTAAGTCCCGCCGACTCTCTCCCGGTTGGACTCACGATGGACGCAGCCGCGAGGCTGCGTCTTTTTTGTTGTGCGCTTTGCCGCGCGCTGCATCCACGCATGGCCGACATGGTTGCATCCGATACCACGCGGCTGGATCACAGCGTTGCCGTGGTGCAGTACCGCGGCGTATGGCATGGCTTTGCCCCGCGCGGCTGAAAACGCGACAATGCAGGGGTTTCCCCATCGCGCGCCCCCCTGACGGCGACGGGGAAAGTGACACGGTTGCACGTGGCACGGCGCCTGCGCCGGCCTTCCCCTGAGAACTGCTACAGAGTCCAAGTCCCCCATGTCCAAGATCCTCTACACGCTGACCGACGAAGCACCGTTCCTGGCTACCCAGTCGCTGCTGCCGATCGTCGACGCCTACACCGCCACCGCCGGTATCGTGGTGGAAACCCGTGACATCTCGCTGTCCGGCCGCATCCTGTCGCAGTTCCCGGAACTGCTCAGCGACGCGCAGAAGGTCAGCGACGACCTGGCCGAGCTGGGCCAGTTGGCGACCACCCCGGACGCCAACATCATCAAGCTGCCGAACATCTCCGCCTCGGTGCCGCAGCTGAAGGCCGCCATCAAGGAACTGCAGGACCAGGGTTACCCGCTGCCGGCTTACCCGGAAACCCCGGCCGACGACCAGCAGCGCGACTACAAGGCGCGCTATGACAAGGTCAAGGGCAGCGCGGTGAACCCGGTGCTGCGCGAAGGCAACTCCGACCGCCGTGCACCGCTGTCGGTGAAGAACTACGCACGCAAGCACCCGCATCGCATGGGTGCCTGGGCTTCGGATTCGAAGTCGCACGTCGCGCACATGGCCGCCGGTGATTTCTACGGCAGCGAGAAGTCGGCCACCCTGGCCAACGCCGGTTCGCTGAAGATCACCTTCCATGGCAAGGATGGCAGCGCCGTCGTGCTGAAGGAAAAGACCGCGGTCAGGGCCGGCGAGATCGTCGATGCCGCGGTGATGAGCCGCAAGGCACTGGCTGCCTTCATCGGTGAGCAGATCGCCGATGCCAAGGCCCAGGGCGTGCTGTTCTCGCTGCACCTGAAGGCGACCATGATGAAGGTCTCCGACCCGATCATGTTCGGCGTGGCCGTCAACGAGTTCTACAAGGACGTGCTGGCCAAGCACGCCGACGTGCTGAAGCAGGCCGGTTTCGATGCCAACAACGGCATCGGTGACCTGGCCGCGCGCCTGCCGTCGCTGCCCGAGGCCACCCGCGCCGCGATCGAAGCCGACCTGGCCGCCGAGTACGCACAGCGTCCGGGCGTGGCCATGGTCAACTCGGACAAGGGCATCACCAACCTGCACGTGCCGAGCGACGTCATCGTCGACGCCTCGATGCCGGCGATGATCCGCGACTCCGGCAAGATGTGGAATGCCGAAGGCAAGCTGCAGGATACCAAGGCTGTCATCCCCGACCGCTGCTACGCCGGCGTGTACCAGGCCGTCATCGACGACTGCAAGGCGCATGGTGCGTTCAACCCGGCCACCATGGGCTCGGTGCCGAACGTCGGCCTGATGGCGCAGAAGGCCGAGGAATACGGCTCGCACGACAAGACCTTCCAGATCGCCGCCGACGGCGTGGTCGAGGTCACCGACGACGCAGGCACCGTGGTGTTCGAGCACGCGGTGGAAGCCGGTGACATCTGGCGCATGTGCCAGACCAAGGACGCGCCGATCCAGGACTGGGTCAAGCTGGCCGTCGAACGCGCCCGCCTCAGCAGCACCCCGGCCGTGTTCTGGCTGGATGCCGGCCGTGCCCACGACGCGCAGGTCATCGCCAAGGTCGAGCAGTACCTGAAGGACCACGACACCAACGGCCTGGACATCCGCATCCTGCCACCGGTGGAAGCGACCGCCTTCTCGCTGGACCGCATCCGCAAGGGTGAGGACACCATCTCGGTGACCGGCAACGTGCTGCGCGACTACCTGACCGATCTGTTCCCGATCATGGAACTGGGCACCAGCGCCAAGATGCTGTCGATCGTGCCGCTGATGGCCGGTGGCGGCCTGTTCGAGACCGGCGCCGGTGGTTCGGCCCCGAAGCACGTGCAGCAGTTCGTCGAAGAGGACTACCTGCGTTGGGATTCGCTGGGTGAATTCCTGGCTCTGGCCGCGTCGCTGGAACACCTGGGCAACCGCTACGACAACGCCGCAGCCCGCGTGCTGGCCAAGGCGCTGGACGAAGCCAACGGCCAGTTCCTGGACAACGACAAGTCGCCGTCGCGCAAGCTGGGTGGCATCGACAACCGCGGCAGCCACTTCTACATTGCGCTGTACTGGGCCCAGGCCCTGGCCGCGCAGGATGAAGACGCCGCACTGAAGGCCCGCTTCGCCCCGCTGGCCAAGGCACTGACCGACAACGAGCAGACCATCGTCGACGAGCTGGCCGCGGTGCAGGGCAAGGCCGTGGACATCGGCGGCTACTACCGCCCGGACGTGGCCAAGGCCAGCAAGGCCATGCGCCCGAGCGCGACCTTCAACACCGCCCTGGAGCAGCTGCGCGGCTGATCCATCGCCGCCTGCGTGTGACACCCTGAACCCGCGCTTCGGCGCGGGTTTCTTTTTGCCTGGGCGGGCTTCTGTAGAGCCGAGCCCATGCTCGGCTGCTTCTGCTCCCGCCCTTTCGTAGAGTCGAGCTTGCTCGACTTCTGCCGGAAGCAGCAGAGCAGGCTCGACACTACCGAAGCGCCGAGGCAGCCGAGCATGGGCTCGGCTCTACACAAGCTACCCCACGCCGGCGTATGGTGGATGCCCGTCTCCCTGCCGAGCCGTGCATGTCCCAGCCTGACATCGCCGTCGACCTGGCACCGCGCATCGCCGTGGCCATCCGCGATGGCTTCGAGGACTACCACGCGCGCTTCGCGGCGATCACTGCGCGGGCGCGGCTGCGCTTCGAGCAGCGCGACTGGGGCGCTGCACGGCAGGATGCGGTCGAGCGCATCGCCCTGTACGACATGTGCATCGCCGAACGGATGGACGCGTTGCGGCGCATGGCCGGCGATGCGATCGGCATGCGCGTGCTGTGGCTGCAGGTGCACGCGCACTACAGCGCGCTGCTGCAGGGGCTGATCGACGCCGAACTGTACAAGACCTTCTACAACACCCTGGCGCGGCGCCTGTTTGCCACCCGCGGGGTCGACCCGGCGCTGGAGTTCATCGCCTTCGACATCGAACCCTCCGATGCGATCACCCACCCGGTGGCACGTCACACCTACGCGGTGTCGCCCACGCGCCCGGTGGAGGCCCTGCAGCGGGTGCTGGCCGATTACCGCTTCGACGTGCCTTACGCACACCAGCTGCGCTGCGCGGCAGCCATCGCCATCCGCCTGCAGGATGACCTCGCCCACTGGGGCGATACGCCGGTGCGCAGCATCGAGCTGCTCGACACCGTGTTCTACCGCGAGCGCCGCGCCTATCTGGTCGGCCGCGTGTTCGGCGAACACCGTTTCTCGCCCTGCATCATCGCCCTGGTCAACGACGAGCACGGCCTGCGCGCCGATGCGGTGCTGACCCGCCGCCGCGATGTCGCCCACCTGTTCGGTGTCTCGCGCAGCTACTTCCAGGCCAACCTGGCGACCGTCGGGGATGCCGTGGTATTCCTGCGCAGCCTGCTGCCGGGCAAGCCGATCGACGAGATCTACACCGTGCTCGGCCGCGCCAAGCAGGGCAAGACGGAGCGCTACCGCACCTTCTTCCGCCACTTCAACGAACACCCGCACGAACAGCTGGTGCATGCCGAGGGCACGCCGGGCATGGTCATGGCGGTGTTCACTCTGCCCAGCTATCCGCTGGTGTTCAAGCTGATCCGCGACCGCTTCGCCTGGCCCAAGGCGATGTCGCGCCAGCAGGTGGAAGAGAAGTACGCGCTGGTGTTCAACCTGGACCGCGTCGGCCGCCTGCTCGATGCACAGCCCTACCGCCACCTGCGCTTTCCGCGCGCGCGCTTCGCCCCGGCGCTGCTGGACGAACTGCTGCAGCAGTGCACGCAGAGCGTGCGCGTGCAGGGCGACGAGGTCGAGATTGCCCTGTGCTACGTGCAGCGCCGCTTCCGCCCGTTGAACCTGTACCTGCGCGAGCAGGGCGCGCCGGGCGTACGCGCGGCGGTGCTGGACTACGCGCAGGCGATCACCGACATGGCCCGCAACAACATCTTCCCCGGCGACATGCTGCCGAAGAATTTTGGCGTGTCGCGCCATGGTCGCGCCGTGTTCTACGACTATGACGAGGTGTGCCTGGTCAGTGACTGCGTGTTCCGCGCCTGGCCGCAGCCGCGTACGCCGGAAGAGGAACTCGCCGACGAGCCATGGTTCCATGTCGGCCCGCGCGATGTGTTTCCCGAGCGATTCGGTCCGTTCATGGGCCTGCCGGCGCAGGAGCTGGCGGCGGTGCGTGAACACTATCGTCATCTGTTCGATCCCGCCTGGTGGCAGGGCCTGCAGGCCCGTTTCGCGAGCACCGACTACCCGGACACGCCGCCGTACGCCACCGACCATCGACTGGCGTGATCAGCCAGCCCGTAACGCATCGCAGGGCGACCTGATGTAGGCTTTGCAGCTCATACACAAGGAGTGAGTGTGATGCGATCTTCCCTTTTCCTGGCCCTGACCCTGGCCCTCGGTGGCGGCGCCGCGTACATCGGCACCGCCGATGCGCAGAGCGCGCGCGAGGTGCGCAAGCAGACCGAGGCCAGCATGACGCTCAGTGGCGTCATCGACATCGGCCGCGATGGCCAGGTCGAAGGCTTCCAGCTCGACCACCGCGAGAAGGTTGCCGAAGACGTGGCGGCGATGGTCGACGGCACGGTCAAAGCGTGGCGTTTCGAGCCGGTGCTGGTCGATGGCCAGCCGGTGCGTGCGCGCACCACCGTCCAGCTGCGCCTGCTGGCGGACAACATGGCCGGCAACACCATGCAGATCCGCGTGACCGACGCGAACTTCGACAAGGTCCGCGACGAGAGCAGCCTGGGCAGCGATGACATCCGCGCGCTGAACATGCGCCCGCCGGTGTACCCGGACAAGGCAGTCTCGATCCGCGGCCAGGGCGTGGTGCTGCTGCTGGTCAAGATCGGGCGTGATGGCAAGGTTGCCGACGTGGTTGCCGAACGGACCAATCTGACCTCGGTCGGTCCCGGCCGCACCATGGACATGCTGCGTGACGTGCTGGCCAAGGCCAGCGTCAAGACCGCGCGCACCTGGACCTTCAATCCGCCGACGACCGGCAAGGACAAGGACGCCGAGTTCTGGACCGTGCGGGTTCCCGTCCATTACGCCTTCGATTCGAAGAAGGAGCGCTACGGCCGCTGGTCGGCCTATATCCCGGGCCCGCGCCAGCAGGCCCCGTGGATCACCGGCGAAGACGACAAGGCTACCGGTACCGACCTCCTGCCCGAAGGCGGCGTCTACATGGTCGGCCGCAACGACGGTCCGCGCCTGCTGACTCCGCTGGGCTGACCGACGCGGCCACAGCGCCAGGCCGTGCCTGGCGCGCCCGCGCACGGATCAATCCGCGTGCGGGTAGACCACCACGCGGTTGCGGCCCTGTTCCTTGGCCAGGTACAGGGCCTTGTCGGCCAGCCGCAGCGCCTGTTCCACGTCGGCATGGAACGTGGGGAAATGGGCCACGCCCAGCGACACGGTGATGCTGCCGACCGGCGCAAACGGCTGCCCGGCAATCGCCTGGCGCAGGCGCTCGGCGGTCTGCTGCGCCGCCGCCACGCTGACGCCCGGCAGCAGCACCAGGAACTCCTCGCCACCGGCGCGGCACAGTACGTCGGTCTCGCGCGAATGGCGTCGCATCTGTTCGGCGATGTGGACGATGGCGGCATCGCCGACGTCATGGCCGTGGCCATCGTTGATGGCTTTGAAACGGTCGATGTCCAGCGCCACGATCGCAAACGGCTGCCCCTGCGCCTGCAGCAGTTCCAGCGCGTTCTGCAGGCCGCGGCGGTTCAGCAGCCCGGTCATCGGGTCCGTACGGCTGGCGCGGTTGAGCGTGCCGATGCGGTCCTGCAGCGCGTTGAAGCTGTACAGCACCGCCTGCTTCAGCTGCGCCACCTCGAAGTACCACGCACGGATGCCAGTGACATGGTTGATCGCGCTGCCGGTGTCTTCGCCTTCCTGCACGTTGCGCGCCAGCTGCCACAGCGGCATCGAGATGCGCCTGGCGAACCACCAGGTGATCAGCAGCGAGAGCAGGCCCAGCGGGATCGCGTTCCGGATGACCGAGGTCATCAACCGCGACAGCGGCTGCAGGGTCGCTTCGGTCGGGCGCTGGGCGATGATGCCCCAGCCGGTGGCCGGCACCGGCGCATAGCCGGACAGCTGTGCCACGCCATGGTTGTTGACCAGCTGCTGGCTGCCGGAGTGGCCGCGCATCACCGCCTTCACCGCCGGGTTGTCCAGCGCGTAGGTGCCCACTTCCTTCGGATTGTTGTGGTAGATGATGCGGCCGTTGTGGTCGACCACATACAGGTAGGAACCATCGCGGTAGTAGTGCTTGCCCAGCAGCGTGTGCAGCGCGCTGCGCTGGCGCAGGTACAGGGTGCCGCTGACGTAGCCCAGGTAGGTGCCCTGGCGGTCGAAGATGGGGTGCGACAGCGAGATCAGCAGCTTGCCCGTCGCCGACTGGTAGGGATCACTGACCAGCGGCTGGCGGCGTGTCAGCGCCTGGTTGTTGCCGAAGCTCTTCAGCACTTCGCCCTGCAGCTGCAGCGTCTGCGGCGAGGTGGCGATGACCAGGCCGCTGGCATTGACCACCAGCGACGAGTTGAAGCTGCTGGACTGCAGCTGCAGGCGGCTGGCTTCGTCCTGGGCGTGGACGGCATCCAGGCCGCTTTCGCCGAGGCGGGTGGCGGCGTAGGCCAGCTGCTGCTGGGCGGAGAGCAGGAAGGTCTGCGTCGTGTCGGCCAGCTTGCTGCTGTAGACGCGGTTGGCTTCCAGGGTGTTGCTCACCAGCTGGTCGCGCTGCACGCGGTAGCTGGCCAGCAGGGTGTTGCCGAGGGCAACGAGCGTACTCAGCAGGGCCAGGCCAAGAATCAGCTTGCCCAGGTTGAGGCGGTTGGAGATCGGTGGCATGCGGCGACTGCGCCCACTGCTGCGGCAGCGCAGCCGGGCACGAACGGTGGGGAAGCCGCCATTATGGACACATTCGCCTGCCCCGGGGAAAGTACGGTCACCCGGTGTCAGCGTTGCAGGCGTCGCCGCAGCGTATCGCGCACGCGCTCGGCGGCGGTCGCATCCAGCAGTGCCAGCACTCCCTGTGCATCCGGCGGTACATGCGCGGCTGTGTGCGCGCCGGCGTCGAAGACATAGTGGTCAAGCATCGCGCGCCAGTGCGCGCGCTGTTCCGGCGGCAGGTCGCGCAGGGCGAGGATGGCCAGCATCAGCGCGTTCATCGGTGAATCCATCCAGGCCGGCACCGGTCGCCACCAGCTGTTGACCAGCACGTTGAACGCTTCCAGGCCTTCCATGTGGTGCCACCACAGCGAGGGAATGAACACCGCGTCGCCGGGCTCCAGCTCGGCCACCTGGGCCTGCGCCCACGCCTGCGCAAAGCGCGGGAAGCGCTGCAGGTCCGGCGCATGGAAATCAACCAGGCTGATCGCCTGCCCGGCCGGGGTGAAATCCAGCGGCCCGACGTACAGGTTGTCGATCTGCTCCGGTGCGAACAGGGTGACCCGGCGGCGGCCGGCCGCCACGCAGGCCAGGTTGTCCGGCACGTCCTGGTGGGCGGCGATGCGCGAGCGGTTGCCGATCCAGATGCTGGCCAGCGGATCGGCCACGCCGAGCTCCAGCGGATTGGCCTGGCTGAAACCCGGCAGGAAGCTGTCCAGCGTGGTCGATGCCACATAGATGGTGGGCGGTGCTGGATCGCTGGCGTACTTCAGCAGCGTCGCCAGCACCACCTTCAGCGGAATCTGCTCGCGGCGGAAATTGAATCCGCTCATGTCCTCGTTATAGAACAACCGGCCCCGCGTGTCGGGCGCGGCGGTGGTCGCCGTCACCGGCATCTGCCCGTGGTCGAAGCGGGCCAGGTGGGCCACCGCCTCGGCGGCGGATCGGCGCGCGGCCATCACCAGCGGCCAGTGCGCCACCAGCCCACGGATCACCTTCGGCGTCGTCCAGGTGGGCAGCTGCACGTGCAGCTGCGCCGGGTCCAGACCGTGGATCTCTTCGATGGGGCGGGGCGGTGAAAGCATGCGCGGGCATCCGGAGCGGAGCGGTGGGGGGGCCGAGCCCGCCCCGTGGAGCCGAGCCCATGCCCGGCCCCACGGTACTGCAGTCGGTCAGAACTTGTAACGCACGCCGAACATGTAGCGCGGGCCGGTCTGGGTGGCGTAGCGCAGCATGTTGGTGTGGCGTGCGTAGGTGCGCATGGTCTCGTCGGTCAGGTTGATCGCTTCCAGGCTCAAAGTCAGTTGCTCGCTCACCGCGTAGCTGATGTTCAGATCCAGTTGGCCATAGGCGGCGGTGTAGTTCGGGTTCGGGCCCTGGCCACCGATGCCGTTGAGGAACTTGTCGCGCCAGTTGTAGGCCGCACGGATCTGCCACGCGTTCTTGTCGTAAAACGCCACCACGTTGGCCGAGTCGCTCAGGCCGATCATCGGGTACTGGTCACCCAGGCTGAGATTGTCGAAGGTCAGCCCGGACTTCACCTTGGTGTAGTTGGCCGCCACGCCGAAACCGGACTGGCCGAACAGGTGCTGTACCGCCACCTCCCAGCCGTCAAGATGGTCCGAGCGCTGGTTGGCCGGCAGAGTGATGTCGAACCCGGCAATCGGGTCGCCAGGCTGGCCGACGATACTGCCGGTCTGCTGGCCGGCCGAGTTGACGCCCGTGGAGGTCACGCCCGGATCGCCAGCGTGGTTGGTGAAGATGTAGTTCCGGATGCATACCGTGTCCGTGGTCACGCAGCCTGATGCCAGCGCCTCGTTCCAGTAGGCGCCACCGACCGGCGTATGCAGGCTGCCGGCGTCTTCGCGTGCGATGGTGTTGCTGATGAAGTTCTTGATGTTCTTGCGGAAGAAGCCCACCGACGCGTAGCTGGCCTCGCCGTAGTACCACTCCAGCGACAGATCGAAGTTGTCTGACAGCAACGGCTCCAGCGCCGGATTGCCGCGCGAGCCGGTGCCGCCCTGGGTACGCACGATGTTGTCCAGGCGCTGGCCACTTTCAATCTGGGTCCAGCCTGGGCGACCGAGGCTGCGGCTGTAGCTGCCGCGCAGAGCCAGCGACTCGCTGAAGTCCAGCTTCAGGTCGAGGTTGGGCAGCAGATAGTCGTACTTGCCTTTGCCGCCAACGAATGCGCCTTCGTCGGCATAGGTGATGTTGAATTCGTTGAGCGAGTTCCAGCTGATCGAGGTCGGCACCCTGACCAGCGCCAGCGATTCAACCTCGGTCTCCTCGTAGCGCACGCCGGCGGCGATGTGCAGCGGCGTGTTCCAATCGAACGTGGTGCGGTACTGCAGATAGGCGCTCTTGGAGGTCTCCTTCGTGCGGATATCCTCGGAGTACTCGGTCGGGGCCAGATAGCACGTGGGACAGGCTGGCTCCACTCCATTGGCGACCTGGGCTGCGCGGTCGCGCAGGCGGTCGAAGTCGAACACCAGGAACTGACCGGTCAGGCGGGGATCGTTGTGGCCGGAGAACGCCTTGAAGTACTTGCCCATGTCATCGGCGTACCAGATGCTGTCGTCGTAGTCTGCCGGTGTACCCACGCCGCCCCAGCTGTCGCGCTGTTCGATGGCGGCCGCCGAGCGGTTGTCGACCTGGGTGTGGCCCACACCGAAATCCAGTGCCGAGTAGTCGGCAAAACGGAACACGCCCTTTGCCTGGAACTGCTCCACCTCCGACTTGTTGTAGCTGTTCTGGAACACCGAACCGGTCACCAGGGCGTCCGATGCCTGCACGCCACCGGGTGGAAGGGCGATGTTGATGATGGGCAGCTCGCCGCTGTAATCGACGGTGGTCTTGCCGCGCACGTAGGCAGCTACGCCCAGCACACCGGCGGAGCCATAGGGGCCATCCGGCTGGGATTCAGCACTGGCACGGTGGTAGTCGAATGACAGGTCGAGCGCGTCGTTGACCTCCCAGTCCACGTTGAAACCCACCGCTTCCATGCTGTTCTTCGTGGCCAGCTTCATGCCACCCATGGCAACGTCGCCGTTGACCACGTCTTCGCTGTAGACGATCGGCGCAGCCACGGGGCCGTTGGTCCAGGTGCTGTCACCTGGGCCGTAGTTGAACCACACCGAAAGTTCGCTGCGCTGCTGCTGCACCTTGTTCTCCACGTAGGTGTAATCCAGCGTGGTGGTGACGTTGTCTACCGGCTTCCACTGCAACGTGGCCTGCCCGTTGGTGCGCTGGCGCTGCACCGCGTTGACGTTGTAGGCGGTGTTCTGCGGCCGGCCATAGATGTCGTTCGGACCCGGCCGGTTGCTGATGCGGTCCGAGTACCCCTGGCCCGGTTGCGGCAAGGCACGCCAGTCGGAAGTGTCATCGCCGCGCAGGGTGGCCCAGCCTTCGGCCACAGTGGCCTGGTTGAATCCCGAGTCACGCTCCTGGTGGCTGCCACTGAGGGCTATGCCGAAGCGGCCATCGGCATAGGTCTGGCTGAAGATGCCCGACAGCTCACCGGTGACGTTGGAGCCCTGCATCGTGCGTGGCACATTGTCGTTGGAGGTGTCGTGCACCGCCTTCATGCCCAGGCTGATGACCGGTGCCGCCTCCAGTGGGCGCATCGTCCTGATGTTGATCGTTGCACCAATACCGCCGGTCGGGTTGTCGGCGCGGGTGGTCTTGTAAACCTCCACCGCCGAGATCGATTCGGAGGCGATGTTGGCGAAGTCGAACGAGCGCGAGCCGCTCAAACCACCGCCACCGTTGCCGAGATTGGACGCCGGCATCTGCCGGCCGTTCAACAGCACCAGGTTGTAGTCGGGGCCGATGCCGCGCACGGTCACCTTCGAGCCTTCGCCGCTTGAAGTGCGGTCGATCGACACGCCGCTGATGCGCTGCAGCGATTCGGCGAGGTTGGTATCGGGGAACTTGCCGATGTCCTCGGCGACGATCCCATCGACCACGCCCTGGCTGTCGCGCTTGAGGTTCATCGACGACTGCAGGCTGCCGCGGATGCCGGTGACCTGCACCGTATCGAGCGTGGCCGGGTCGGGTGTCTCGCCGGCAGGTGCGTCCTGCGCCCAGGCCGGTGCAGCAAGCGCTGCGAGCAGCGCGGAAGTGAGCATCGTCTTGCGAGGTACTGCCTTGTACGTCTTCATGGAAGCTCCCTCCCCAGGGAATTCAGTGGTGTCGTTGCGGCGTTGTCTCGATCGCGGGTTACTGCATGTGGCCGGATTGGAGCGACGGTTGACAGCGTTGTCAACAAACTGCCATCAAGTGCACCTGATCGGCGCGGGGGTGGGTCGTCATGTAAACGTTGCCATGAATGCGCTCATGCTGATGAATTCCCTTTGTCTGCGGGATTTTCAGCGGTTTTGCAGGAATGACAGCGCTGCCAATGGATCTCTGGAAATGAGTTGTGCGGTGCAGAACAAAACTGCGCGGATGCCAATGTGCAGTGGTGGGACGCAGCAGTTGTTGTGCACTGACAGCGCTGGACAAACTGAGCAGCCAGCGGATGTCGTGCATGTCCGCTTGATGGCTTGAATCAATGACCGGGAGGACAGGTTCTGGACATGGCAACGACCGCCCGCGGACAACGCGTGTACGGTGCTGGGCACGCACAGACGCTTCATCGCGTACGGCGAAGCGGCGGCCGCCCGCGTGCGCCTGGATGCGAGGAAGACCGCAACGGACGCGTAGGTCCGCTGCGGCAGGGAGCGTCAGCGCCGGCGTGGTGCGGCGGTCGATTCGCGATCCAGCACCGCGTGCTCGACGGTGATCATGCGCCCGGCCGTCTCGGCGCGGATGTGCTCGATCAGCTGCTCGGTCGCCAGCCGGCCCATGTGCGCGGTCGGCTGGCGCACCGTGGTCAGCGCCGGATAGATGTGGCCGGCGATCGGCGTGTCGTCGAAGCCGCACACCGAAAGGTCGCGCGGCACGCGCAGGCCACGCTCGCCCGCCACGCGGTACACCGCGGCCGCCATGTCGTCGTTGGCGGCGAAGATCGCCGTCGGCGGGTCATCCAGGTCAAGCAGGGTGTTGGCGGCGTCAACGCCGGACTCGAACGAGAACTGGCCGCTGACCACCAGTTCCGGGTCGTAGGCGATGCCCGCCTCGCGCAGCGCCTGGCGGTAACCGGCGTGGCGCCACTGGCAGGCACCGTGCGCGCGCGGGCCCTTGATGTGGCCGATGCGGCGATGTCCCTGCGCGACGAGGTGGCCGATCAGTTCGACCACGGCGGTGGTTTCATCCATGCGCACGCCGATGCGGCCTTCCGGGTGGCGTGGCGCGATGCAGGCGAAGGGGATGTCCTGTTCTTCCAGGTACGACAGCACCACCTCGTCGTCGGTCAGCGGCGGGATCAGTACCACGCCGTCCGGGCGCGAATTCTCGAACAGCGCGGCCAGGTCGGGCAGGGTGCGGCGGCCGGTGCCGACCGGGCCCAGGATCAGGTTGTAGTGCTGTGCATGGCAGGCCTCCAGCATGCCGCTCTGGATCTCCATCAGGTAGTTGCGCGAGGGATTGTTGTAGACCAGGGCCAGTGCATACGAGCGCTGCCCGGCCAGGCTGCGCGCCGACAGGTTGGGCTTGTAGCCCAGCCGTGCCACTGCCGCCAGCACGCGTTCGCGGGTCTGCTCGCGCACGTTCGGCTCGTGGTTGAGCACGCGCGACACGGTCTTGATCGAAACCCCTGCAACGGCGGCGACATCCTCGATTCGACTGCGCATGGTGCGATGGTTCCTCCTGGAAGGCGGCGGGCACGCGGCGATGGTAGTGCGTGCTGGCCCGGTCGGTGTTGCCGAAGCAGGCGGATGTTGCCACGTCATGAGGGGCGCTGGCACGTCCCGATTTCGTGTCGCGATGCAGCACCCACGCACTGCGCTGGCGTGTCGATGATGCGCCAGGCCCCGTGGTTGCGGGACGGCCGGCACGTTGCCCGCGTACAACGATTGACAGCAGCGGGGTCGCCTTATATGACAGCGCTGTCAGGAGCGGTGCGCAAGCGACCATGCCGGCGTGCGGTCGCAGTCACGCGCGCCAGGAACTTCATCCACGGAGGTAGAGCCCAGTGAATCGCCCCACCCAGACCCTTCTTGCCAGCTGCCTGCTGGCCGCCCTTGCCGCGCCCGTCGGCGCCGCACCGGCCAGCGCTGAACGCCTGCAGGACTGGCCGCGCGTGCACAGCGCGATCCCCACCGACGCGCAGATCGAAAGCCGCGCGCGGCAGATTCTTTCGCAGATGACGCTGGCGCAGAAGATCGGGCAGATGACCCAGGCCGAGATCAAGACGATTACGCCCGAGCAGGTGCGCCGCTACTACGTCGGTTCGGTGCTCAACGGCGGCGGCTCGTGGCCGGGCATGGACAAGCACGCCAGCGTGCAGGACTGGCTGAAGCTGGCGGACGCCTACCATGCCGCCTCGCTGGCCACCGACGCGAAGGCGCCGGTGCCGGTGATCTGGGGCACCGATGCCGTGCATGGCCACAACAACGTGCTGGGCGCCACCCTGTTCCCGCACAACATCGGCCTGGGCGCGGCCGGTGATCCGGAGCTGATCGAGCGCATCGGCGAGGCCACCGCGCGTTCGGTGCGCGCCACCGGCATCGGCTGGGTGTTCGCACCCACCCTGGCCGTGGCCCACGACCCGCGCTGGGGCCGCACCTACGAAAGCTATTCGTCCGACCCGGCGGTGATCCGCAGCTTCGCCCATGCCTACGTCAAGGGCGCGCAGGGTGCTTTCAAGGATGACGGCAACGTGGTCACCACCGCCAAGCACTACCTTGGCGATGGCGCCACCGACAGCGGCCGCGACCAGGGCGAGGCGCTGGTCGACAAGGCGACGATGATCAACGTGCATGCGCAGGGCTACTACGGCGCGCTGGCCGAAGGCGCGCAGACGGTGATGGCCTCTTTCAACAGCTGGAACGATCGTGCCGCCGGCGTCGACTACGGCAAGATGCATGGCAGCAAGGCGCTGCTGACCGACGCACTGAAGGACAAGATGGGCTTCGACGGCTTCGTCGTCTCCGACTGGAACGGCATCGCCCAGGTGCCCGGCTGCCGCAACGACAGCTGCGCGCAGGCCATCAACGCCGGCATCGACATGGTGATGGTGCCCGACGACTGGAAGGCGTTCATCGACAACACCACCGCGCAGGTGCAGAAGGGTGAGATCCCGATGGCGCGTATCGATGATGCGGTGACGCGCATTCTGAGGGTGAAGCTGCGCGCCGGCCTGTTCGAGCACAAGCCGTCCGACAGCCGTTATGCCGGCGATGCCACCGCTGTGCAGCACCGCGAGCTGGCGCGCCGTGCAGTGCGCGAATCGCTGGTGCTGCTGAAGAACGACAACAAGGTGCTGCCGCTGCGCCGCGACGCGCGCGTGCTGGTGGTCGGCAAGGGTGCCGACAACATCGGTGACCAGTCCGGTGGCTGGTCGCTGACCTGGCAGGGCACCGAGAACAAGAACGCCGATTTCCCCAACGCCGATTCGGTGCTGGGCGCGCTGCGCGCCGAACTCGGCGCGGACAAGGTCAGCTTCAGCGCCGATGGCCAGGGCATCGACCCGAAGGCGTTCGACGTGGTGCTGGCGGTGATCGGCGAGACCCCGTATGCGGAAACCAACGGTGACATCCTCGCCTCGGACACCGTGAGCCACAGCCGTGCCTACCCGCAGGACCTGGCCGCGCTGAACGCCGCCGCTGCGACCGGCAAGCCGGTGGTCACGGTCTATATGTCCGGCCGCCCGATGTACACCAACGACCTGCTCAATCTGTCCAGCGCGTTCGTGGCCGCCTGGCTGCCGGGCACCGAAGGCAAGGGCGTGACCGACGTGCTGGTGGCCGGCAAGGGTGGCAAGCCCGTGCATGATTTCCGCGGCCGCCTCAGCTTCCCGTGGCCGGGCGTGCCGTGCCCGGCACCGATCGACCAGCCCGATGCGAAGAAGCCGTCGCTGTTCGCGCTCGGCTATGGCCTGAGCTACGCCAAGGGCGGCAAGGTCGCCAGGCTTGACGAAGCCGACCCGGACAGCTGCGGCGAAGTGACCGTGCTGCCGATCTTCAACCGTGCCGACACGCCGCCGTTCGCGCTGCATGTGGCGGCCGCGGGTGCGACCCAGCCGCTTGGCAGCGACCTCAACGCCACCCTGCGCTGGCCCACCGCCAAGCCGGTGGTGCAGGTGCGCACCGTGCAGGTGAACACCCAGCAGGACGCCAAGGAGGTGACCTGGCTGGCCCCGGCACAGCTGATCGCACGCAGCACCTCGCGCCGCAATCTCGGCGCGCTGGCGCGCAGCAACGGTGCGCTGCAGTTCGACGTGCAGCTGGTGAAGCGCCCGGCCTCGCCGGTGAAGGTGACCATGCAGTGCGGCAGTGGCTGCGAGGGCGGGGTGGACATCGCCCCCCTCCTGGGCAAGCTGTCGCCCGGGCAGAAGCAGACGGTGACCGTGCCGCTGGCGTGCTTCGCCAAGCAGGACGTGGCCCTGGGCGCGGTGGAAGCGCCGTTCGTGGTGACCGCGGACACGCCGTTCGCGGCGGCCTTCACCCAGGTCAAGCTGACCGCCAACACGGCCAACGCCGAGGGCGCGGTGGCCTGCCCGTGATGTGGCGGGGCGCGTCCGGGCGAGCATCCACGCGTGGCGTGGATCTACCGGTAGCGTCGGGCCATGCCCGGCGAACGCAGTAGACCCACGCCATGCGTGGATGAGCCATCCCGAAGGCAAAAAAAGCCCCGCAGTGCGGGGCTTTTCTCTTATCGCTTCATCGAACCGAAGAACTCGTCGTTGGACTTGGTGTTCTTCATCTTGTCCAGCAGGAACTCCATCGCGGCCATTTCATCCATCGGATGCAGCAGCTTGCGCAGGATCCAGATCTTCTGCAGCAGTTCCGGTTCGATCAGCAGGTCTTCGCGGCGGGTGCCCGAACGGTTGATGTCGATGGCCGGGAACACGCGCTTTTCAGCGATGCGACGGCTCAGGTGCACTTCGCTGTTGCCGGTGCCCTTGAACTCTTCGTAGATCACCTCGTCCATCTTCGAGCCAGTGTCGACCAGCGCGGTGGCGATGATGGTCAGGCTGCCGCCTTCTTCCACGTTGCGCGCGGCACCGAAGAAGCGCTTCGGGCGGTGCAGGGCGTTGGCGTCCACACCACCGGTCAGCACCTTGCCCGAGCTCGGCACCACGTTGTTGTAGGCGCGGGCCAGGCGGGTGATGGAGTCCAGCAGGATCACCACGTCCTTCTTGTGCTCGACCAGGCGCTTGGCGCGCTCGATGACCATTTCGGCCACCTGCACGTGGCGCGCGGCCGGCTCGTCGAAGGTCGAGCTGATGACCTCGCCGCGCACGGTGCGCTGCATTTCGGTCACTTCTTCCGGGCGCTCGTCGATCAGCAGCACGATCAGATGCACGTCCGGGTGGTTGGTGGTGATGGCCGTGGCCACCTGCTGCATCATCATCGTTTTACCGGCCTTCGGCTGGGAAACGATGAGCGAGCGCTGGCCCTTGCCCTGCGGCGCCATCAGGTCGAGGATGCGGCCGGTGATGTCTTCCGACGAACCGTTGCCGCGCTCCAGGGTGAAGCGGCGACGCGGGAACAGCGGGGTCAGGTTCTCGAACAGCACCTTGTTCTTCGACGCTTCGATCGGCTCACCGTTGATGGTGTCGACGATGTTCAGTGCGAAGTAGCGCTCGCCGTCCTTCGGGAAGCGGATGCGGCCGGAGATGTGGTCGCCGGTGCGCAGGTTGAAACGGCGGATCTGGCTGGGCGAGATGTAGGTGTCGTCCGGGCCGGCCAGGTAGCTGGCCTCGGCCGCGCGCAGGAAGCCGAAGCCGTCTGGCAGGATTTCCAGCACGCCGTCGGCGGCGACGCCGTCACCGTGGCGGGTCAGCACCTTCAGCAGGGCGAAGATGACGTCCTGCTTGCGGGCGCGGGCGACGCCTTCGGAGATCTGCAGCTGCTCGGCGATTTCCAGCAGCTTCTGCGCCGGCATGCGCTTGAGGTCGCTCAGCGAGTAGACCGGGAAGCCTTCCGGCACGTTGGCGTGCGGGCGCGGCAAGGGCTGCTGCTCGCCGCCGTCCTGCGGCATGCCGTCATCGCGGCCACGGCCACCACGGTCGCGGTCGCGGCGGTTGCGGAAGCGGTCGCGGCGGTTGCCCTGGCCCTGCTGGCCGTTCTGGCCCCCCTGGTTGTAGGGGTTGTTGTTCTGGCCCTGGCCCTGGTTCTGGCCACCGCCCTGGTGGTTCTGCTGGCGCTGGCCGGATTCGCGGCCTTCGCCACCTTCACCGCCGCCGGAGGCGGGGGCTTCAGCGGCAGGCGCGCTCGGCGCGGGGGCGGCTGCGGCCGGTGCCGGCGTTTCGGATGCGGCTGCCAGCGGCAGTGTCGGCTGCGCGGGGGCAGCGCTGGTTTCGGCGGCGGCCGGAGCGGCTGCCTTGCTCACGCGGGGCTTGCGCACGCGCTTTTCGGCGGGCGCATCGGCGCTGCCGGTTTCGGGAGTGTTATCGGACAAGAGCGTTATTCCTCGCTTGAAGGTGCGAGCGCCCGGCTGGGGCGGCGAACGTTGGGAATGGGTCTGGAAGAAACTGCGTCCAGAGGGTGCGGCACGCGAACGCGGCCGGATATGCCGACACTATCATCGGCCAGCGGCGCCGTGCAAGGGTCACCGGGAACTGCATTCATGTGGGCGCGGGGCGCCCAGCGGCAGCCGCGGTCAGCGGCTGCCGTGGAACAGCAGGATCAGGCCAGGGCCTTGTCCAGCAGGCCGGCCAGCTGGGCCTTGCCCACCGCACCGATCTGCTCGCCGACCTTTTCGCCGTCCTTGAAGACGACCAGGTACGGGATCGAACGCACGTGGTACTTGGCGGCCAGCGCACGGTTGTTGTCGACGTTGACCTTGGCGATCTTGGCGCGGCCCTGGTAGGCGTCGGCCAGTTCGTCCAGCGCGGGGGCGATCATCTTGCAGGGGCCACACCACTCGGCCCAGAAATCGACCAGCACCGGTTCCTTGGAATTCAGCACGGCGCTATCAAAGTCGGCATCGCCGACGTGTACAACCTTGTCGCTCATCTTGGTTTCTCGTCTTGGATTGCACCCGGCCAGGCCGGAGGTGGGTGAACTGGGCCATGCCCGGTGGCGCGACCCTCGTCGTTGCCTCGCGGCGGTCTGCCGCGGTGCGTTCGGCGGGATGCCCGGACGCTCACGGCCGGCAGTGTACCCCTATCGCGCGGCGGGGACAGTTGCTGGCTGGAACCCAGCGTATCGTGATCGTGTCCCAGCCCGGTATGTGCCGGATTTCACTGTCTTCGAGAACATGGGGGTGGCACCGGGGCGGGGCCAGTGGCCCTGGCGGGGCCGTTCAAGTGGCGTGCGGCTGGGTGAAGGGCGGGTGGGA
Source organism: Stenotrophomonas testudinis (assembly GCF_024499815.1). Taxonomy (NCBI): domain Bacteria; kingdom Pseudomonadati; phylum Pseudomonadota; class Gammaproteobacteria; order Lysobacterales; family Lysobacteraceae; genus Stenotrophomonas; species Stenotrophomonas testudinis. The sequence continues at coordinate 91,190 of NZ_JAMOKY010000005.1, read as the reverse complement.
TCCTGGCGTCTCCCGGTCCGGTGAGACAGGTGGTTCCGGTTTGCCGGCCCGAGTGCGTTAAACTGGGACATTGTGCGGCGCACGGACCGGGTGGTCCCAGCCTGCCAACCCGCCGCAGGGGACGCAGTTTGCGACGGTTCCCCTAGACGCTGAAGTGCCAGCCGCCCCGTGGGCCGGCGGCCATACCAAGACGGACACATGAGCGACAAACCGCTGACCGATTTGACCTTTTCCTCCTTCGATCTGCATCCGGCCCTGCAGGCTGGTCTTGAAGGAGCCGGATTCACCCGCTGCACCCCGATCCAGGCGCTGACCCTGCCGGTCGCGCTGCCCGGCGGCGATGTGGCCGGCCAGGCGCAGACCGGCACCGGCAAGACGCTGGCCTTCCTGGTTGCTGTCGTGAACCGCCTGCTGACGCGTCCGGCGCTGGCCGACCGCAAGCCGGAAGATCCGCGCGCGCTGATCCTGGCCCCGACCCGCGAACTGGCCATCCAGATCCACAAGGATGCGGTGAAGTTCGGTTCCGATCTGGGCCTGCGTTTCGCCCTGGTCTACGGCGGAGTTGATTACGACAAGCAGCGCGAGCTGCTGCAGCAGGGCGTGGACGTCATCATCGCCACCCCGGGCCGCCTGATCGACTACGTGAAGCAGCACAAGGTGGTCTCGCTCCACGCCTGCGAGATCTGCGTGCTGGACGAAGCCGACCGCATGTTCGATCTGGGCTTCATCAAGGATATCCGCTTCCTGCTGCGCCGCATGCCGGAGCGCACCACCCGCCAGACCCTGCTGTTCAGCGCCACCCTCAGCCACCGCGTGCTGGAGCTGGCCTACGAGCACATGAACGAGCCGCAGAAGCTGGTGGTCGAAGCCGAGACCATCACTGCCGCGCGCGTGCGCCAGCGCATCTACTTCCCGGCCGATGACGAGAAGATTCCGCTGCTGCTGGGCCTGCTGTCGCGCAGCGAAGGCGCGCGCACCATGGTCTTCGTCAACACCAAGGTGTTCGTCGAGCGCGTGGCGCGTTCGCTGGAAAAGGCCGGCTACCGCGTCGGCGTGCTGTCCGGCGACGTGCCGCAGAAGAAGCGCGAGAGCCTGCTCAACCGCTTCCAGAAGGGCCAGCTGGAAATCCTGGTGGCCACCGACGTGGCCGCCCGCGGCCTGCACATCGACGGCATCAAGTACGTCTACAACTACGACCTGCCGTTCGACGCCGAAGACTACGTGCACCGCATCGGCCGTACCGCGCGCCTGGGCGAAGAGGGTGATGCGATCAGCTTCGCCTGCGAGCGCTACGCGATGGGCCTGCCGGACATCGAGGCGTACATCGAGCAGAAGATTCCGTCCGAGCCGGTCACGAAGGAACTGATGACCCCGCTGCCGCGCCCGGAACGCCCGGCCCCGGCCGAAGGCGAGGAAGGCGACGACAATGAAAGCGTCGGCCAGATCTTCCGCGAAGCGCGCGAAGCCCGCGCCGCCGAGGAAGAGCGTCGTGGCGGTGGCCGCAGTGGCGGCCGTTCCGGCAGCGGCGGTGGTGGCCGTGGTGGCCGTGGTGGTCGCGACGGTGAGCGCAGCGGCGAACGCCGCCCGCGTGGCCCGCGCAAGCCGCGCGTGGAAGGCGAACAGGCTGCTGCCGCGCCGGTTGCCGGTGCCGACGGCGCCGCTGCCCAGGCCCCGCGCCCGCCGCGTGCCGAAGGCGCGCCGGAAGGTGCCGCCGATGGCGAGCACAAGACGCGCAAGCGTCGTCGTCGTCGCCACGGCCGTCCGGTCGAAGGTGCCGAGGGCGCGCAGAACACCGCCGGCAATGGCGCCAGCCCGGTCACCCCGGTGCAGGTGGTGGCCAAGCCGGTGCGTACGGCCGCCGACACCGGTGATTCGTTCCTGACCCGCATCGGCCGCAAGATCCGCCGGATGCTGTCGGGCAGCTGATCGGCGCTGCCGATCAGTGGGTAGCACCCGACCGTTGGTCGGGTGGCTTCAAGGGCGTGCCGACCAGCGGTCGGCACCCACCGGACCGGAAGGTTTTCGCCAGGCATGGCCCGGCGCTACCGATCCGTCGCGCGGCTCCTGCATAATCGTGGCATGAGTGTCCTGCGCTTCGACAATGTCAGCAAACAGTACGCCGGTGGCCACGAAGCTCTGACCGATGTCAGCTTCGAGGTCGCCCCCGGCGAAATGCTGTTCGTCACCGGCCATTCCGGGGCGGGCAAAAGCACCCTGCTCAAGTTGATCCACCTGGACGAGCGGCCCAGCCGCGGCGCCGTGGTGTTCGACGAGCGCAACCTGCTGAAGGTGCGCGGCGGTGACATCCCGCGCCACCGGCGCGCGGTCGGCGCGGTCTACCAGGACCACCGCCTGCTGATGGACCGCTCCATCGCCGAGAACGTGGCCCTGCCGCTGATCCTGCGCGGCACCCGCCGCGGCGACATCGCCAAGCGCGTGCGCTCGGTGCTGGAACGCATGGGCCTGGGCCACCGCGAAAAGGCGCTGCCCTCGCAGCTGTCGGCCGGTGAGCAGCAGCGCGTGGGCATCGCCCGCGCGATCGTGGGCGAACCCAAGCTGCTGGTGGCCGATGAGCCGACCGGCAACCTCGACCCGACCCTGGCGGCGGAGATCATGGCCCTGTTCGCCGAGCTGCCTTCGCGCGGTACCAGCGTGCTGGTGGTCAGCCATGACCTGCCGCTGCTGCGCCGCATGCGCAAGCGCGTGCTGATCCTCGACCATGGCCGGCTGGCGGACGACATCTCGCCGCAGGACCTGGCGGAGTAACGCATGGGCAAGAATGAAAACAGCGAAGCCGCCGCACCGTCGCGCCTGGGCGTCTGGTTCCACCACCACGCGCACAGCGTGGTGTTCAGCCTCGGCCGCGCCTGCCGCAAGCCTTGGGCGACCCTGCTGACGGTGATGGTCATGGCGCTGGCGCTGGCCCTGCCGCTGGGCCTGTCCATCGCTTTGGACAACCTCAAGCAGTTCGCCGGCAGCGTGCAGCAGTCGCGCGACATCAATGTGTTCCTGAAGGCCGACGTCGATGGCCCGGGTGCGCTGCGCCTGGCCGGCGAGCTGCGCGACCGCCAGGACGTGGCCAACGTGACCGTGCGCACGCCCGAACAGGGCCTGCAGGAACTGCGCGATGCCGGCCTCGGCGAGGCCATCGACGCACTCAACGACAACCCGCTGCCGTCGCTGCTGGTGGTCACCCCCGGCCAGGGCCAGGATGACGCGCGCCTGGCGCGCGCGCTGGAAAGCCTGCCCGGTGCCGACCTGGTGCAGCACGATGCCCTGTGGCGGCAGCGCCTGGATGCCTGGCTGGCCTTCGGTGCGCGCTTGGTGCAGGTGCTGTCCGCGCTGCTTGGCGCCGGTGCAGCACTGGTGGTGGGCAATACCGTGCGCCTGGACATCCAGGCCCGCCGCGAGGAAATCGGCGTGCTGCAGCTGCTGGGCGCCAGCGATGGCTTCATCCGCCGCCCGTTCCTGTACCTGGGCGCCTGGTACGGCCTGGGCGCCGGTGCGGTCGCGCTGGCCCTGATCGGCGTGGCCGGCACCGCCCTGCGCGCGCCGCTGGCCGATCTGTCGCGCAGCTACGGCAGCCCGTTCGTGCTGCATGGCCTGGACCTGCTGCACGGCAGCCTGGTGCTGCTGGGCACGCTGCTGCTGGGCTGGCTGGGTGCCTGGCTGGTGACCGGCCACTTCCTCCGCCAGACCCGCCCCACCGACACCTGAGACTGGCATGCGACCGCAAGCGTTGAAGCACCTTGAGGGGCCCGCGACGCGGGTGATGGTGGTCGATGGTTCCAAGCTGGTGCGCAAGCTGATCGCTGACGTGCTGCAGCGTGACCTGCCGGGCGTTGAAGTCATCGGCTGCGACAGCATCGAGGAAGCGCAGCAGGTGCTGGCACAGGGTCCGGTGGATCTGGTGACCACCTCGCTGACCCTGCGCGATGGTGACGGCCTGGCGCTGGCCAAGAGCGTGCGCGAAGCCGCCGGCCAGGCCTACGTGCCGGTCATCGTGGTTTCCGGCGATGCGCAGCAGCACCTGGAACAGCGCCGCTTCACCGAGTATGTCACCGATTATTTCGACAAGGCGCTGGGCCACGAGGCACTGGCGACCTTCATCCGCGGCTACGTGCAGCCGCAGACCATTCCCGGCGCCACCATCCTGTATGTCGAGGACAGCCGGGTGGTGGCCGAAGCAACCAAGCGCATGCTCGAGCGTCAGCAGCTGAACGTGCTGCACGTGGTCAGCGCCGAGGAAGCCTTCACCCTGCTCACCGCCGAATCGCTGGGCCGCAGCCGCCACCGCATCGACCTGGTGCTGACCGACGTCACCCTGAAGGGTGAGCTGAGCGGCCGCGACGTGGTGCAGCGCGTGCGCGTGGATTTCGGCTACGGCAAGCGCCGCCTGCCGGTGCTGGTGATGACCGGCGATGGCAACCCGCACAACCAGACCGGGCTGCTGCAGGCCGGTGCCAACGATCTGGTGCTCAAGCCGATCGAGGAGCGCCTGCTGGTGACCAAGGTACTGTTCCAGCTGCGGCTGGCGCGTTTGAACGATGGACCCCTGTTGCGATAGAAGTGGCGCGATGATGGATGACGTAGTGGATACCCCGACGATCCAGCTGGAACCGAGTTGGAAGCAGCACGTCGGTGATTACCTGTTGCAGCCGCAGATGCGCGAGCTGTCCGCCTTCCTGCGCCAGCGCAAGGCCGCCGGCGCGGCCGTGTTCCCGCCGGGCCCGCAGATCTTCGCTGCGTTCGACGCCACGCCGTTCGAGCAGGTGAAGGTGGTGATCCTCGGCCAGGACCCGTACCACGGCCGCGGCCAGGCCCATGGCCTGAGCTTCTCGGTGGCCCCGGGCGTACCGGTGCCGCCGTCGCTGCTGAACATCTACAAGGAAATCGAAGGCGACCTCGGCATCGCCCGGCCCGATCACGGTTGCCTGGTGCCCTGGGCCCAGCGCGGCGTGCTGCTGCTCAACGCCGTGCTGACCGTGGAGGAGGGCCAGGCCGGTGCCCACCAGGGGCGCGGCTGGGAAGGTTTCACCGACCATGTGGTGGACGTGCTCAACCGCGAGCGCGACGGCCTGGTGTTCATGCTCTGGGGCGCATACGCGCAGAAGAAGGGCAAGGTGATCGACACCCGTCGCCACCGCGTGCTGAAGTCGCCGCACCCCTCGCCGTTGTCGGCGCACCGCGGCTTCCTCGGCTGCCACCACTTTTCGATGGCCAACGAGTACCTGCAGCGCCAGGGCAAGGCACCGATCGACTGGTCACTGCCGCCGCGCGCCGCACTCTGACTGCACGGGGGCGAGGCGTTACTCGGTCAGCATTTCGATGATGGCGTGGGCGACCTGGCGCTTGCGTGGCGGCAACCGCCGCAGCAGGGTCAGGATCGCGTTTTCCTGCGGGCTGCGTGCCGCCTCCACCACCGCGTTTTCCGGTGGCACCAGTTCGCCATCCTCGGGACGCCCGGGGCCACGACCGGTGGCCAGCCACTCAAAGTGGACCTGCGTCACAATCGCGAGTTTCGACAGATGTTGCACGCTGGGAACGGTGCCGCCCTCACGTTCCCACTGGGCTACGGCGCTGCGGCGGACCGCGCAATGCAACGCCAACTGCGTCTGAGAAAGGCCAGCCGTTAGTCGGGCCCGCCGGATTCTGTCGCACATCGACTGCATTTTTCACCCCCTCTCCATGTTAGGTAAGCGCTGCTTCCCTGACAGCAATACTTTTTCTGCGAGTACAGAATTGCTGTCCCTGTCTGCATTCCAAGAGGTCTGCGCGTCGTTCCTGCGCGCCAGCAAGCGCCTCTTCCCCCCGATTTCACGCCGTCTTGTTTGACGGCCTTTCGTTGCCTCGCGTTAATCGCACCGAACACGAAATGAACGCAGCCCCACGCAGGGAGCGACACCGGCGGAGCGATTACTCCAGGACGACGCGCTGATCACGTCGCCACGGCGTGCCTCTGCCAAAAATCGGCGGAGAACGATGCATGGTTAATGTGAAGGGCGTGAAAGCATCGTCATTGCGCTGGCAGGCGCTGGTGATGCTGGTGGTCCTGGCGGTGCTTTCCTGCCTAGGCCGCGCACAGGCCCAGTCCGCCTGCACCGCGGGAGCCTGCGTCAGCGCAGGGCCGCGCCTGGTCTCCATCGATTCCACCCAGAGTCCGCTCCTCAACCTGCTGTTCAGCGCGCTGCTGCCGGGCACCAGCCTCACTCTCAGCGTCGCCGACTGGAACAGCCTGGCGGGCGCCAACGTCAATCTGAATGCACTGCTGACCCAGCTCAATGGCGGCGCCACCGTCAGCGACCCCAGCCAGGTGCTGAACACCAACATCAGTCTGGGCCAGTTGCGCGCGGCGATGGTGCAGGTTCTGCAGGCCGACGGCCAGACCGCCGCGGCCAACGTGCTGAACGCGCTGCCGCTGGGTGTGGCCGGAACCTCCGGCAGCATCCGACTGGCCGACATCCTGCAGGTCGCGCTGCCGACCGGTTCGCTGGTCACGGTGCGCCTGAACGTGCTCGACCTGCTGACCGGCGGCGTGCAGCTCTACAACTTCCGCAACGTGCTGACCACGCCGACGCCGATCACGGTGAACACCGCGGCACTGGGTCTGAACGGCGTGGCCAACGTGCGCCTGTGGGCGCAGGTGGTCGAACCGCCCAGCTACAACTGCGGCACGGTGGGCGCGGCATTCCACAGCGCGGCCATCCGCATCAAGCTGGACCTGGACCTGGTGCAGGGCCTGAACACCGGCACCCTCACTGCCGCGCTGAATGGCCTGAATCTGCTCGGTGTCTCGCTGTCCAACACCAGCGTCAGTGCCGACGTGCTGCACCTGCAGGTCTACGCCGACGTCGCACGCGCCGAAGGTTCGATCTCGGCGGTGAACCTGGTCGGCAACGCGGTGACGCTGCAGGCGCGCCCGGGCCTGGTCAACCTGTATGTCGGCCAGATCAGCGACGCGACCTTCTTCAACCGCAGTACGGTGCTGACCGACACCGCCCTCACCGCCGCTACGCTGACCAACCTGAGCGTGAAGGTCCGGGTGAGTGCTACCGTGCTGGGTGCGCTCGTCCCGGTGGCCGACATCACCATTCCCATCGCGGTAAGCATCCGCGGTTACGCCACCGCGACACCGGGACTGCAGAGCGCCAGCTTCACCGGGCCCTATCCACAGACACGGACGCTCACCGCCGGTACGGTCAGCGCGGCCACGCTGGTCTCCACGCTGGTCAACTCTCTCAACATCCAGCTCACTAGCGGCAATCCACAGGTGACCCTGCTGGGCTCGTTGCCGCTGCCGTTGCCCGTGGCCGACCTGGTCAACGGCATCGTCAATGCGCTGCTGACGCCGGTACGCACGCAGGTCAATGCAGTGGTGACGCCGGTACTGACCGCGGTGCTTGGCGGCGTGGTCGACAATATTCTGGGCCTGCTCGGCATCCGTATCGGCCAGGCGGTATTCACCGTGGAAGGTGTGACCCAGGCCTGCGCCGCCACCCTGCAGCTGGTGAAGGACCTGCAGCCGACCAGCGATACCGGCCGCTTCAACCTGTCCATCACCTACAACGGCAGCACGGTGGGCGCGGCCAGCAACGTCGGCAACAACGGTGCCACGGCGGCGATCGTCACCGTACCCGGTGGCAGCTATGCACTGGCCGAAGCGGCGGCAGCCGGTACCACGCTGACCCGCTATGCCAGCACCTGGCAGTGCACCGACCAGAACAACACCGTGGTCTCGTCCGGCAGCGGCGGCAGTTTCACCCTGCAGGCGCCGGCGATGACCGCCACCGCCACCACCCTGGTGTGCCGCATCACCAACCGGACGCGGCAGGCCGATCTGTCGATCACCAAGAGTGATGGCAGCGGCACCTACACGCCGGGTGGCACGGCGACCTACACGCTGCAGGTGGTCAACAACGGGCCCGATGCGGTGACCAATGCGACGGTCACCGACACCCTGCCCAACGGCACCACCCTGCGTGGCGCCTGGACCTGCAGCGCGACCAGCGGCAGCACCTGCGCGGCGGCCAGCGGCGGCGCGGTGGGCGGCAATGCAGTGAACGTGGGCGTGAACCTGGTCAACGGTGGCCAGGCAACGATCAGCGTGCCAGTGAGCTTCAGCAACAACCCGGGCGCCTACTAGCGCGCGGTGCGGTGCAGTGCGCGCGGGGAATGCCCTGCGCGGGGGAAGGACAGGACCACCGATGCCGGATGCCTGCAGCAGGCGACGGCGTGCATTCGAGGACGGACGCATGGCAGCAGTGGGCAGGCAGGGCAGGGCAGGCAGGGCATCGGCCGGCATCGCGCATGCCATGGCCGTGCTGGCGTTGCTGCTGCCGCCGCCGCTGCTGGCGCAGAGTTACCCGAATCCGCTGAACAACACCGCTACGGTGACCGCACCGACCGATGTGGCCGACCCGACGCCGGGCAACAACAGCGCCACCGATACCAACGCACTGGCGCTGCAGGCGCAGCTGAGCGTGAGCAAGAGCCTGGTCAGCGCCAGCCCCGTGGCTGCAGGCGGCCCGGTGCAGTACCGCATCCAGGTGAACAATGCAGGGCCGTCGGCGGCCAGTGGCGTCGGCGTGGTCGATACGGTGTCCTCGCTGCTGACCAACGTGACCTGGACCTGCCAGGCGACCACGGCTGCGTCGTCCTGTGCGCAGCCCAGTGGCAGCGGCAATGCGGTGAACGTGCTGGTCAACGTGGGCGTGGGCGACAGCGTGGTGCTGCTGGTGAACGGCACGGCGCCGGTCGCGACCCCGGCCACGGTGCCGGCCAACAGCGTGTCGCTGGTGCTGCCGTCGGGCACCACCGACCCGACCCCGGGCGACAACACCGCCACCACCCCGGCCGTGCCGGTGCAGGCCAATGCGCTGGTCGCGGCCAACGACAGCTTCACCACGCCGATTTCCTCAACCACCGGCGGCAGCACGCCGACTGTGCTGGGCAACGACACCCTGAACGGCCAGCCGGTGGTCGGCGGCAACCTGATCATTTCGCTGCAGAACGCGCCGGCGGGCTTCACCATCAACAGCGCCGGCGTCATCGCGGTGCCCGCCGGTGCGGCGGCAGGCGCGACCTCGATCGGCTACCAGATCTGCGAAAACGCCTCGCCGACCAACTGCGCTATCGCCACGGCGAACCTGGTCATCGCACCCACGGCGGTGGACGACAGCATCAACGCGCAGGCGGGTGCCACGACAGTTGCCGCCAACCTGGCCGACAACGACAACGCACCGGCCGGCGCCACCTACAGCGCGTCGGGTACGCCGGTTGCGGGCGCCACCATCAGCAGCACCGGCACGCTGACCTACGCACCCGCGGGCGGCATCACCCAGCCGGCATCGATCGCCTACCAGGTCTGCCTGCCTGCGCCCCATGGCAGCGTCTGCTCGATCGCCACGGCATCGGTGCTGGTCAACGCCAACGTGCTTGTGGCCAACGACGATACCTTCGCCACGCCGCTGCCGCCGGGTGCGGGCGGCACCACGCCCAGCGTGTTGGTCAACGACACCTTCGCCGGCAACACGGTGCCGCAGGCCGGCGTGACGCTGAGCCTGGTCGGCGCGCCCAGCGGCTTCTCGATCAACCCCGACGGTACCATCGTCGTGCCGGCGACTGCGGCAGCCGGTCCGCTGTCGTTGTTGTACCGGTTCTGCGACAACGCCGCGCCGACCAACTGCGCGACGGCCACCGCCAACCTGGTGGTCAGCCCCGATGCGGTGAACGATACGGTGAGCACCCCGGGCGGTGGTCGACCGGTAACCGGCACCCTGGCCGGCAACGACAACTTCGCCAGCGGCTCGGTCTTCACTCTGGGCACCCAGGCCACCCGCGGCACGGCCGTGGTCAACGCCGATGGCACCTTTACCTACACCCCGGCCAACGCCAATACCGGGCCGGATACCTTCACCTACCAGCTGTGCCTGCCGGCACCGAACGGCAGCGTCTGCGATACCGCAACGGTGACTGTGAGCGTGGGCGCCAACCAGCTGGCGGCGGCCGACGATCTGTTTGCAACGCCTTTGCAGCCGGGGACCACCACCGCCATCAGCCTGCTCGGCAACGACACCCTCAACGGCACGGCGGTGACACCGGCGGGCGTCAGCCTGGCACTGAACGGCGCACCGGCCAGCATCACCGCCAACGCCGCTGGCCAGCTGCAGGTGGCGGCCGGCGCGGCGTCGGGTGCCTTCAACTTCACGTACCAGATCTGCGAACTGCCAGGCGCAACCAACTGCGCCACCGCCAACGTGCAGCTGGTCATCGCCCCGGATGCGGTGGACGACAGCTTTGCCGCGACCGCGGGTGTCGCGCTGGGCGGCAGCGTGGCCGGCAATGACAACGTGCCGGCGGGTTCGCAGTTCAGCCTGCTGGCCGGTGCCGCCCACGGTACGGTCAGCGTCAATGCCGACGGCAGCTTCAGCTACACCGCGCAGGGCACGTACGCGGGTACGGACAGCTTCCGCTACCAGGTCTGCCTGCCGGCGCCCAATGGCGGCGTCTGCGATGCCGCCACGGTGACGGTGAACGTGGCCGTCGCCGCCGTCGTGGCCGGCAACGACGACTTCACTGCTGCGCCGGTGCCCGGCACCGGTGGCACCACGGCCAGCGTGCTGGCCAATGACACCCTCAACGGTGTGGCGATCGACCCGGCGCAGGCCACCTTGTCGCTGATCAACGCCCCGCCGGCCGGCTTCACGCTGGCGCCCACCGGCGAACTGCAGGTGCCGGCCGGTGCTGCCGCCGGCCCGCTGAGCCTGACCTACCAGCTGTGCCAGGCCGGCACCAGCAACTGCGCCACCGCCACCATCGCCGTGGTGATCGCGCCGCAGGCCGTGGCCGACAGCTTCACCACCCAGGTCGGGCGTCCGGTCAGCGGCAACGTGTCGGTGAACGATCGCGTCGCCGCCGGCAGTACCTACGCGGTCACCGGTACCGCGCCGCAGGGGCTGGCGTTCAACGCCGATGGCAGCTTCACCTACACCCCGCCGGCGCAGTTCACCGGTACCACGACCTTCAGCTACCAGGCCTGCCTGGCGGCGCCGTATACCACCGTCTGCAGCACGGCCACGGCAACCCTCAACGTCAATGCCGGTACCCTGGTCGCCAACGACGACGACTTCCGCGGCAGCCTGCTGAATCCCGCCACCGGTGGCACCACCATCAGCGTGCTGGCCAACGACACCATCAACGGTGCGATTCCGCCGGCACCGGCCGAAGTGATCCTGAGCCTTCTGGGTGCGCCCAGCGGCTACGTGCTCAATCCCAACGGCACCCTCTCGGTGCCCGGTGGCGCGGCCGCGGGTGCGGTCAACTTCGGTTACCGCATGTGCGAGGCCGCGCTGCCGACCAACTGCGATGACGGTGCGGTGCAGCTGCTGCTGGCGCCGGTGCCGGTGAACGACAACGTCAGCACTGCGGTGGGCGTGCCGGTCAGCGGCAATGTCGCCAGCAATGACAACGTCCCGGCCGGTGCCACCTTCAGCGTCACCGGTACCGCACCGGCGGGCCTGGTGCTGGCTGCCAACGGCGCGTTTACCTACACGCCGCCGGCCGGCACCCAGGGCATCGTCACCTTCGCCTACCAGGCCTGCCTGCCGGCGCCGAACGGCACGGTGTGCGCGGGCGCGACGGTCACCCTCAACGTCAACGCCGGCACCCTGGTCGCCGGTGATGATGACTTCCGTGCCACGCCGATCGGTGCCGGTGGTGGCAGCACGTTGTCGGTGCTGCTCAATGACAGCCTCAACGGTACCCAGCCGCCGGCATCGGCCGATGTGCTGCTGAGCCTGGTCGGTGCGCCGTCGGGCTTCACCCTGGATGCCAATGGCGTACTGAACGTCGATGCGGGCGTGCCGTCCGGGGCGCTTACGCTGACCTACCAGCTGTGCGAGACCGCGCTGCCGAGCAACTGCGATTCGGCGCAGATCCGCCTGGTGGTCGCGCCCACGGCCGTGGCCGATGTGTTCTCCACGCCGGCCGGGCAGCTGCTCTCGGGCAGCGTGGCCAGCAATGACAATGCGCCGGTGGGCGCGGTGTTCACCGTGTCCGGTACCGCACCGGATGGCCTGCAGCTGGGCCGCGACGGCACCTTCCAGTACACCCCGCCGGCCGGTTTGACCGGGCCGGTCAGCTTCAGCTACCAGGCCTGCCTGCCGGCGCCGGACAGCGCGCTGTGCAGCACGGCCGGCGCGACCATCAACGTCAACGCCGGCACCCTGATGGCGATGGACGACGACTTCAGTGCGACGCCGCTGGCGCCGGGCGCGAGCAGCAGCACCAGCGTGCTGGTCAACGACAGTCTCAATGGCAGCGTGCCGCCGCCGGCCGGCAGCGTCACCCTGACCCTGGTCGGTGCCCCGTCGGGCTATGCGCTCACCACCGCGGGCCTGCTGCAGGTGCCCGCCAGCGCCGCCGCCGGTGCCACGGTGCTGAACTACCAGATCTGCGAAACCGCCGCGCCCAGCAACTGCGCCAGTGCCAGCATCCGCCTGGTGGTGACGCCGTCGGCGCAGAACGACAGCTATTCCACCGCCGCCGGCCAGCCGTTGAACGGCAGCGTCGGTGACAACGACAACGTGCCGGCCGGTGCCGTGTTCACCGTCGTCGGCGCCACGCCGGCCGGCCTGAGCTTCGGCGGTGGTGGCAGCTTCACCTACCTGCCGCCGGTCAACGTGGTCAGTCCGGTCACCTTCACCTACCAGGCCTGCCTGCCGGCGCCGAACACCGCGCTGTGCGCCACCGCCACGGCCAGCATCAACATCACCGTCGGCAGCCTGGCCGCCAATGACGACAACTTCAGCGCTGCGCCGATCAATCCGGTCACCGGTGGCAGTACGCCGTCGGTGCTGCTCAACGATGCGTTGAATGGCAGCACCCCGCCGGCCGCCGCAGATGTACTGCTGAGCCTGACCGGTGCACCAGCCGGCATCAGCCTCAACCCGGATGGCACGGTGGCGGTTGCCGCGGGCGTGCCGGCGGGCGGCCGGACGCTGACCTACCAGCTATGTGAAGCGGCGGCGCCGGGCAACTGCGCCAACGCCACGCTGCGCCTGGTGGTGGCACCGTCGGCCATCGACGATGCCCTGTCCACCCCGGCCGGCGTGGCGCTGACCAGTTCGGTGGCAGGCAACGACAACGTCGGCAGCGGTGCGCAGTTCAGCGTGGTCGGTACCGCACCGGCCGGGTTGTCGTTCAATGCCGATGGCCGCTTCGTCTACACCCCGGCAGCCGGCTTCAGTGGCGCGGTCACCTTCAGCTACCAGGTGTGCCTGGCGGCGCCCGACAACGGCATCTGCGCCCAGGCCATGGCCACCCTCAACGTCAACAGCGGCACCCTGGTCGCGGTGGATGACACCATCACCGCACCGGTCGCCGCCGGCAGTAGCACGTCCAGCGTGCTGGGCAACGACACGCTCAACGGTACGACGCCGGCCGCGACCGACGTGGTGCTCAGCCTGGTCGGTGCGCCGTCCGGTTTCTCGATCGCCGCCGATGGCACGATCGCCGTGGCCGCCGGCACGGCCGCGGGTGCGCTCTCGCTGACCTACCAGGTCTGCGAAGCCGCTGCCACGACCAACTGCGCCACCGCCAACGTGGCCCTGGTGGTCGCACCGGCACCGGCCAACGATGCGTTTGCCGTGCAGGCGGGCCTGTCGGTCACCGCCAACGTGGCGACCAACGACGGCATGCCGGTAGGCTCGATCTTCACCCTGCAGGGCACGCCGCCGGCCGGCGTCACCTTCAACGCCGATGGCAGCTTCACCTATGCGCCGCCGGCCGGTACCATCAGCCCGACCAGCTTCGTCTACCAGGCCTGCCTGCCTGCGCCGAACACCACCGTGTGCGGGACCGCCACGGTGACGTTGAACATCAACAACGGTGCACTGCTGGCCAACAACGACAGCTTCGGTGCGATCGCGCCGGGGGGCACCACGGCCAGCGTGCTGGGCAATGACACCCTCAATGGCGTCAGTCCGCCGGCTCCGGCCAACGTGGCGCTGTCGCTGGTGGGTGCACCGGCTGGCTTCAGCATCAACCCCAGCGGCACCGTGTCGGTGCCGGCTGATGCGGCCAGTGGCGCCACCACGCTCACCTACCAGGTGTGCGAGACGGCGGCAGCCAATAACTGCGCCACCGCCAGCATCGCCCTGGTGGTGCGGCCGACGCCGGTGAACGACACCCTCAGCGTGCAGGCTGGCCAGGCCAACACCGGCAATGTTGCCGGCAATGACGCGATGCCCGCCGGTTCCACCTGGAACGTGCCGTCGCCGCCGCAGGGCCTGGTGTTCAACGCCAATGGCAGCTTCACCTATACGCCGCCGGCCGGCACCCTCGGCCCGGTCACCTTCAGCTACCAGGCCTGCCTGCCCGCGCCGGATGCCGCGGTGTGCGGCACCGCCACCGTCACGCTCACCATCGCGGTCAGTGCCATCGTCGCCAACGACGATGCCTTCGCCGCGCCGCTGACCGCCGGCTCGGTCACGCCCAGCGTGCTGGCCAATGACGTCCTCAACGGCGTCACCCCGCCGCCGTCGGCCGCCGTGCAGCTGCTGCTGGTGGCACCGCCGGCCGGCTTCGTCATCAACAACGATGGCAGCGTGCAGATTCCGGCCAGTGCCGTGGCCGGTGCCACCACGCTGACCTACCAGCTGTGCGAGACCGCGTCGCCGACCAACTGCGCCACTGCGGCCATCACCTTCGTGGTGACCCCGGCGCCGCAGGCCGATGCCTTCGCCGTGCAGGCCGGTGCCAGCCTGACCGGTGCCAGCGTGGCAACCAACGACAACCTGCCGGCCGGCTCCAGCTGGGCAGTGCAGGGCACCCCACCGGCCGGGCTGGCGTTCAACGCCGATGGCAGCTTCAGCTACACGCCTCCGGTGGGCACCACCGGTGCGGTCACCTTCACCTACCAGGCCTGCCTGCCATCACCCAACACCGCGGTGTGCGGTACCGCCACGGCCACCCTCAACGTCAACACCGGCACCCTGGTTGCAGCGGACGACAGCTTCAGCGGCATCGCGGCCGGGGGCACCACCGCCAGCGTGCTGGCCAACGACAGCCTCAACGGCACCACGCCGCCGGCACCGGCCAGCGTGCAGCTCAGCCTGGTCGGCGCCCCGGCCGGATTCGCCATCAACCCCGACGGCACCATCGTGGTGCCCGGTGGCGTGCTCTCCGGCGCGACCACGCTGACCTACCAGATCTGCGAAACCGCCGTGCCCAGCAACTGCGATACCGCCACCGTGGCCCTGGTCATCGCGCCGTCGCCGCAGGCCGATGCGTATTCGCTGCAGGCCGCAGGCACGATCAGCAACGGCAACGTGGCCGCCAACGACAACCTGCCGACCGGTTCGCAGTTCTCGGTGCAGGGCACCGTGCCCAACGGCCTGGACTTCAACACCGATGGCAGCTTCACCTACACCGCGCCGGCCAATACGCCCAGCCCGGTGACCTTCACCTACCAGGCCTGCCTGCCCGCGCCGGATGCAGCGCTGTGCGGTACGGCTACGGTGACGCTCAACATCAACAACGGCAACCTGATTGCGGTCGATGACAGCTTCACCATCGCGCCGGGCGGCAGCGCTGCGACCAGCGTGCTGGGCAACGATTCGCTCAACAGCGTCTCGCCGCCTGCCGCCGGAACGGTGCTGGTCAGCCTGGTCGGCGCTCCGGCCGGTTTCGTGCTCGCTGCCGATGGCGTGCTGACCGTGCCTGCCGGCATCGTGTCCGGCCCGCTGATCCTGACCTACCAGGCCTGCGAAGCAGCGGTGACCGGCAACTGCGACACCGCCAGCATCGCGCTGGTGGTCCTGCCGGCACCGCAGGCCGATGTGTTCAGCGTGCAGGCCGGGCAGGTGCTGTCGGCCAGCGTGGCCGGCAACGACAAGATGCCGGCCGGTTCCAGCTGGACCGTGCAGGGCGCCCCGCCGGCCGGCCTGGTGTTCAACACCGATGGCAGCTTCAGCTACACGCCGCCGACCGGCGTCACCGGCGCGGTCACCTTCCTCTACCAGGTCTGCCTGGCGGCACCGAATGCCACGGACTGCGCCACCGCGCAGGCTACGCTGAACGTCAGCAACGGCACCCTGCTGGCCGGTGACGACACGCTGGCCGGCATCGCCCCGGGCGGTACCTCCGCTGCCAGCGTGCTGGCCAACGACTCGCTCAACGGCGTCAGCCCGCCGGCGCCGGGCGACGTGGTGCTGAGCCTGGTCGGTGCACCGGCCGCGTTCACCCTCAACCCGAACGGCACCATCACCGCCGGCAGCGGTGCGATGTCCGGCCCGACCACGCTGACCTACCAGATCTGCGAAGCGGTGGCGCCGGGCAACTGCGCCACTGCCAGCGTGACCGTGGTGGTCAACCCGGCGCCGCAGGACGATGCCGCCGCCGTGCAGGTGGGGCAGAGCCTCAGCGCCACCGTGGCCGGCAACGACAACATGCCGGCCGGTTCCAGCTGGAGCCTGCCGGGCACGCCGCCGGCCGGTTTCAGCTTCAACACCGATGGCAGCTACACCTATGCGCCACCGGCCGGAACCAGCGGTCCGGTGGTGATGGCCTACCAGGTCTGCCTGCCGGCGCCCAATGCCAACCTGTGTGGCACCGCCACGCTCACCCTCAACATCAACAACGGCGCGCTGGTCGCTGCTGATGACATCCTGACCGGTGTCGCCGCCGGCACCACCTCCAGCGCCAGCGTGCTGGCCAACGACTCGCTCAATGGCAACTCGCCGCCGGCCGGTTCCTCGGTGGTGCTGAGCCTGGTCGGCGCGCCGGCCGGTTACGCGATCACCGCGCAGGGCACGATCAGCGTGCCGTCCACCGCGGTCTCCGGTCCGGTCACCCTGACCTACCAGATCTGCGAAGCCGCAGCGGCCAACAACTGCGATACCGCCAGCGTCACCGTGGTGGTCAGCCCGTCGCCGCAGCCGGATGCCTTCGCCGTGCAGGTCGGGCAGACGCTGTCGGCCAGCGTGGCCGGCAACGACAACGTGCCGCCGGGCGCGCTGTACAACGTGCAGGGCACCGCGCCGGATGGCCTGGTGATGACCGCCACCGGCGCCTTCACCTACACGCCGCCGCCGGGCCGCCTGGGCGTGGTCACCTTCGACTACCAGGTCTGCCTGCCTGCGCCGAATGCGGCGGTCTGTGGCGTCACCACTGCCACGATCACCATCAACAACGGCACCCTGGTCGCCGGCGACGACAGCTTCAGCAACATCGCGCCGGGCAGCACCGTGGGCACCAGCCTGCTGGCCAACGATTCGCTCAACGGCGTGTCGCCGCCGGCGGCCGGTACGGTGACGCTGGCCCTGGTGGGTGCACCGGCCGGCTTCTCGATCAGCGCCGATGGCCTGATCACCGTGGGTACCGGCGTGCAGTCCGGTGCGACCACGCTGACCTACCGCATCTGCGAGGCGGCCTCGCCGGCCAACTGCGACACCGCCAGCGTGCTGGTCGTGATCAGCCCGGCGCCGCAGCCGGATGCCTTCGCCGTGCAGGCCGGGCAGACGCTGGCCAGCAGCGTCGCCGGCAACGACAACATGCCGGTGGGTTCGAGCTGGAGCGTGCAGGGCACGGCACCGGCCGGGCTGACCTTCAACACCGATGGCAGCTTCACCTATGCACCGCCGGCCGGCACCGCCGGTCCGATCACGGTGACCTACCAGGCCTGTCTGCCGGCCCCGAATGCGGCGCTGTGCGGCACCACCACCTTCACCCTCAACATCAACAACGGCGACCTGGTGGCTGGCGATGACGTCATCACCGGCGTGGTTGCCGGTGGCACGTCGGCGGCCAGCGTGCTGGCCAATGACCGCCTCAACGGCGCCAGCCCGGCCCCGGCGGCCGGGGTGCGGCTGTCGCTGGTGGGCGCGCCGGCCGGCTTCACCCTGAACCCGGATGGCACGATCACCGTCGGCAGCGGCGTGCTGGCCGGTTCCACCACGCTGACCTACCAGCTGTGTGAAGCGGCGGCGGCCAACAACTGCGACACCGCCAGCGTGACCATCGTGGTGACCCCGACGCCGCAGGCCGATGCCTTCTCGGTGCAGGCCGGGCAGCAGCTGGCCAATAGCGTGGCCGGCAACGACAGCATGCCGGCCGGTTCGAGCTGGAGCGTGCAGGGCACCGCGCCCACCGGCCTGGTGTTCAACGCCGATGGCAGCTTCACCTACACGCCGCCGGTCGGCACCCTCGGTGCGGTCAGCTTCACCTACCAGGCCTGCCTGCCGGCGCCAAACGGCAGCGTCTGCGGCACCGCCACGGTCACCCTCAACGTCAACACCGGCACCCTGGTGGCCGGCGATGACAGCTTCAGCAACATCGCCCCGGGCACGGCCACGCCCAGCGTGCTGGCCAACGATTCGCTCAACGGCGTGACGCCGCCGCCGGCCGCCTCGGTGTCGCTGAGCCTGGTGGGTGCGCCCACCGGCTTCGGCATCAACCCGGATGGCACGATCAGCGTCGGCAGCGGCGTGGTGTCGGGCAGCACGACGCTGACCTACCAGATCTGCGAAGTGGCGGCCTCCAGCAACTGCGCCACCGCCAGCGTCAACATGGTGGTGAGCCCGGCGCCGCAAGCCGATGCCTTCAGCGTGCAGGCGGGGCAGTCGGTGAACAACAACGTGGCCGGCAACGACAACATGTCGGCCGGTTCGACCTGGAGCGTGCAGGGTGCGACGCCGGCGGGCCTGCTGTTCAACAGCGATGGCAGCTTCAGCTACACGCCGCCGGCGGGCACCACCGGCCCGGTCAGCTTCACCTACCAGACCTGCCTGCCGGCACCGAACGCGGCGCTGTGTGGCACCGCCACGGTCACCCTCAACGTCAACAGCGGCACCCTGGTGGGCGGCAACGACAGCTTCACCGGCATCGCGCCGGGCGCTACCACGCCCAGCGTGCTGGCCAATGATTCGCTCAATGGCGTGTCGCCGCCGGCCGCTGGCAGCGTCACCGTCAGTCTGGTGGGTGCGCCGGCCGGCTTCACCATCGCTGCCGACGGCACGGTCAGCGTCGGCACCGGCGTCACCTCCGGCACCACCACGCTGACCTACCAGGTCTGCGAAGCGGCAGCCTCGAGCAACTGCGCCACCGCCACGGTCAACCTGGTGGTCAGCCCGGTACCGCAGGCCGATGCCTTCAGCGTGCAGGCCGGCCAGGTGCTGTCCAACACGGTGGCGGGCAACGACAACCTGCCCGCCGGCGCCAGCTTCAGCGTGCAGGGCGCGCCCCCGCCGGGCCTGGTGTTCAACACCGATGGCAGCTTCACCTATACGCCGCCGGCCGGTACCACCGGCGTGGTCGACTTCATCTACCAGGCCTGCCTGCCCGCACCGAATGCGGCGCTGTGCAACACCGCCACGGTCAGCTTCAACATCGGCACCGGCACCCTGCTGGCGGGCAACGACAGCTTCAGCGGCATCGCCCCGGGGGGTACCACGCCCAGCGTGCTGGCCAATGATGCGCTCAATGGCGTGTCGCCGCCGGCGGCCGGTACGGTCACCCTGGCCCTGGTCGGTGCACCGGCCGGCTTCGCGATCAATGCCGACGGCACGATCAGCATCGGCGGCGGTGTCACCTCGGGTGCCACCACGCTGACCTACCGCGTGTGCGAAGCGGCCGCGCCCAGCAACTGCGCCACCGCCACGGTGGCCGTGGTGGTCAGCCCCGTGCCGCAGGCGGATGCCTTCAGCGTGCAGGCCGGCCAGGTGCTGTCCAACTCGGTGGCCGGCAACGACAACCTGCCGGCCGGCTCCGGCTGGAGCGTGCAGGGCACCACGCCGCCGGGCCTGGTGTTCAACACCGATGGCAGCTTCACCTACACGCCGCCGGTGGGCACCACCGGAGCAGTCACCTTTACTTACCAGGCCTGCCTGCCGGCACCGGATGCGGCGCTGTGCGGCACCGCCACGGTCACCCTCAACGTCAACACCGGCACCCTGGTGGCCGGCGATGACAGCTTCACCGGCATCGCTCCGGGCGGCACCACGCCCAGCGTGCTAGGCAACGACTCCCTCAATGGCGTCACCCCGCCGCCGGCGAACACGGTGACCCTGGGCCTGGTCGGCGCACCGGCCGGCATCAGCATCAACCCCGATGGCACGATCAGCATCGGCAGCGGGGTGCCGTCCGGCCCGACCAGCATCACCTACCAGGTGTGCGAAGTGGCCGCGCCCAGCAACTGCGCCAACGCGTTGGTGAGCGTGGTGGTCAGCCCGGCGCCGCAGCCGGATGCCTTCAGCGTGCGTGCGGGCCAGGTGCTGTCGAACACGGTGGCCGGCAACGACAACATGCCGGCCGGTTCGACCTGGAGCGTGCAGGGCGCAACGCCGCCGGGCCTGGTGTTCAACGCCGATGGCAGCTTCACCTACACGCCACCGGCCGGCACCCTCGGCGCAGTCACCTTCACCTACCAGGTGTGCCTGCCGGCGCCCAATGCCGCGCAGTGCGGTACCGCGTCGGTCACCCTCAACGTCAACACCGGCACCCTGATGGCGGGCGATGACACCTTCAGCGGCATCGCCCCGGGCGGTACCACGCCCAGCGTGCTGGCCAACGATTCGCTCAACGGCGTCTCGCCGCCGGCGGCCGGTACCGTCGCCCTGACCCTGGTCGGCGCACCGGCCGGTTTCGGCATCAACCCGGATGGCACGATCAGCATCGGTACCGGTGTCACCTCCGGGCCGACCACGGTCACCTACCAGGTCTGCGAAGTGGCCGCGCCCGGCAACTGCGCCACCGCCAGCGTGACCGCGGTGGTCAGCCCCGCGCCGCAGCCGGATGCCTTCAGCGTGCAGGCCGGGCAGACCCTGGCCAACAGCGTGGCCGGCAACGACAACATGCCGGCGGGTTCGGTGTGGAGCGTGCAGGGCGCGACCCCGGCCGGCCTGCAGTTCAACGCCGATGGCAGCTTCACCTACACCCCGCCGGTGGGCACCAGCGGGCCGGTCAGCTTCACCTACCAGGTCTGCCTGCCGGCGCCGAACGCGGCCTTGTGCAGCACGGCCACCGTCACCTTCAACGTGGGCGGCGCGGCCAACGTGGTGCTGGCGGTCAACGATGACTTCAGCAGCACGCCGGTCGATCCGTCGGTGGGCGGCACCATCGCCCGCTCGGTGCTGGACAACGACAGCTTCAACACCGTCTCGCCGCCGCCGGTTGGCAGCGTGGTGGCCAGCCTGACCGGCAGCACGCCGGGCTACACCATGAACAACCAGGGCCAGATCATGGTGGCCCCGGGCGTGCAGGCCGGGCAGGTGCAGCTGGCCTACCAGCTGTGCGAGAACGGCGTGCCGACCAACTGCACCACCGCCATCGCCACCGTGCTGGTGCAGGGCCCGGTGGGCGCGCTGCTGGCGGTGGACGACACGGGTGGCCCGGTCGGGCCGGAAGGCCGCACCCGCCTGCTCAACGTGTTCGCCAACGACACCTTCAACAGTGCCGCGCTGGATCCGGCCCAGGTCAACTTCGTGCCGGTGGCCACCAACGCACTGACCTTCGGCACCGATGGCTGGGTGGACGTGGCCGCGGGCCTGGCGCCGGGCAGCTACAGCACCACCTACACGCTGTGCCTGGTCAGCCAGCCCACCGTCTGCGATGTGGGTACCGTCACCGTGACCGTCATCGCCGCCGAGCCGGGCGTGGTGGCCGAGGATGACCGGATCGACATGCCACAGAACGGCGTGGTGGACATCGACGTGCTCGGCAACGACCGCGTGGATGGCACGCCGGTGGATCCGGCCACGGTCACCGTCACCATCACCGCGCCGCCGCCGTACGGCGATGCCACGGTGCTGCCGAACAGGCGCATCCGCTTTGCGGTGCTGGCCAACTTCGCCGGTATCCAGAGTTTCGATTACCAGGTCTGCGATGTCGCCGATCCGTCGATGTGTGCCAGTGCATCGGTGACCATCGCGGTGGAGCCGAACGTGCTGACTCTGGCCGACGATGCGGTGACTGCGGAGACCAGTGGCCCGCTGCTGATCAACGTGCTGGCCAACGACAGCGCCCGCAGCGCGCCGCTGGACCCGGCCTCGCTGCAGGTGGCCGCCGCAGCCGCGCACGGCAGCGTGCAGTGCGCCAACGGGGTGTGCACCTACACCCCGGCCGCGGACTTCAGCGGTACCGACAGCTTCCGCTACCGCGTGTGCGACCTGAGCGTGCCGATCCCGCTGTGCGCCGAAGCCAGCGTGGCGGTGACGGTGGCCGGCCAGCAGGCCGTGCTGCGCCTGACCAAGGTGGCCGCCAAGCGCACGGCGCAGATCGGCGACCTGGTGCGCTATACCGTCACCATCGACAACGTGGGTGAGGTCGATGCCAACGGCGCCACGCTGCTGGATACGCTGCCGCCGGGCTTCACCTTCGTCAGCGGTGGCTTCGCGGTGCAGGATGCCGACAACGATGCACGCACCAGCGGCGTGCAGCCGCTGCGCATCGACGGCATCGACGTGCCGGTGGGCGAGCGCGCCACGGTGGTCTACTACCTGCGCGTCGGCGCGGGTACCGGCACCGGGGTGCACACCAACCGCATCACCGCCATCGACGGGCAGAACCGCAGCATCGCCAACGTGGCCACGGCCGACGTCGATGTCAGCGTCGATCCGCTGCTGGATGAAAGCCTGATCGTCGGCAGCGTGTTCGACGACCGCAACGGCAACGGCATCCAGGACGATGGCGAGCGCGGCATCCCCGGCGTGCGCGTGGCGGCGGTGGAAGGCCTGGTGATGGAAACCGATGCCTTCGGTCGCTACCACCTGGTCGGCATTCCGGGCGGCGAAGCACGCGGCCGCAACTTCATCCTCAAGGTCGATCCGTCGACGCTGCCGGCCGGTGCGCGCTTCACCACGCCCAACCCGCTGGTACGGCGCATCACTCCCGGACTGCCGGTGCGCTTCGATTTCGGCGTGCGCATGCCGGACGGTGCCCTGAGCAGCGAAAGCGCGCCCGCCGCCGTCGTGCCGCGTCCGGCCCGGGTGGAACTTGGCCAGGCACTGTTCGCCAGCGGCAGCGCCACGCTGGCAGCCGACCGCGCGGGCGTGCTGGACAAGGCCGCCCAGGCACTGGTGGCCCGCGGCGGGGGCCGCGTGCTGCTGGTCGCTGCGGCGGGCGAGGAGGCCCTGGCCGGGCAGCGTGCGCAGACGGTGCGCGATGCACTGGCCAGCCGCCTGCCGGCCGGGGTCGCGGCCGCCACACGCATCGAAGTGCACGGCAGCAATGGCCGCGTGCTGCAGCAGCTGGCGATCGAGCCGCCCGGCGGGGTGCTACCGCCGGCCGGTTCCCGCAGCGGGGAGGGGCGCTGAGATGAAGACCAACCACCGGAGTCCTGCCCTGATCGTGCGCGCCCTGCTTCCCCATGCGATGTCCTGCAGCGTGTTCGCCCTGCTGCTGGCCACTCCCCCGGTGCTGGCCCAGCAGAGCGTGCCGGTACCGGCCAACGATGTGCGCTGCGAGGGTGATACCTGCCGCAGCAATGACGGTGAGCTGCTGCGGATCGGTGATGACGCCGATGCGCCGCTGCTGCCCCTGCCAGGCCACAGTGATCCATCGGCCACCGGTAGTGTGCCGCTGGCACCGGCGGTCACCCCCGACGTGTCCGCGCGTGGCGGCCAGTTCATGGCCGAGCTGCCCAACGGCGGCGTGGTCTGGGCCACTGAAGATCCGAGCATGGTGCCGCCCAGCCTGAGCGTGCAGGCCGCGGCCACCGTGCCGTTCGAAAACGGCCGGGTGATCCGCCCGCTGCGCTTCCACAGCTACAACAACTACGCCTCCTTCATCGACAAGCTGGAAGTCACCCTGTACCGCGGCACCGACACCGACCTGGTGACCCCGCTGGCGCGCATCGAGCTGCCGTCCGACTACGTGGGCGATGCCGAATGGGATGGCAGCGTGCCGGAGCAGTTCAAGCTGCGCACCGGTGATGAACTGATCTACGTAGCGCGTGCGTACGGTGCCGGCGGTGCGTTCGATGAAACGCAGATCCAGCGCATCCAGCTGGTCACTCCGGCCGACTTCGACCGTGGCCTGCAGGTGACCCGCGACAACGTGCAGAAGACCCTGGGCCAGGCGCTGGACGGGGCCAACGCGCAGGACCTGCAGGTCAGCAACAGCATCTACGGGCAGAGCATGCTGCGCCTGCAGAACATTCCCATCCACGGCTCGCGCGTGCGCCTGTACGGCCGCAACCTGGAGCCGAACAGCCGCGTGCGCATCAACGGCCAGGATTTCCCGGTCGACCTGGAACAGAAGTTCGCCGCCGAGTTCCTCGAGCCGGTCGGCCAGCACCGCTATGACGTGCGGGTGGAATCGCGCGATGCACCGTCGGCGCAGCGCCAGCTGGACGTGGACGTGACCGGCCGCTACCTGTTCCTGGTCGCCATCGCCGATGTGACCCTGTCAAAGAACAGTGCCAGTGGCAACGTGCAGCCACTGGCCGCCGATGACCGCGACACCGATGGCTTCCTCAGCGAAGGCCGGCTGGCGTTCTACCTGAAGGGCAAGATGCGCGGCAAGTATCTGGTGACCGCGCAGGCCGACACCCAGGACCGCGAGCTGAAGTACCTGTTCCGCGATTTCAGCCGCGCCGATGCGCAGGATGTGTTCCGTCGCCTCGACCCGGACCTGTACTACCCGGTGTACGGCGACGATTCCACCACCTACCGCGACGTCGACACCCAGGGCCGCCTGTACCTGCGCGTGGACTGGGACCAGAGCCAGGCCCTGTGGGGCAACTTCGCCACCGGCATCACCGGCACCGAGTACGGCCAGTACGTGCGTTCGCTGTACGGCGGCGCGTTGAACTGGCGCTCGCTGTCGGCCACGCCGCTGGGTGAAGCGCGTTCGCAGCTGAAGGTGTTCGGGTCGGAAGCGCAGTCGGCGCCGGGCCACAGCGAATTCCTCGGCACCGGCGGCAGCCTGTACTACCTGCGTCATACCGACCTGCTGCCGGGCTCGGAACAGGTGGTGCTGGAAGTGCGCGACCGCACCACCGGCCGCACCGAAACCCGCGCCACCCTGCAGGAAGGCGTGGACTACGAGATCGACGATCTGCAGGGCCGGCTGATCCTGACCCGGCCGCTGGCGCAGCTGACCCGCGAGAACGTGCGCAGCATCACCCGCGACATGCCGCTGGACGGCTACGACCAGCTGCTGCTGGTGGACTACGAATACGTGCCGCTGGGCTTCAGCAGCAACGACGTGACCTACGGCGCGCGCGGCCGCCAGTGGATCGGCGACCACGTGGCGGTGGGTGGCACCTGGGTGGAAGAAAACCGCAGCGGCGAGAACTACAGCCTGAAGGGCGCTGACCTGACCCTGCAGGCCGGCCGCGGCACCTACCTCAAGATGGAGCAGACCCGCACCGATGCGACTGCGGCGCCGGTGTTCTATTCGGACAACGGCGGCCTCAGCTTCATCCGCCGCAATCCGTATGAAGGCCGCCGTTCGGGCAAGGCCTCGGCAGTGGAAGCGCGCGCCAACCTGCGCGAGCTCGGCTGGACCACCCAGGACTGGAGCCTGGGCGCGTGGTGGCGCGACGTCGACGCTGGCTTCTCGGTGGCACGCCAGGACACCGGCCTGCCGATCCAGGAATACGGCGCGGAGTTCCTCGGCTACCTCACCGATGATTTCAGCCTGTACGGCCGCCACACCCGCACCGAGCAGGGCGAACTGGCGCTGGAGCAGAGCCAGCTGACCGCCGAATGGCGGCTGGGCAACGATGGCCAGCTGACCGGCGAACTGCGCCGGGTGCGCGAGGAGCAGGAGCTGCAGGATGTCTCCGCACTGCTGGCGGCGATCGGTTACCGCCAGCGCTTCGGCTCCTCGTGGGAGCTGTACGGCACCGGCCAGGTGACCCTGGACGATGACGGCGGTGCCTACGAGAAGAACGATCTGCTGACCCTGGGCGCGCGCTACCTGTTCGGCGACCGCAGCAGCGTCGGTGCCGAACTGAGCAGCGGCAGCCGCGGCCACGGCGGCAAGGTCGATGCCGAGTACCGCATGGCGCCCGACCACAGCCTGTACGGCAGCTACAGCTACAGCACCGACCGCACCGGCACCGATCCGTTGTTCGACAGCGGCCTGCAGAGCGGCTGGACGGTCGGCCAGCGCTGGCGCCTGAGCAACCAGGTGAACGTCTACAACGAAAGCCAGTACCTGAAGGACCGCCGCCAGGACAGCGCGGGCCTGGTGCACACCTTCGGCATGGACTTCTACCCGGCACAGGGCTGGAACCTGGGCTTCACCCTGATGGACGGCGAGCTGGAATCCACCGTGGGCCGCATCAACCGCCGTGCGTACAGCGTCAGCGGCGGCCGCACCGATGCGGTGGCGCAATGGAGCAGCAAGCTGGAATACCGCCGCGACAGCGGCGCCGAGCAGCGCGAGCAGTGGGTGACCACCAACCGCCTGCTGTACAAGCTCAACGAAGACTGGCGCTTCGCCCTGCGCGCGAACTACGCCGACACCCAGGACCGGATCAATCCGGTGGCCGATGCCAAGCTGGTGGAAACCAATGTTGGCTTCGCCTGGCGCCCGCACGACAACACGCGCTGGGCCGGCTTCGGCAAGTTCACCTACCTCTATGACGTGGCGTCGCTGGGCCAGGAAGGCGGCAACCTGTACGACCAGCGTTCGCAGGTGCTGTCGCTGGAAGGCATCCGCCAGATCGGCGAGCGCTGGGAGATGGCGGCCAAGCTGGCCTCGCGCTGGGGCGACTACCGCACCGGCCGTGGCGAGGGCGCCTGGCTGGACAGCCGCGCCGACTTCGCCGCCCTGCAGCTGCGCTACCGCCTGTTCGCGGAGTGGGAAGGGCTTGCCGAGCACCGCTGGCTGAAGGTGCGCGACGGTGGCGTCCGCAAGGGCTGGCTGCTGGGTGTGGACCGGCGGGTGGGCGAGAACTTCAAGGTCGGCGTGGGCTACAACTTCACCGAGTTCAGCGACGACATGACCGAGCTGAAGTACGACCAGAAGGGCTTCTTCCTGAACATGGCCGGGTATTATTGAGGCCGCCCGAGGGCGGTCCTGCGGCCCTGGGCTGAACGACCGGCAACATCGCCGGGCTGAATGGGGTGGCGCCTTGGGATTTTGCGGCCCAAAACGACCATTCATGCACCTGATTCTCTTCAAGTGGTTGATTTTTAACGAATTCGACCACGGTCGAGCCCGCTCGCCATTGTCATCAATTCGCGATAGGGTAGGGATGTTGAATCGCCCAGTGTTCTGTTCACGGAACACTGGAACTTCCTCCCGCTTTAGCAGTCCAAAAGCCGGACTGCTAAGATGAGCCCTATGAGCCAGAATACCTCTACTGCCCTTGTGGCAAACAATCTCCCGATTCCCAGTGCGCTCGGTTCGCTGGACGCCTACATCGGTGCCGTGCACCAGATTCCGGTGCTGTCGGTCGATGACGAACAGGACCTGGCCCGTCGTTTCCGCGACGGTGACGATCTGGACGCCGCACGTGAGCTGGTGCATTCGCACCTGCGCTTCGTGGTGCACGTGGCCCGCGGTTACAACGGCTACGGCCTTGCGCTGGGCGACCTGATCCAGGAAGGCAACATCGGCCTGATGAAGGCGGTCAAGCGCTTCGACCCCGACATGGGCGTGCGCCTGGTGTCCTTCGCCGTGCATTGGATCCGTGCGGAAATGCACGAGTTCATCCTCAAGAACTGGCGCATCGTCAAGGTCGCCACGACCAAGGCGCAGCGCAAGCTGTTCTTCAACCTGCGCAAGTCGAAGACGCGGCTGGGCTGGATGAACGCGGCCGAAGTCAGCGCCGTCGCCAAGGACCTGAACGTGTCCGAGCGCGAGGTCTTGGAAATGGAATCGCGCCTGTCCGGTCGCGATATCGGTTTCGATGCGCCGACCGACGAGGACAACGATCATGCGCCGCCGTCGCCGGCTGCGTTCCTGGTGTCCAACGACGAAGATCCGTCGATGGCCTACGAGCGCGAGGACAGCGAAGACAACCAGATGCAGCTGCTGCGCGAAGGCCTGGCCGAGCTGGATGCCCGCTCGCGCGACATCATCCGCCGCCGCTGGCTGGATGCCGACAGCAAGGTGACGCTGCAGGAACTGGCCGATGAGTATGGCGTGTCCGCCGAGCGCATCCGCCAGGTCGAAGCGAACGCGCTGAAGAAGATGAAGGCGCTGTTCACCGCGTAAGCGGGAAGGCGTTGGAATGAAGAAAGGCCCGGCAATGCCGGGCCTTTTTGTTTGTGGGGCGTATCCACGCATGGCGTGGATTTGCTCTGAGGGCGGGACGGGGACTGTGCCGACCGCGTCATGCGCTGGATGCTGATGTTCACGCCGTACCACTCGGTGGCACGGCATGATCATGTCGCGCGTATTCCGTACTCGAGCTTTCAATCGCAGCATACGCAGGACCATGCTGTCCGACGCAGCCTTGTGCCGGGCGGTGATGGAAATGGAAGCGGGTCTGGTGGATGCAGATCCTGGCGGAGGCCTCTTCAAAAAATGTGGAACGAGATGCGCTGCAGTTGTACGCATCGGAATTTCTGAAAATGAGCGCGGCACAGTTGAAGCGTGCCGTGGAGTACGGGGATTTACAGGAGATCTGCCATGGCGAAGGCCCTTGAGCGAAGGCGCGCGAGAAGTGCGCTTCCTGAGGCGGTGCACGATGCTGCTGTGAGCCTGCACACGCATGGCTTCATCGACAAACGCCGGTTGAGCAGCTACGAGGCGCTCTGTCTTGAGCCTGTTCCCGACTACAGCAGTGCCCAGATCCGAGCGCTGCGTACCTCGCTGAGGCTCAGTCAGCCGGTCTTTGCAGGCGTTCTCAATACCAGCGTTTCCACCGTACGCAGCTGGGAACAAGGCGAGAAGAAGCCCAGCGGACCATCACTGAAGTTGCTCAACCTGATTGATCGGAAGGGGCTCGAAGCAGTCCTGTAAAGCAAAGGCCCGGTTATGCCGGGCCCTTGCTTTTCCGTGGTGTTCAATCCACGCCAAGCATGAACGACATCAGTGGTAGATCCACGCCATGCGTGGATGCCCTGATGCTGCGCCTGCCTCACCCCTCGCGTGCGATCGCGCGCCAGCCGATGTCGGTGCGGTGGAACTCGTTGGCCCACGTCACCTTGGCCACGCCGGCATACGCGTTGGTCTGCGCCTCGCGCACGCTGTCGCCCAGCGCGGCCACGCACAGCACGCGGCCGCCGGCGCTGAGCACCTGGCCCTGTGCATCCAGCGCGGTGCCGGCATGGAACACCTTGGCGTTGGCGGGCACGTCGTCCAGGCCGGAGATCACGTCGCCGGTGATCGGCGCTTCCGGATAAGGCTTGGCGGCCAGCACCACGCCCAGCGACGGGCGCGGATCCCACTGCGCGTCCACCTGGTCCAGACGACCATCGATGGCCGCCTCCACCAGGTCCACCAGGTCCGACTGCAGGCGCAGCACCACCGGCTGGGTTTCCGGGTCGCCGAAGCGCACGTTGAACTCGATCACCTTCGGCGCGCCGCTGGCATCGATCATCAGGCCGGCATAGAGGAAGCCGGTGAACGGGATGCCGTCGGCGATCATGCCCTGCACGGTCGGGTTCACCACCTCGCGCATCACCCGCGCGTGCACCTCGGGCGTCACCACTGGCGCGGGCGAGTAGGCGCCCATGCCACCGGTGTTCGGGCCGGTGTCGCCGTCGCCGACGCGCTTGTGGTCCTGCGAGGTGGCCATCGGCAGCGCGTGCACGCCGTCGACCATCGAAATGAAGCTGGCTTCCTCGCCATCAAGAAACTCCTCGATGACCACGCGCGCGCCGGCATCGCCGAAGGCGTTGCCCGAGAGCATGTCACGTACCGCATCCTCGGCCTCGGCCTGGTTCATCGCCACGATCACGCCCTTGCCGGCAGCCAGGCCATCGGCCTTGACTACGATCGGTGCACCCTTCTCGCGGACGTAGGCCAGCGCGGCGTCTACCTCGGTGTGCACGGCGTAGAACGCGGTGGGGATGTTGTGGCGGGCCAGGAAATCCTTGGCGTAGGCCTTGCTGCCTTCCAGCTGCGCGGCGGCGGCGGTCGGCCCGAAGATGCGCAGGCCGGCGGCGCGGAAGCGGTCGACCACGCCGGCCACCAGCGGCACTTCCGGGCCGACCACGGTCAGCGCCACGCCTTCGGCCTGGGCCAGCGCCAGCAGGCCGTCGATGTCGGTCACCTTCACCGCCACGTTGCGGCACTTGTCTTCGTTGGCGGTGCCGGCATTGCCGGGCGCCACGATCACTTCGGTGACACGGGAGGACTGGGCCAGCTTCCATGCCAGGGCGTGTTCGCGGCCGCCAGAGCCGATGACAAGTACGTTCATCACGAGATTCCAGATTGCGTGGGAAGGGAAGGGCGATGCCCCCGGCGGCGCGCGTGGTTCACTCGCAGCCCTCGCGTTGCAGCGCGTCGGGGAAGGAATAGGTCCAGGTCTTCGGATCCAGCCTGAAGCGGTGCGTGCGGCGCACGTTGCTGCCGCCACAGCTGCTGCCGGATTCCTCGATCAGCAGCGGCCAGATGCGCGCGCTGCGGTTGCTGTCGTCCATGCGCAGTTCGAAATCAAAGTCGAACATGCGGGTGCGGCAGTCTTCGGCCTGCTCGGCGTCGTCGCAGTCGTAGGCCGCGGTGTTGTCGATGTGGCTGCGCACGCTGCCGGCATCCACCAGACCGTTCGGGCCGGGCAGGATGAAGCTCTGCGTCTGCAGCGAATAGCCCTGGCCGTACCAGCCGCTGACGTTGCGGAAGCCGTAGAAATCGCTGCCGAAGCGCAGGATCTCGACGCTGCCCGGGCGGCCGCTGCTGCCATAGGTGCCGCCGGTCAGCTCGGCCGCCACCTCGAAGCCATCGCCAGACGGGCGCAGCACGTAGTAATCGATGGTGCCCGCATCGGCATGGCCGGCGTCGACCACTTCGCCGCACACCGCCAGCAGCTGCTGCCAGCTGTCACCGCTGACCACCGGCTGTTCGGCGCAGACCGCCCAGTCGACCGGGCGGGTGTCGCCGTCCTGCGTCCAGTTGCCGCGCCAGCCGTCGGACAGCTGCGCGTCCTTGCCGTAACGCGCGGTCAGGAAGGCCTGCAGACGCGCGGTGCGGCTGACATGCCCGGCCGCTGCGGTGCTGGCCGCTGGAAGCGCATCTGCCTGGGGGCCAGAGGCGGGTGCCGGCTGGGCGGCCGGCTTGCAGCCGGCCAGCAGGGCCGCGCCCATCAGAGCAGGCAGGACCAGGGGCTTGATCGAAACTGCGGACATCCGTGTCGCTCCAGGATCAGTGGCGGAAGTGGCGAACGCCGGTGAACACCATGGCCAGGCCATGTTCGTCGGCGGCGGCGATCACTTCAGCATCGCGCATCGAACCGCCCGGCTGGATGACGGCCTTGATGCCGGCGGCCGCTGCGGCGTCGATGCCATCGCGGAACGGGAAGAACGCATCGGAGGCCATCACCGAACCTTCCACCACCAGGTTCGCGTCGGCCGCCTTGATGCCGGCGATGCGCGCGGAATAGACGCGGCTCATCTGGCCGGCGCCGACGCCAATCGTGCGGTTGTCCTTGGCGTACACAATCGCGTTGGACTTCACGAACTTGGCCACGTTCCAGGCGAACAGCAGGTCGGTGAACTGCTTGTCGGTCGGCGCCAGCTTGCTGACCACCTTCAGTTCGTCGCGGGTCATGCCGCGGTTGTCCGACGACTGCAGCAGCAGGCCCGAGCCCACGCGCTTGCTGTCGAAGTTGTTCAGGCCATCACCGTGCGGGATGCGCAGCACGCGCACGTTGGCCTTCTTCAGCGCGTATTCCAGCGCGGCCGGCTCGTAGTCGGGGGCGATCAGCACTTCGACGAACTGGCGGTCGAGGATGACCTTCGCAGTGGCCGCATCGAGCAGCTTGTTGAAGGCGATGATGCCGCCGAAGGCGCTGGTCGGGTCGGTGGCGTAGGCCAGCTCGTAGGCATCGCCGTTGCCGGCACCGACGGCCACGCCGCACGGGTTGGCGTGCTTGACGATGACGCAGGCCGGCGCATCGAACTGGCGCACGCATTCCCACGCCGCATCGGCATCGGCCAGGTTGTTGTAGCTCAGTTCCTTGCCCTGCAGCTGCTGGAACGTGGCGAGGGTGCCCGGCACCGGGTACAGGTCGCGGTAGAACGCGCCGCTCTGGTGCGGGTTCTCGCCATAGCGCAGGTCCATCACCTTCACGAAAGTGGAATTCATCTGCGCCGGGTAGTCGGCACGCGCCGGCACGGCAGCATCGGTGGCGGTGACCGCCGACAGGTAGTTGCTGATGGCCGCGTCGTACTGGGCGACGCGGTTGAACGCGGCCACCGAGAAGGCGAAGCGGGTGCCCGCGCTCAGCTGGCCGTCGTTGGCGTCCAGCGAGGCCAGCAGTTCGGCGTACTGCGACGGGTCGGTGGCCACCGCCACGCGGGCGAAGTTCTTGGCCGCCGAGCGCAGCATGGCCGGGCCGCCGATGTCGATGTTCTCCACCGCGTCGGCCAGGGTGCAGTCGGCCTTGGCGGTGACCGATTCGAACGGGTACAGGTTCAGTACCAGCAGGTCGATGGCGCCGATGCCGTGCTCGGCCATCACCGCGTCATCCAGGCCCGAACGGCCCAGCAGGCCGCCGTGCACCATCGGGTGCAGGGTCTTGACCCGGCCGTCCATCATTTCCGGGAAACCGGTGACGTCGGCCACGTCCTTCACGGCCAGGCCCGCATCGCGGATCGCCTTGGCGGTGCCGCCGGTGGACAGCAGCTCGACGCCGCGGGCGGCCAGCGCGGTGGCCAGCTCGACCAGGCCGGTCTTGTCGGAAACGGAAAGGAGGGCCCGACGGACGGGCAACAGATCAGCAGTCATGGGGACAGGGCAATCGGCAGCGGAGCGGGGCCGATATTGTAGTTCGTGGGGGGCGGTGGCGGGCGCTGCCGGCGCGCTTTGCTGGCCCCGGCAGGGGAAAACGGCCTGCATCGGCATGCCGGGCTGAACACGCCATGGGGTAGGCTATGCCGGAACTGCCAGGGATCAGCGGGTTCAGATCGTGTCGATCTATGCATTGAAAGGACGTTTCCAGGACCTCTTGCGTCCGGCCGTGCGCGGGCTCTACCGCCTCGGCATCACCGCCAACATGGTGACCGTGGCTGCCGCCGTGGTCTCGCTGCTGGTGGCCGCCGCCGTATGGTGCTGCGCGCCCACGCAGCCGCTGCTATACCTGCTGCTGCCGCTGTGGATGCTGCTGCGCATGGCCCTCAACGCCGTGGACGGCATGCTGGCCCGCGAGTTCGGCCAGCAGTCGAAGCTGGGTGCCTACCTGAACGAGTTGTGCGATGTGATCGCCGACGCCGCGCTGTACCTCGCTCTGCTCAGCGTGCCCGGCGTGCGGCCGGAGGCGCTGTGGCTGCTGGCCTGGACCGCGGCGCTGAGCGAATACGCCGGCGTACTGGGGCTGATGGTCGGTGCCAGCCGCCGCTATGACGGCCCGATGGGCAAGAGCGACCGCGCCTTCGTGATCGGGGCGCTGGGCCTGCTGCTGGCGTTCGGGTGGGTTGGCGCGATGACGGTCACTGGCGTGGCTGCGGCCATGGCCGCACTGTGCGTGCTGACGATGATCAACCGCGTCCACCGCGGGCTGCAGGAAGCGGCGCTTCCGCCGCAGTAATCAAGTACATACCAAAAGACAATCTGGAGATTGCATGCGTCAGGCGCAGGAACGGGAATTCCACAGCTTCGACCAGGTACCGCTGTTCTACCGGTACTGGGCGAGCACCACGACCACCACGCCGGCCAAGGCCATCGTGCTGCTGCACCGCGGCCACGAACATTCCGGCCGGGTCACCCACCTGGTCGATGAGCTGGACCTGCCCGACACCGCGTTCTTCGCCTGGGATGCGCGCGGCAACGGCCGTTCGCCGGGTGCGCGCGGTGATGCACCGGGTTTCCCGGCGCTGGTGCGCGACCTGGACAGCTTCATCGCCCACATCGGTGCCGAGCACGGCATTGCGGTGGAGGACATCGTGGTGATCGCGCAGAGCGTGGGTGCCGTGGTGGCCGCCACCTGGGTGCACGACTACGCGCCGCGCCTGCGCGCGCTGGTCATGGCTTCGCCGGCGTTCAAGGTGAAGCTGTACGTGCCGTTCGCGCGCGCTGGCCTGACCCTGATGCAGAAGCTGCGCGGCAACTTCTTCGTCAACAGCTACGTCAAGCCGCAGTGGCTGACCCACGATCCGGCACGTGTGGAAAGCTACCGCACCGATCCGCTGATCACCCGGCCGATCTCGGTGCGCGTGCTGCTGGGCCTGTACGAGGCTGCCGACCGCATCGTGGCAGATGCGCAGGCGATCAGTGTGCCGGTGCAGCTGCTGGTATCCGGTTCGGATTTCGTGGTGCACCGTGGCCCGCAGGACCGCTTCTACGAGCGCCTGTCCAGCCCGATCAAGGAACGTGTGCACCTGCCGGGCTTCTTCCACGATACCCTCGGCGAACGTGACCGCGCACCGGCGCTGGCACGCATCCGCAGCTTCATCCAGGCACGCTTCGCCGAGCCGCTGCGCGAACTGTCGCGGCGCGATGCGCATCGCCATGGGCCGACCTTCGAAGAATCGGAAATACTGGCCTGGCCGCCGGAGCGCAACAGCCTGGCCGACCTGCGCTGGCGCGTGGTGCGTGGCGGCCTGCGCGTCGGCGGCACGCTCTCTGAAGGCATCGCCCTGGGCCTGCAGACAGGCTTCGATTCGGGCAGCACGCTGGACTACATCTACCGCGACGAAGCGCGCGGCAAGGGCCCGCTGGGGCGCATGGTCGACCGCAACTACCTCGACGCGATCGGCTGGCGCGGCATCCGCATCCGTGGCCAGCACCTGCAGGAACTGCTGCGTGACGCCGCCCAGCGCCTGCGCGGGCAGGGTACGCCGGTGCGCGTGCTGGACGTGGCCGCCGGCCACGGCCGCTACGTGCTGGAAGCACTGGGCCAGGGCGAACAGCGCGCCGAACGCATCGTGCTGCGTGATTTCAGCGATCTGAACGTGACCCAGGGCCAGGCGTTGATCGAGCGCCTCGGCGCGTCCGACATCGCCCGTTTCGAGCAGGGCGATGCGTTCGATCCGGTGCAGCTGGCGCAGGTCGACCCGGCGCCGACGCTGGCGGTGGTGTCGGGCCTGTACGAACTGTTCCCCGACAACGATGCGGTGCTGCGTTCGCTGCAGGGCATCGCCGCGACCGTGCCGGTGGGCGTCTACCTGGCCTATACCGGCCAGCCCTGGCACCCGCAGCTGGAATTCATCGCCCGCGCGCTGACCAGCCACCGCGGTGGTGCGGCGTGGGTGATGCGCCGTCGTACCCAGCAGGAAATGGATGAGCTGGTGCGCCTGGCTGGGTTCGAGAAGGTGGCGCAGCGCATCGACGAGTTCGGCATCTTCACCGTGTCGCTGGCGCGCCGGACCGCGTGATGGCGACGCTGGCCGCCACCCCGCTGGCCGTGGCAGGGCGCCCCTGGCGGCGCGCGCTGCTGTGGCTGGTGCTGCTGGGTCCGTTCTTCTTCGCCAGCTATGGCTTCGCCAATTGGATGGCCGGGCGCCACGCCACGCTGCCGGTGATGGCGTTCGCCTGGGAAGCGCACATTCCGTTCGTGCCGTGGACGATCGTGCCGTACTGGTCGATCGACCTGTTCTATGCGATCTCGTTCTTCCTGTGCCGGCAGCGCCTCGAGCTGGACCGGCACGCGCTGCGGCTGTTCAGTGCGCAGCTGATCGCGGTGGCCTGCTTCCTGCTGTGGCCGCTGCGCTTCAGCTTTGAACGGCCGGACATCGGCGGCGTGTTCGGCTGGCTGTTCGATGTGCTGCTGGGTTTCGACAAGCCGTTCAACCAGGCGCCGTCGCTGCACATCGTGCTGCTGATCGTGCTGTGGGTGAAGTACGCGCAGTACCTGCAGGGCGCGTGGCGCTGGCTGCTGCACGGCTGGGCGCTGCTGATCGGCGTTTCGGTGCTGACCACCTTCCAGCACCACTTCATCGATGTGCCCACCGGGCTGCTGGCCGGCTGGCTGTGCGTGTGGCTGTGGCCGGAGCAGGGCACGCCGCCGCTGCGGGCGTGGCGCACGGCGCGCGATCCAAAGCGCTGGCGCCTGGCCTCGTCCTATCTGCTGGGCGCGGCCGTGCTGCTGGTGCCGGTGGTGATGCTGGGCGGCGCGGCACTGTGGCTGCTGTGGCCGGTGGTGTCGCTGCTGCTGGTGGCGCTGGCCTATGCCGGGCTGGGCACGGCGGTGTTCCAGAAGCGCGCCGATGGGCGACTGACCATGGCCGCGCGCTGGCTGCTGGCGCCGTACCTGG
The DNA here is from genome assembly GCF_024499815.1 of Stenotrophomonas testudinis. Classification (NCBI taxonomy): domain Bacteria; kingdom Pseudomonadati; phylum Pseudomonadota; class Gammaproteobacteria; order Lysobacterales; family Lysobacteraceae; genus Stenotrophomonas; species Stenotrophomonas testudinis. Next base: position 54,879 of record NZ_JAMOKY010000005.1, on the reverse strand, counting down.
CCGCGGCCTGGATCAATTCGCGGTTGTGGACGCGCAGTGCGCCGCAGCCGGTCGAGGTGGCAGGCGGGGTGTGGCTGGGCCGCATTCCCTGCGCCGCGCTGCCAGCGCCGTTGCGTGGCGTGGTCGATGCCTGTGCCGAGCTGTCCTGCAAGGCGCCGGGTGCGGCCCATGCCAGCGTGCCGATGCTGGATCTGGTGGTGCCCACGCCGGCGCAGCTGGCCGAGGCCGCCGATGCCATCGAAGCGCTGCGTGCGCAGGGGCCGCTGCTGGTGTGCTGCGCGCTGGGCTATTCGCGCAGTGCGGCCAGCGTCGCTACCTGGCTGCTGCGTACCGGCCGGGTGCGCAGCGCCGCCGAGGCAGTGGCGCGGGTGCGTGCCGCGCGGCCGTCCATTGTCCTGCATGACGTTCACCTACAGACCATCGCGGCCGCCGCCACACGGGAGAGCAACGCATGAGTACCGCTGCCGATCTGCCGATGATGCACCTGCTGCTGCGCCAGGGCCGGTTGCCTGCCGCGCTGTCACTGGGCCTGCTGCTGGTGGCGCTGTTGCTGCTGGGCATCGAGCCCGGCCTGGCGATGTTCGCCGCCGGCCTGCTGTTGCTGAGCGTGGCCGTGGGTGTGGTGCAGGCGTACTACGCGGTTCGGGTGCAGCTGGATGCCAGCCTGCTGCAGCTGCTGTTGCGCGAAGACCTGCAGGGCGATGCCGCGGCCGAGCGGGTGGACGCGGCCCTGCACACCGCCGGCCTGCGCCGCCGCGATGCGCAGGCGCCGGTGCGCGGCTGGGACGCACGCTGGATCGGCATGCGCCGCCTGCTGGTGCACCAGTACGTGGCCACGCTGCTGCAGTTTTCGGTGCTCCTGCTGGCCGTGCTGTGGCCGCAGACCTGAGCGGAGGTATCGATGTTTGCTGAGCTGATCGCCCGCGCCTGCAGTGGCGCGATCCATGGGGTGACCGGTGCGCGCGCGCTGTGGATCGGCTGTGCACCGTCCAGCGAACACCGCGTGTACTACGGCAACCATGCCAGCCATGGTGACTTCGTGCTGATCTGGTCGTCGATGCCGCCGGCACTGCGTCGCCAGGTGCGGCCCGTCGCCGCCGCCGAGTACTGGCAGGGCGATGCGCTGCGCCGTTACCTGATCGATGCGGTGTTCAACGGCGTGCTGGTCGAGCGCGACGCCGCGCGGCGCCAGCAGGATCCGCTGCAGGGGCTGCGCGATGCGGTGGACGAGGGATGTTCGTTGATCCTGTTCCCGGAAGGCACGCGCAATATCGGCGAGGAACCGCTGCTGCCGTTCAAAAGTGGCATCTATCATCTGGCGCGGCAGCGCCCGGAACTGGAGTTCGTACCGGTGTGGATCGACAACCTGAAACGGGTGATGCCCAAGGGGCGTTTCCTGCCACTGCCGCTGCTGTGCACGGCGACCTTCGGCACGCCGCTGCGCCTGCAGGCCGATGAGGACAAGGCCGCGTTCCTCGCGCGCAGCCGCCAGGCGCTGCTCGACCTGGCACCGAACGGAGGCCGCGCATGAGTTTCCTGCTGGATGTATCCGGCGACCTGGCCACGCAGAGCGTGGGCCAGCAGACCGGCCTGTTGTTTGCTGGTGTCGGTGCGGTGCTGGTGCTGGCCACGCTGGTATCGGAGACGCTGCGCTGGCGCCAGCGCGAGAGCCCCAGCGCGGTCATCGCCAACCTCGTCTCGCGCATCCGCGCGTGGTGGGTGATGGCCATCGTGGTGGGCGGTGCGCTGCTGTTCGGCCGCGCCGGGGTGATCGTGCTGTTCGCGATCATCTCGCTGTTCGCGCTGCGCGAGTTCATCACCCTTGCGCCCACGCGTTCGGGTGATTACTACGCGCTGCTGGCCGCGTTCTACATCGTGCTGCCATGGCAGTATTACCTGGTGTGGATCGACTGGTACGGCATGTACACGCTGCTGATTCCGGTCTATGCGTTCCTGTTCCTGCCGATCCTGTCGACCATCGGCGGCGACACCACGCACTACCTGGAACGCACGGCCAAGGTGCAGTGGGGGCTGATGATCTGCGTGTTCTGCATTTCGCACGTGCCGCTGCTGCTGAACCTGCACGTGCCCGGCCACGACCCGTCGCGCAACGTGCTGCTGTTCGCCTTCCTGGTGATCGTGGTGCAGTCCTCGGACGTGCTGCAGTACATCTGGGGCAAGCTGCTGGGCAAGCGCCTGATCGCTCCGAAGCTGTCGCCGTCGAAGACGGTGGAAGGCTTCGTCGGCGGCGTGCTCAGTGCCAGCGCGCTGGGTGCGGCGCTGTGGTGGATCACCCCATTCACGCCGCTGCAGGCATTCGGCCTGTCGCTGCTGATCAACCTGATGGGATTCTGGGGTGGCCTGGTGATGTCGGCGATCAAGCGCGACCGCGGCATCAAGGACTGGGGCCACATGATCGAGGGCCATGGCGGCATGCTCGACCGGCTGGATTCAGTGTGCTTCGCCGCGCCGGTGTTCTTCCATGTGGTGCGGTATTACTGGAAGGCGGGCGGGGTGGGGTGATCAACCCGGGGTCGGATCCCTTCGCACGGCGAAGGGCTCTGACCCCTATTTCGATTCCGTCGGGTTCTCATCCACGCATGGCGTGGATCTACTGCCGGCATCGGTAGCGCCGGGCCATGCCCGGCGGGCCGCGTTTACGCGCTGATGCCGTATTCCTTCAGCTTCTTGCGCAGCGTGGCGCGGTGGATGCCCAGCATCGCCGCGGCGCGGCTCTGGTTGCCTTCGCAGTGGTTGAGCACTTCCACGAACAGCGGAATCTCCATCTCGCGCAGCACGATCTCGTAGACATCGTCCGCGTCGCAGCCATCGAGGTCACGAAGGTAGCGGCGCACGGACTGGGCGACGTGTTCACGCAGCGGTGGCCGGGCACCGCCACGACTGTTGTCAGGACGAGAAAGGACAGCGTTCAAGGGGGTTCCCGATTCGGTGGCCCGTGCGCGCGGAGCGCGCGGCCGGACGAGGTTGTGGCGGCCAGTCTAGCGCGAGCGTGCCCGACCTGCCACGGCTGGACGCCTTCGTCCCGCTCAAAGGAACTCGAAGGTGAATGCGACCGTGGAGGCCGCAGGCTCCTGTACGCGGAAGGCGATGCGTGCGCTCTGCCCCGGTTCCAGCAGGGCCGCGCCGGGGTTCTCGCCCAGGTACTGCGCGGGCGGGAACACACCGGTGCCGATCACCCGGCCATCGGCATCAGCCAGTGACAGGCGCAGGTCGGGCCATGCCTGCGCCCAGCGCGCATCGTTGCGGATGCTGGCCTGGACCTGCAGCACACCGGCCTGCCCGGGCAGCGGACGGATCTCGCGGCTGGTCATGGTCAGTGCGGTCGGTTCGCGCCACGCCGGCAGGCTGCAGCGCAGGACACCGCACAGCGCACTGACCCACGGGCGGTGCGCGGCATCAGCAGCCAGTCGCGCGCGATCGGCCAGCACGCTCTGCAGCACCAGCAGCAGTGCCAGCACGGCTACCATTGCCCAGTGCCAGCGCGGCGTCGGCAGGGCACGCGGGCGGGCGCCGAGAAAGCTGGGTGCATCGCTGGCGGGTGCGACCGACGCAGGCGCGTCGATGCGGGAGGACGGTTCGATGACAGTGTCATCGGACTGTCGCGTCTGCGGCGGTGGCGGTGTGTCCACCACCGGTTCGGCCGGCAGTTCCAACGGTGCCGTCTGATCGAGGGTGGCATCCGTCGTGTCGTCAGCGGGTTCCTGCGCCTGCCCGGTGTCGGGCGGCGCATCGGTTCCCGGCGCGGAACGCAGGAAGGTGGCAAGCGGACGACGCGGCGGGTTCGGCTCGGACATGCTCAGGGCGCGGGCTCGGATCCAGCGGTCATTCAACCACGATCAGGCGCGGCGTACGCCGGTGATGCGCATCCAGTCGCCGTCCTGGGTGGCCTGCAGGTCGTCGAACCACGCCGCGTAACGCTGCAGCAGTTCGCCTTCCTGACCATGCAGGATGCCCGACAGGGCGATGCGGCCACCGGCAGCGACGCGTGCGGCCAGCAGTTCGGCCAGTGCATCGAGTGCCGAGGCGAGGATGTTGGCGACCACGATCGGGTAGGTGGCCACCGGTTCGTCCTGCGGCAGGTACACGTGCATGCGGGCCTGCTCGCCATTGCGCTCGGCGTTGTCGGCGGTGGCGATCAGCGCCTGTGGATCGTTGTCCACGCCGATCGCTTCGCCGGCACCCAGCTTCAGCGCGGCCAGGGCGAGGATGCCCGAGCCACAGCCGAAGTCGAGCACGCGCTGGCCCTGCAGCAGGCCATCCACGGCCAGCTGGTCCAGCCAGCGCAGGCACAGCGCGGTGGTCGGGTGGGTGCCTGAGCCGAAGGCCAGGCCCGGGTCCAGGCGCACCACGGCGGCGTCGGCGGCCTGCGCGGCCTCGGGCAGTTCATGGTTCCACGGCACGATCCAGGTGCGGCTGCCGAAATCCATCGGCTGGAACTGGTCCAGCCAAGCGCGTTCCCAGTCTTCGTCCTCGACCGCGCGGAAGCTGCCGCCGGTCCAGTCCAGCTCCGGGTCGAAGGCTTCCAGTGCGGCCAGCAGCAACAGCGCATTGCTGTCGGCCGGGAACAGCGCGCTCAGTACAAGGGTGTCCCACAGCGGGGTCTCGCCCACGCCCGGCTCGAGGATGGCCTGTTCGTTGCTGGTGTCGGCCTCGGCATCGAGCAGGGTGACCGCCAGCGCGCCCACGTCCTCCAGCGCGTTCTCATAGCGGGGCTGGGTGGCTTCGGTGCAGCGCAGGGTCAGTTCCAGGAACGGCATGGCGGTGGGGGCAATCGCGGGAAAGGGGGCCATGCTAGACCATCCGGCCGTCTCCGTATCCCCTGAGATGCTGGCCGGGGCTGAACGAGGCCGATTCAGACAGGTCTCACGGGCCTTGCTAAACTTGGCGCTTTCCTGCCCGACGTGCCGTAACCGACCGCCGATGGCTCTCGCCCCGACCCTTAAAACCTGGTTGCTCGTGCTGCCGGCCGTGGCCGTGCTGGGCGTGGCCGGTTATCGGGCCAGTGGCCATGGCCACGCGGCGCAGGTGGACGTGGGCGCGCCGCTGGCGGTGTCCACCGCCAGCGTGCAGGACGCGCTGGAACCGGTGATGCCCGAAGCGCTGGCCCGCCGTCTGGCTGGCTTCGAGCGCAGCAGCGCGCTGCCGTCGGGCCTGCCGTTGGACATCCGCGCCGACATCGAAGGCGAGACAGATCTGTTCGCCTACGCGCAGCGTCTGAAGGCGCAGGCAGAGCAGGGCAATCATGAAGCGCGCTGGATGCTCAGCCGGGTCTACGACTACTGCGCGCAGTACGCGGTCGATCCCGGTGGCTACCGCCTGGACAACAACGTGCTGGCCGGCCTCGGCCTGAGCGCGGCGCCGGCGATGGTGCATGCGCGCGAGCGCGTGGCGCAGCGGTGCGGTGGTTTCGTGCCGGGCGACAAGCTGGGCCCGTCGCTGGTGTTCAACGAACGCCGCCGTGCGGCCCTGCAGGGCAACCTGGCCGCCGAAGCCGCGCTGTTCGCCGAGGGCGAGCCGCTGCACAGCAATGACCAGTACCGCCGCGACCTGGTGGAGCGCGTGCGTACCTCGCGCGACCCGGAGGCCTACATGGCCCTGGCGCCGGGCATGGGCGTGCGCGCTGCTGGCGACAAGGCGCTGGCCAACATGGTGGCCGGCGAACAGCTCAGTGAGATGGCGTGGCGGGTGGCTGCCTGCCAGCTCGGTCTACCGTGTGGCGCCGACAGCGTGCTGATGAACAGTTACTGCGCGAACGGAGGGATCTGTTCGCAGGATGGGACGCAGGATTTCCAGGATTTCGTGTATGACGCTGCTGTATCGCGGCAAGGTGCGGGGACGATGAACGAATGGATCAAGCAATTGATTGGAAAGAGGAACGGGCAATGAATTACCGTCGATTCCTGCACGGGGCCAAGTTCTGGTTCTGGGTGGCGTTGTTTGTCGCGTATTCGGCCGGCGCGGTTGGCCTGCTGATGATCGACACCTACGAGGATCGCTACCGGCACCTTTCCAAGGTTGAACTGACTTCGGTGAAGGCGCAGGAAGACGTGCGCCGCGCCGGTGCCAGCCAGGTGGCCGCGGTGTACCGCGCGCAGAGTGGCGCGCCGTTTGCCTCGCTGCCGGCCGGCAGCACCTTCCAGGTGGTCTGGCCCGATGGCTCCACCGAAACCATGGTGATCGTCGACCCGACCTCGCCCAATGGTGTGCGCCCGCTGGCCGAGACGCAGATTCCGGCCGAAGTCGCCGACAAGCGCTGACGCGATTCTGTAGAGCCGAGCCGACGCTCGGCTGCGCTTGCAGCAAGCCGGGCGTGGGCTCGGCTCTACAGGAAACAGGCAACAGAAAAGGGCGGGGAAATCCCCGCCCTTTTCGTGTCCAGCCGCTGGCGCTGATCAGGTCAGTGCGATCGGCTTGTTCTTGCGTTCGGCCAGGCGCTTTTCCAGGTAGTGGATGTTCTGCCCACCGCTCTGGAAGCCCTTGTCGCGCATGATGCGCTGCTGCAGGGCCACGTTGGTCTTGATGCCGTCCACCACCATCTCGCTCAGCGCCACCCGCATGCGGGCGATGGCGGTCTCGCGGTCCGGGCCGTGCACGATCAGCTTGCCGATCATCGAGTCATAGTTCGACGGCACGCGGTAGCCACTGTAGATGTGGGTGTCCACGCGCACGCCGGGGCCGCCCGGCGGATGGAAGCCGGTGATGGTGCCCGGGCTCGGCACGAAGGTTTCAGCATCTTCGGCGTTGATGCGGCACTCGATGGCATGGCCGCTGAGCACCACGTCGCTCTGCTTGATCGACAGCTTCTGGCCGGCGGCGATCTTCAGCTGCTCGGCCACCAGGTCGATGCCGGTGACCATTTCGGTGACCGGATGTTCCACCTGGATGCGGGTGTTCATTTCGATGAAGTAGAAGCGGCCGTCTTCGTACAGGAACTCGAAGGTGCCGGCGCCGCGGTAGCCGATGCGCACGCAGGCTTCGGTGCAGACCTTGCCGATCTCTTCGCGCTGTTCGGCGCTGATGCCCGGTGCCGGTGCTTCTTCCACCACCTTCTGGTGGCGGCGCTGCATCGAGCAGTCGCGCTCACCCAGGTGGATGGCGTTGCCCTGGCCGTCGGCCAGCACCTGGATCTCCACGTGGCGCGGGTTCTCCAGGAACTTCTCCATGTAGACCTCGCCATTGCCGAACGCGGCCTTGGCCTCGCTCTTGGTGGTTTCGATCGAGGTCTTCAGCGAGGCTTCGGCGTGCACCACGCGCATGCCGCGGCCACCGCCGCCACCGGCCGCCTTGATGATGACCGGGTAGCCGATCTCACGGGCGATCTTGGTGTTGGCAACGATGTCCTCGCCCAGCGGGCCGCCCGAGCCGGGCACGCACGGCACGCCGGCGGACTTCATGGCGCGGATGGCTTCGACCTTGTCACCCATCATGCGGATGGTATCGGCCTTGGGGCCGATGAAGATGAAGCCGGACTCCTCCACGCGCTCGGCGAAGTCGGCGTTTTCCGACAGGAAGCCGTAGCCCGGGTGGATGGCCTGGGCGTCGGTGACTTCCGCCGCGGCGATCAGTGCCGGGATGTTGAGGTAGCTCTGCGGCGACGGTGCCGGGCCGATGCAGACCGACTCGTCGGCCATGGCCACGTGCTTGAGGTTGCGGTCGACCGTGGAGTGCACGGCCACCGTGCGGATGCCCAGGGTGTGGCACGCGCGCAGGATGCGCAGCGCGATCTCCCCTCGGTTGGCAATGACGACTTTGTCGAGCATGGCGTGCCCCTCAGCCGATCACGAACAGCGGCTGGTCGAACTCCACCGGCTGGCCGTTCTCGCCCAGGATGGCGACGATGGTGCCGGACTTGTCGGCTTCGATCGGGTTGAACATCTTCATCGCTTCGATGATGGCCAGGGTCTCGCCTTCCTTGACCTGCTGGCCAACGGTGACGAAGGCCGGCTTGTCCGGAGCGGCCGACGCGTAGAAGGTGCCGACCATCGGCGAACGCAGCACGTGGCCTTCCGGCAGGGCCGGGCCCGGCTTGGCGGTGCCGCCGGTGGAGGCTTCGGTCGGCGACTGCATCGGCATGGCCTGCGCAGCCGGGGCGGCCGGCGCGGCGTACACCGGGGCGGGCATCGGCGCGGCGTAGCCGGCCACCGGGGCGCGCGACAGGCGCACGGACTCTTCGCCTTCCTTGATTTCGATTTCAGCCAGGTTCGACTCTTCCAGCAGGTCGATCAGCTTCTTGATTTTGCGCAGATCCATGAGGGCCTCTTTGGTTTCTATCTAGGTGAGGTAGAGCGCCGGCTGGCGCCCGGGTCGACAATCAGGTGGCGGACACCCGCAGCAGCGCCGCGTCCATCGCGTAGCGGTAGCTGTCGGCGCCGAAGCCACACACCACGCCCACCGCCTTGTCGCTGAAATAGCTGTGCTGGCGGAACGGTTCGCGGGTGTGCGGGTTGGACAGGTGGATCTCGATGAACGGCACGGCCACCGCCGCCAGCGCATCGCGCAGGGCGACGGAGGTGTGGGTGAAGGCGGCCGGGTTGATCAGGATGAACGTGGTACCGTCGGTGCGCGCGGCCTGCACGCGGTCCACCAGCACGTGTTCGGCGTTGGACTGCAGGCTTTCCAGCGCATGCCCGGCCGCAGCCGCCTGGGCGGCCAGCGCCTGGTCGATGTCGGCCAGGCTGGTGTGCCCATAGACCTCCGGCTCGCGGGTGCCGAGCAGGTTGAGGTTGGGGCCATGCAGGACCAGCAGCTTCGCCATGGAATCCGATCAACAGGAAAGGGCGGCAGTCTGGCGGAACCTGTGGATGCTGTCCAGTTCGGCGAAATTGCAGGTGTTTAAAGCAATCGTTTGAAAATCGTGAAAGCGCTTGCGGCCGTATGGGTGGCGCCGGATCAAGGCCCGCTGAACGCCATGGCGGCGGGGATGCCCGCACGAAGGCCGACGATGGCGTAAATCCGCGCCATGCGTTGATGGCCACGCCCGGTAGATCCACGCCATGCGTGGATGACCGCTCCCGGACTCAGGTCTCCAGCGGCACCGTCGGCACCACGTTCGGGAACACCTCTTCCAGCGCCTCGGTCTCGCCGGGTTTCGGCGCCGGCCAGTTGTAGGCGTTCACCGGCTGCGCGCGGTTCACCCACAGCGCGTAATACAGATGGTCGGCACGGCCATCGCCGGTATTGGGGTGGATGAGGATGGTCAGGCCCAGGCTGTTGAGCTGCAGCCACGGCACCAGCACCGGCAGCAGGTCGTTGCTGAAGCCGAAGTAGAACGACGGCGTGACATGCGGGCCGCGCGGTTCCAGGTTCCAGTTGCCCAGTTCCACCCGGAAGCGCTCGGCCGCCCAGCGCCGCAGCAGGGCCGCCTTCTGGTAGCTGTCTTCGTCGAAATAGATGTGTGCGTGGTAGCTCTTGATATCGGTATAGGCACGCGGCCGGCTGGGCAGCGGCGATTCGCCCGGACGCACGCTGGCCGGGCGCGGTGTCGCTTCGGTGGCCGTGTCCTGGCCCCAGGGGCTGTGGCCCTGTGCGGGCGGCGGCACGATCGGGCGGAAACCGGGGCGGCCGGGTTCGGTGGTGTTGGGCGCGCTGGCAGCGCTGGCCGTGCTGGCAGCGGCAAGCCCGCCCACGGCCACACCCGCCGAGGCGATCAGGCGCCGGCGCACGGGTGAGAGCAGGTCGGCCCATCCGGCGTCTTCGGCCGCATCAAAAGGTGTAGCAGAGGTATGCGGCGGCATGGCCAGCGTCCTGGTGGCGGAGCCGACACGCTCGGCGATGGGGGCCACGCCGTCCAATAAGCAGCGGGCATCAGGTGATGCCGCGCCGCTGCCACCACGTTGAGTCGTGCCCGCGGCCGGGCTAGGGTGGCCGGGCCACACACCGGACATTCGCCATGACCGCCGTTGACACCGACACCGCCCGCCGGCGCGCCGCCTTCCGCCAACTGCACACTCAGGGCTGCTTCGTGCTTCCCAACCCGTGGGACGTGGGCAGTGCGCGCTATCTGCAGCGGCAGGGCTTCCAGGCGCTGGCCACCACCAGTGCCGGCTGCGCGTGGAGCGAGGGAAGGCCCGATGGTGCCGTCTCGCTGGAAGCCACGCTGGAACACCTGCGCATGATGGCGGGTGCGACGTCGCTGCCGTTGAACGCGGACTTCGGTGATGGTTTTGGTGCGACGCCGGACGAGGTCGGCGCAGCGGTCACCGCCGCCTTGGATACCGGCATCGCCGCGCTGTCCATAGAAGATGCCAGCGGCGTAGCGGGGGCACCGCTGCGGCCGCTGGAGGAAGCCGTGCAGCGCCTGGCCGCCGCGCGGGCGGCGATTGATCGCGCCGGTGCCGACGTCCTGCTGGTGGGGCGCGCGGAAAACTTCTTCGTCGGCGTGCCTGATCTTGAAGACACCCTGCAGCGGCTGCGTGCCTACGCCGCGGCCGGTGCCGACGTGCTGTACGCACCGGGCATCACCACGCACGAGCAGATCATGGCCGTCGTTGCGGCGGCAGGATCGAAGCCGGTGAACCTGTTGGTCGGTGGGCCCACGCCGCTCACCTTGCAGGACATCGCCGCGCTGGGCGTGCGCCGGGTCAGCCTGGGCGGGGCCCTGGCGCGTGCGGCATGGGGCGGGCTGATGCAGGCCACCGATCCGATCCTGCGCGACGGCCGTTTCGACGGCCTGCAGCAGGCCGCCACAGGCGCGGCACTGAACGACCTGTTCCGCTGAGGCCATGGACAACGTAACCGCCTACGCGGCGCTGGTGAGGGAGATGGAGGCGTTGCGCCAGGCGCCGGGGCTGCTGGCCCGCGTCGATGGTCCGGCGCTTGTACGCGTGCTGGAGCGCGACGAGGGACGGCTGGAGCTGGAGATCCGCGTGCGCTGGCAGGATGCCGGACACACGGCGCTGCGGCTGGAGGGCCACGCGCGCGGCGCCAGCACCTGGAACCACCAGCACCTGCAGGAAACGATGGTGGTACCGCTGCAGTAGATCCACGCCATGCGTGGAGGGTTGCCCGCGACTGGGGTCGGAGCGCTTCTTCGAAGGGCTCCGACCCCGTTGCTTCCTCAGAACCGCGCGGTCAGACCGACGAAGAACGTGCGCGCGCCACCGTCATAGTCGTTGCCGTCTTCCAGCGTGGACGTGTCGTCCAGGTTCAGCACGCCTGCACGCAGGGTCAGGTTCTCGTTCACGTCATAGGCGGTCACCAGGTCCACCGTGGTGTAGGCCTTGGCGAAGCTCGCGCTGGACGAGGCCACCAGCTGCTTGCCGATGTGCTGCGCGCTCAGGTTCAGCTGCCACGCATCGGTGACGTCCCAGTTCAACGACGTGTTGGCGGTGATCTTCGGCACCACCAGCAGGCTGGCACCGGTGGTGCGGTTCTTCGATTCCAGCATGCGCGTGGCGTTGGTGGTCCAGCTGACACGCTCGTGCAGCGGCACGGTCACGCTGGCTTCCACGCCGCGCGTGCGGGCCTTCTGGATGTTCTGCGCCACCGTCCACCAGAAACCGTTGACGAAGCTGGTGGTCTGGCCGGGGATGTCGCGCAGCGGCACCTGTTCGATCTTGTCGTCGAAGTTGGTCAGGAAGTAGGTGGCCGACGCCGACCAGCCGCCTTGGTCAAAGCCCACGCCCAACTCGTAGTTGGTGCTCGTTTCCGGCTCCAGGTTCGGGTTGCCGGCCATGTAGCAGCCGGTGGTGCCGTCGGCGCTGACCAGGCGGCTGTTCCAGCCTTCCGGGGTCAGGCTGCCGCAGCCACGGCCACCGGACTGGGTGGCGGCACCGGCCGTTCCCTGCTTCAGGTTGGGCGCGCGGAAGCCCTTGGACACGCCGCCGCGCACGGTCCACGCGTCAGCCGGGTGCCATACGCCGTAGATGCGCGGGCTGAGGTTGTCGTCATAGTTGTCGGTGTTGTCCCAGCGCACGCCCAGGGTCAGCACGAAGCGCTCGTGCAGGGTGATGTGGTCCTCGGCGAACAGCGCCCACGAATCGGCTTCGCTGGTCGGGCTGATGCGGCTGCTGCCGGTCCAGGTCACCGGCACGGTGCCGATGGTGTCGCTGTTCTCCAGCTCCTCGCGCTTCCACTGGCCGCCGACATTGAGGCTGTGCTCGAAGCCCCAGTTGAAGCCGGTGGTGAAGGCGGTGTCGAACACCGTTTCCTTCGAGTGGTTGCCCACCGCGCTGCCCTTGTCCTTGTAATCGTTCTGCACCAGCGTGCTCTTGGACGTGGTGCTGTCGCCGTAGCGGCCATCGTGGCTGAGTACGTAACCGGTCTGCACCAGCTTGGACAGGCCCCAGGCGTAGACATCGCCCGCTCCGCTGTTGCGCTGCACGCCGCGCGAACCTTCGATCGTCAGCGCGTGATCGTCGTTGAGGCGCCAGTGGAACTGCAGGTTGGCATTTTCCGCCTTGCTGCCGGGGGTCTGGTCTTCAAGCCGATCAGACTCGCGGTCGGTGACGTTGGCGCCGATGCGCACGCCGAGGTTGTCGGTGAGCGGGCCGCTGAACAGCGCTCCCATCTGCGTGGTGTCACCGCGCGAATCCGAATCCGGCTTGCTGTAGTTGTAGGTCACCGATCCACCCCAGTGGTCGGCGATCTTGCGGGTGATGATGTTGATCACGCCGCCCATCGCATCCGAGCCGTACAGCGAGGACATCGGGCCACGCACCACTTCGATGCGCTCGATCATGTCCGGCGTCAGCCAGTTCAGATCCTGCGGGCCGAGATCGTCGCGGTAGTTCACGCCGGAGGAATTGCCCTGGCGGCGGCCGTCGATGAGGATCAGCGTGTACTGCTCGGGCAGGCCGCGCAGACGGATCTTCGACTGCGTACCGGACAGTGCGTAGCCGCCGGTCACGCCCGGTACGGTGCTCAGCAGCCGGCCGATGCTGGTGACCGGCTTGCGCTCGATCTCCTCGCGGGTGATGACGCTGATGCTGGCCGGCGCATCCTTGATCCACTGCTGGGCGCCGGTGGCGGTGACCACCACGGTGTCCATCTGCTTGGCCGACGAGGCGTCGGCGGCGGCATCAGCGTGGGCGGTGCTGGCCAGTGCAAGACCAATCGCGGCGGTCAGGGCGGCAACGGAACGACGGGATTTCAAAACGGCGTGCGACATCGCGCAGTACTCCTGTTGAGGGTCCACTGGCGATGGCTGGGACGTCCGTGTGTAGGGGTTTCAGAATTCTTTAACAATCGTATCACGAATCATTCGCATTTGAAGTGTGGTGACATATCTATTTCCGTGTGGGCGGCATGCCAGGGAGGGCCAGCGAGTCGAAATCAGCGTCCTGCGGGGCGTACTGGTGGAATTCCACCTGCTAGTTACCATTGGTAACTAATCAGCCCACAGGTCCTTCCCATGCACAGCCTCATCGTCGTCGCCCATCCTGATTCCGCTTCGCTTACCCATGCCGTTGCCGCGCGCATCCGGCAGGCCATCACCGGTGCCGATGCGCGCAACAGCGTGACCCTGGCCGATCTCGCCGCCGAGGGCTTTGATCCCCGCTTCAACGCTGCCGACATTGGCCTGTTCAAGCAGGGCGCGGCGGTGCCGGACGACGTGGCCGCCGAGCACGCGCGGCTGGATGCCGCCGATACGCTGGTGCTGGTCTATCCGCTGTACTGGTGGTCGTTCCCCGCGCTGCTGAAGGGCTGGATCGACCGGGTGTTCACCCAGGGCTGGGCCTACGCCGACGGTGCCGACGGCAAGGTGGAAAAGAAACTGCAGCGCCTGCAGGTGCATCTGGTCGGCATCGGTGGCGCGGGCGCGGAGATGATCGAACGCCGCGGTTACGGTGCGGCAATGAAGACACAGATCGACATGGGCATCTTCGATTACTGCGGTGCCACCGTGCACTCGTCCACGCTGCTGCTGGATGCCGACAGTGGCCAGGCCGCGGCGCATCTGCAGACCGCCACCGACATCGGCCGTACCATAGGCACACCTGCCTGATGATGTAGAGCCGCTGCATGTCCACCGCCGCCACGCCCACCCGTCGCCGGATGTCACGCGAACAGCGTGGCCGCCAGCTGCTGGATGTGGCCTGGACACTGGTGGGCGGCGAGGGCACCGACGCGCTCAGCCTGGGGCGCCTGGCCGAGGCGGCCGGCGTGACCAAGCCGGTGGCCTACGATCACTTCATCACCCGCAATGGCCTGCTGGCCGCGTTGTATGCGGACTACGACCAGCGCCAGACCGCCGTGTTCGATGCACGCATCGGCGCGGCACCGGCGCGCCTGCACGAGCGTGCGCAGGCCATCGCGTCGGGCTACATCGACTGCGTGCTCTCGCAGGGCAGCGACATCCAGGCGATCCTCGCCGCATTGGCCGGTTCGCCCGAGCTGCGCGACGTGCGCCACCGCTACCAGCAGGATTTCGTCGAGCAGTGTGCGCAGTGGCTGGGTCCGTTCGCGGCCGACGGCGCCGTGCCCGTGGCTGGGCGCTGGGCGATTCTCGGTGCCGCCGAGGCCCTGTCCGAAGCGGTTGCGGCCGGCGCGCTGCTGCAGCCGGATGCGGAAACAGAACTGCAACGGCTGATCGTCGAGACCGTCAGCCGCGCGCGCTGATCGCCACGCCACGCTGCAGCTGCGCGAAACCCTCCTGCAGGCATTGCTGCACCCACGCGTTCCGCGCTTCCCGTGTGGGCGCGCCAAGGGTGATGTTGATCAGCCGGTGCGTTGCTTCTTCGCTGTCGCGGCACGCGGTCGCCGCCAGGCAGAAGCCCGCCGCGCGGGTATAGCCGGTCTTCAGCCCATCGATGCCCTCACTGCCCAGCAGCGTGTTCTGGTTGTCCTTGCAGAACGTGCCGTGGCTGAAGTGGCGCTGGGCAGTGATGGCCAGCACCTGCGGATGATCGGCCAGCAGCCGCGCGGCGAGCATCGCCATGTCATGCGCGGTCGACACATGGCCCGGCGTGGTGATGCCCGAGACCGAGACGAAGTGCGTATCGCGCAGGCCCATGCGTGCGGCGGTGTCATTCATGTGCTGCACGTAGGCAGCCTCCGAACCTGCCAGGTGGCGGGCCAGCGCCAACGCGGCATCGTTGCCGGATACCACCATCAGGCCTTCCAGCAGGTGGCCCAGGGTGACGGTCTCGCCCGGCACCAGGCCCATCCGCGTTTCATCGGCGGCCACCGCATGCACGTCACACGCATCGATCACGGTGCTGTCCGTCCACGCGTGAGCCTCGCGTGCGATGGCCTCATAGGCCACATGCGCGGTCATCAGCTTGGTCAGCGAGGCGGGCGCACGCGGCAGCCTGGCATCGTGCTGCTGCAGGATGCGCAGCGTGGCCGCATCCACGGTGATCGAAGAAAGTGCCGGTATCGGCGAAGCAGGCAGTGACATCATCAACACGATAGCGCGCAGCACGCAGGGCGAAAAGCCGCACGAATCTGCAACATTGCAATGATATAACGTGCCGCTGTGGGCGGTGTCGCCGCCTTTCGTACTGCAGGAATCTCCATGACCCGACCCCTCGCGCGACGCTGGCTGTGCCCGTCGATCCTGGCGGCGCTTGCCGCGCTCACTGCCTGCCAGCCCAATGCGCGTCCCGATGCGCAGGCGGCCACCGCGACGACCGCCGAGGCGCGTCCGCACAACGTCATCGTGATGATCAACGACGGCGCCGGTTGGGGTACCTGGGATGCGGCGGCCTACTGGCAGTACGGCAGCCGCGAAGGCGCGCCGTACGCGGCGTTCCCGCAGCGCCTGGCGGTCACCACGTTCCCGCTCAACGCCAGTGGCCAGCCCACCCGCGATGATTCGCAGCGCATCGGCTACGACCCCGTGCTGGCCTGGGACACCACCGAGGTGCCGGCGCCCGATCTGCCGTTCGTCGCCTACCAGTACCTGGCCGCGGTCGCCACCGACAGCGCCGCTGCGGGTACCGCGTTGTCGTCGGGGGTGAAGACCTACAACAACGCCATCAACTACAACAACGATGGCCAGCCGGTGGAGTTCAACACCCTGCGCGCCAAGGCGCTGGGCATGGCCACCGGCGTGGTCACCTCGGTGCCGTTCCCGCACGCCACGCCGGCGGCGTTCGCGGCGCAGAGCGAATCGCGTAACAGCTACCACCAGATCGCCCACCAGATGCTGGCCCAGGGCCACATGGATCTGGTGATGGGCACCGGCGGCCCCGGCTACAGCGTCGACGGCACACCCTGCGTGGACGGCATGGACAAGGTCGCCGCCGAAGGCTGCCAGAACCCGTGGGAATGGGTGTCGCAGCAGGATTGGCAGCAGCTGGAAGCGGGCACGCCGATTGCCGGCAATCCGTCCGGCGCGTGGCGCCTGATCCGCAGCAAGGACGACTTCGCCGCGCTGGCCGATGGCCGCCTGCCGGCCGACCGCCCGCTGATCGGCGTGCCGCGCGTAGCCAACACCCTGCAGCAGGCGCGCCAGCTGCCGGTGGTCGGGCGCGATGCCGCCACACCGTCGGGGGTGAAGAAGATCGACAGCGTGCCTGACCTGGCCACGATGACCCGCGGCGCGCTGCGCTTCCTGCAGCAGCGTTCGCCCAAGGGCCTGTTCCTGATGGTTGAAGGCGGTGCCACCGACTGGGCCGCGCACACCAGCGCCTGCGGTACCGAGTGGCACTACGGTACCTGCACCGACCAGCCGCAGTACGGCCGCCTGATCGAGGAAACCGCCGAGTTCAACGATGCGGTGTCGGCAGTGGTGGCGTGGATCGAGCAGAACGGTGGCTGGGAACG
Source organism: Stenotrophomonas testudinis (assembly GCF_024499815.1). Lineage (NCBI taxonomy): Bacteria > Pseudomonadati > Pseudomonadota > Gammaproteobacteria > Lysobacterales > Lysobacteraceae > Stenotrophomonas > Stenotrophomonas testudinis. Next base: position 38,148 of record NZ_JAMOKY010000005.1, on the reverse strand, counting down.
CAACCTGCTGATTGTCACCACCGACCACGACAACAGCATGCCGATGGGCCCGGACGCGCAGAAGGTGGCCTTCGATCCGGTGCGCAACAACGGCCGCGGGCAGATGCCGGGCATGAGCTTCCGCCCCACCGGCAACCACTCCAACGGCCTGGTGCCGCTGTGGGCCAAGGGCAACGGTGCCGAACTGCTGGGCCAGCGCGTGCGCGGCGTCGATGCCGGCTACCGCCAGCATGTGCGCTGGAACGACGGCAGCTACATCGACAACACCGACGTGGCCAAGGCCGTGCAGGACGCCCTGCAGCGCTGACCGCCCCCTGTAGAGCCGAGCCCACGCTCGGCTGCTCTTCGCGGGAACCTGCACACGGCAGGTTACGCCCGCGCGGCAAACGTACCGTGGAAGCCCAGCGGCACCGCGTACGGCAGCCAGGCCTGCGCCAGCGGGCCGTCCTGCACATGGCGCGCATCCAGCACGGCAATACCGCTGCGCTTGTTCACCGGATCCAGCAGCGTTCCGACCAGCCAGCCATCATCCGGGTTGCGGCTGCCGGGGCGGGGCACGAACACATGTTCCTCCGCCATGATGTCGCTGCCATAGCGCCACACCTGGCGGCGGCCACGCTCCACGCCGAAGGCGGCCACCGCGTTGAAATAGGGCGTACTGCTGGCGCCATCGACGGTCGGTGCGTACAGGCGGGCCGCGCGGCTGTCGGGCGTGCGCGGGTCGAACAGCGGGAATTCCACCGTGCTGATGCCGGTGTCCTGCCAGCGCGCCTGGCCACGGCGCAGGTCCAGGTGCAGTTCCACCAGGGTGCTGTGGCCGTTGGTGGCGTGGGCGCCGTCACCGGCCATCGCTTCCTTCATCGGCGAACGGGCTTCTTCCATGTTGTCGCGGCGCACGGCGCGCACCACGATGCCGTCCTTGCTGCGGTGTGCATCGCCGAAGTGGTAGATCGCCGCGAACGGTGCTTCAAACCACTGCGCCTTGTCCGGCGCGTCCTTGGATACCACCGCAATAGTGGCCGCGCGCTGCGGGGCGAACTGCATGCGTTCGAAGAAGCTGCCGCCGCTCTCATTGAAGTCGAACGGCGCCAGCACGAAGACCAGGTGCTGGTCGGTCATGGTGAAGGCATGCAGGTAGCCACGGCCCGGCGTGGCGATCACATCGGCGCTGATCAGCTGGCCATCCTTGCCGATGTGCCACACCAGCAGGCCGGCGCCGCCCATCAGGCTGATCGAGCCGAAGTTCCAGACGCTGCCATCGCGGTCCACCAGCGGGTGCGCCGAGAACGGCAGGGCCGCCAGGTCGGGGCGCCAGGTCACCGGGCCGATCGTCTCCAGCGAGTCGGGATGCACCTCGAACGCCGAGCCGGATTCGCACAGGGCGAACACGCGGCCATTGAGCGCCATCACCGACGTGTTGGCCACGTTGGCATCGTCGTTGTTGCGCACGGCCTGTGCGTTGGGGACGCTGGTACCGGCGGCGGGGTAGAGGAAGCGACCGGCCTTCTGCTCGCGGGTGAACTTGGGCGTGGCCACCATGCGTGCTCGGTGGGTCAGGCTACCGTCGCCGTTGAAGTGCCAGCCGTGGACCATGCCGTCGCCATCGAACCAGTGGTCGTAGCGCAGGGTGCCGCGCTCGCTCCACGCCGGGCCGTTGCGGTACAGCGTGCCGGCCAGGCCGGCGGGCAGCCGGCCCTGCAGCTGCACCGTGGCCGGGCCCAGCGTCTCGCTGCTCACCCCGCGCCAGCCCAGCAGCCATGGATGTTCCTGCAGGCCTTGGGCGAACTGAGCCGGGTCGTTGGCGAAGGCCGGGGCGCTGCGCAGGGCGGTGGCGCCCAGGGCCAGGCCAGCGGTGCTGCTGATCAGGGTGCGGAGGAAGCGGCGACGATCCATGGCGGGCCTCGGTGCGGTAGGGAGAATCAGCGCAGGGTGATGTCGATGGCGGTGCCGGCGGCGGGCACCGCGAAGCGTGCTTCCTCGAAGGTCGGCTTGCGCATCACCTGCGGGTTGTTGCTGAAGCCGTAGCCTTCGATCGGCATGCCCACCAGGTTGGTGTCGAGCTTGCCGTTGTCATTCTCGTCGTGGGTCAGCAGCACGGCGTAGTTGCCGGCCGGCAGATCCTTGAAGGTGAACTGCAGGGTGCCGCCCTGCGGGTGTGCATGCTGCGCCTGCACCGGTGCGGCCTTGCCGTTCCAGGCATTGTCGGAGGACACCAGAGCGGCGCGCAGGGTGCCGGTCTGGGCGCGGACATCGTGCACGTTCACGGTCAGTTCGGCGGCATGGGTGCCACCGGCAAGCAGCAGGCCAGCGAGCAGGGAGCAGGTCAGGGCGGTGCGGATCATGGCGGCAGTTCCGTCTGGAGGTGTGGGGCCAGTCTGCGCCGGGGCCTGGCCCGGGTTCAGGGCCAGTGGTCATCGATCCGACGTGCCAGAAGTCACTTTCTGCGCTGGACCCATTGCCGGCAGGGGCCCGGGCCGGTCAGCATGCCGCCATGCCCAGCCTGCTCCGCCATCTCCTACGTCCCCTCAGCCTTGCCGGCGTGATCACCGTGCTGGTAGTCGGCCTGTCATTCGGCGTGCAGCGCAGCGGGGCCGGATCAAGCCTGCTGCTGCTCGGCGCCTTCCTGCTGCTGTTCAAGGTGCACGGCTGGGTCGGGCTGCCGACACGCCTCCGCGCGGTCGTTGCCGTGCTGCAGGCGCTGCTGGCGGTCGCCCTCATCGCCCTGCAGCCACGCACCGGCACGGCACCGGTGCTGCTGGTGGTGCTGGTTGCGCAGCTGGCCGAGCACTGGCCGCCGCGCTTCGTGCTGGTGGTTGCGCTGCTGGCCAACCTGGCCGAGTACGCCGTGCTGCGCCACAGTGGTTTCACCCAGCCGCTGCTGGTGGTGCTGCTGTACGGCGGCTTCCAGGCCTTCGCCGCGCTGACCGCGCACTACGCGCGCAGCACGGCGCTGGCCCGCGACGAGCTGGCGCGGGTCAATGCCGATCTGCTGGCCACCCGTGCCCTGCTGGCCGACAGCGCCCGCGATGCCGAGCGCCTGCGCCTGGCGCGCGAACTGCACGACGTGGCCGGGCACAAGCTCACCGCCATGCGCCTCAACCTGCGTGCGCTGGCCGCCGATCCGGTGCTGGCCGGACGCGAGGGCCTGCAGACCGCAGAGCAGCTGTCCGGCGAACTGCTGGCCGACATCCGCCAGGTCGTGCAGTCCATGCGCGATGATCGCGGCCTGGACCTGGACACCGCCCTGCATGCGCTGGCCGCGCCGTTTCCGCGCCCGCGCCTGCAGCTGCGGATTGCCGAGGGCGTGCGGGTCACCGATCCACGCACGGCCGAGACGGTGCTGCGCCTTGTGCAGGAAGCCCTGACCAACGCCGCACGGCATGGCGAAGCCGATAACGTATGGCTGACGATGAGCGAAGAGGATTCCCGGTTGCGTATCGATATCCGCGATGACGGCCAGCGCGCCGAGCGCATCCGCGAGGGCAATGGCATTTCCGGCATGCGTGAGCGCTTGGCCGATGTGCAGGGGCACCTGGAGCTGGCCCGTACCGAGCAGGGCGGCATGCACCTGATCGCGCGGTTGTCGGCATGAGCGGCGCACCGATCCGCGTCGCCCTGGCCGATGACCAGGCCCTGGTCCGCGCCGGCCTGCGCGCGCTGCTGCAGGGCCTGGGCGTGCAGGTGGTGCTGGAAGCCGAGGATGGCCAGGCGCTGCTGGATGCACTGGCCACGCAGCAAGTGGACGTGGTGCTCAGTGATATCCGCATGCCCGGCCTGGATGGCATCGAGGCACTGCGCCAGCTGCGAGCGCGTGGCGACACCACGCCCTGCCTGCTGCTGACCACCTTCGATGAAAGCAACCTGCTGCTGCGCGCCAGCGAAGCGGGTGCGCAGGGCTTCCTGCTGAAGGACGCAGCGCCGGCCGACCTGCGCGAAGCCATCGAGCGCGTCGCCGCCGGCGAAACCCTGCTGCTGCCGGTCAGTACCGAACCGGTGCGCTCTCGCTACCGCTTCCACGACGAGGCGCCACCAAGCGATACCTTCGGCGAACGCGAAGTGGCCATCCTGCGCCTGCTGGCCGGTGGCTACAGCAACAAGGAAATCGCGCGCAGCCTGTTCCTGGCCGAAGGCACGGTGAAGAACTACGTGTCCAGCATCCTCGACAAGCTGGGCACCCGCGACCGCACCCGCGCGGTGCTGAAGGCGATTACCCTGCGCATCATCTGAAGCGGTATGGTGCGACGATGAACCCCGTCATGCACGTCGAGATTCCGGTGGTCGACCTGGCCCGCGCCATCGCGTTCTACCAGCGGTGGCTGCAGGTGGAGATCGATGCCCCGGTGGAAGTGCACGACTGCACGATGGCGTAACTGCCGTTCGACGACGATGCAGGCGGTGCCAGCATGGCGCTGGTCCATGGCGCGGATTACCTGCCGTCCGAGCGGGGCACGCGCATCTATGCCGGTGTGCAGGATCTCGATGCCAGCCTTGCCCGTGCGCTGCAGGCGGGTGCCGCGCTGCGATTCGGCCCCGCCGAGGCAGGGGCCTGGCGCGTGGCGGAGATCGCCGACAGTGAAGGCAACCGCATCGCCGTGCAGGCCCCGACAACAGCCTGACGCCCATCTGTAGAGCCGAGCCCACGCTCGGCTGCTGTTGGCCCGTAGAGTCGAGCTTGCTCGACTGCTCCGCGCACCCAGTCGAGCAAGCTCGACTCTACCCGGCTGTCGCCTGCCACCGCTGCAGCCACCCGGCAATGGCCGGATCCAGCCGCGCATCGTCCGGCAGCCGCACGCCAAAGCGTTCCTGCAGCACCTGCCGCACATCGGCCACATCGCGCAACGCCCGCTTCTCCGGCGCCTGGTCCGGGCGGTATTCGGTGTAGTTGCCACTGCCCAGCGTGCGCCGCCCCTCCGGCCAGGTCAGTGAAGCACGCAGTTCCCCGGGGAAACTCGAGTGCGGATGCGTGCACACATACCAGTTGCCCACCTCATTGTCGGCCGCCGCCGGCGACGTCAGGTCGAACCGGTACAGCGACCGCCAGTCGTCACCGCTGCTGGCCGCCAGCAGGTAATCGCCATCATCCAGGCACTGTAGCCGGTAGCGTTCATGCGGCGTGTCCTGTGCGGCTGTTTCCCGCAGGCGCAGCGGCACGCTCGGGGTCAGGCTGCCGAAGCCGGTATCAACCAGCCAGTCCTCGCCGTCCAGCCGCACCCGGATCAACAGGTGGGTACGTGGGGTCAGTTCGCCTTCGGCGGCCGACAGCAGCACGCGCGCGCTCAGTGCATGGGCATCGAAGCCCAGCGCCTGCAGCAGCACGAGGAAGGCGCCATTGAGCTCGAAGCAGTAGCCCCCGCGCTGCGCGTCCAGCAGCTTGCGCTGCACGCTGTCCAGGTCGATCGGCACCGCATCGCGCAGCAGGCAGGTGAGGGTCTCGAACGGCACATGGGCGTTGTGGCGCTGCTGCAGCAGGGTCAGCCCGGCCAGGGTGGCCGGCGGCGCGGCCGGCAGCTGCAGGCGCTGCAGGTAACGGGGGATATCGAGCGTGGTCATGACGGCGCCAGGCGGGGCAGGGACACCTACTGTGCAACCGCAACCGGGGTTGAGGTCAAGGGCAGGGCGCCGATGTCATCGCCCCGTCGCCTGCGGCCGGTACAAAGACCGTAAGCGCGCCCCCGGGGGGCAGTTCTCGAAAACAATTCTAAAGTCCCGCTGATCCAGGTCGATACAGGTGCGTCCTTTTGCCTGGAGTCTGTCATGTCGACCGCGGTTGTTCGCCTTCGGTCCCTGCGCACCCACTTCGATGGGCTGCGCTCGGCGTTTCCCGGCCTGTTGCGCTGGCTGCAGCCGCACCGGCTCAGCGTGGCCGACAAGCTGAAGGCCACCTTGTGGGTCTGCGGCCTGGGCCTGGTCGCCATCGCCGGGGTCTACGCCTGGACCGGCCACGCCAGCGCACAGGCGGCCCGCACCCAGGCCAGCTACCAGCACGGCAGCGATCTGGCGGCGGCGCTGGCCACCCGCGTGGCCGAAGCACGGCGCCTGCAGACACAGTATGCGCGCAGTTTCGATGATGCCGACCGCAGCCAGCTGCTGGCCACCCAGCAGGAGCTGAAGCAGGATCTGCAGGCGTTGCGCGCGATGCCGATGGATGCCGGCCGGCGCAAGACGCTGCAGTCCCTGGCCGAAGCGGTTGACGGCTTCTCGCAGGGCATCGCCGCGCTGTTCGAGCGCGTGGATGAGATGGGTCGCGGCGACGCGGGCCTGACCGCGCAGCTGCAGCAGGCCGCCGACACGCTGCAGGCGAACGTGACCGCGCTGCAGCGTCCGGTGCTGGAACTGCATGTGCAGAAGATGCGCCGGCAGGAGGCGTTGCTGCTGCTCGATGGCGACTCCACCCATGCCGACCGCGCCAGCGAAGAGAAGCTGCCCTTCGATCTGGCCCTGGCAGGGTTGCCGATCGAGGCGCAGGAAAGCCTGCGCACCGACATGGATGCCTACCAGGCCGCGCTGCTGGGCTACACCGCCGCCCGCGTCGGCCTGGATGTGGAAGCGCAGTCGCTGCTGGATACGGCCGCCGGCGTGGCGCCTGCACTGGCCGCCTTCCAGAAGGCCCAGGTGCAGGCGCTGGCCCAGGCACAGGCACGCCAGCAGGCCGGTGCACGCACCATGAGCGTGCTGTTCGCCGCCACGCTCGTGCTGGTGGCCGGTGTGCTGATCACCAGCCTGGTGCTGGTGCTGCGCGCGGTACGCCGTCCGATCCAGGACACCCTGCGCTTCGCCAGTGACATCGCCGATGATCGCCTCGACACCACCCTGCGCGTGCACAACGCCAACGATGAAATCGGCCAGCTGGCGCAGCGCCTGATCGACATGCAGCAGCGCCTGCGTGCGCGCATCGAGGAAGAACGCGCGGTGGCCCGTGGCAACACCCGCGTGCGCCAGGCGCTGGACAGCGCACAGACCGGGCTGATGGTGATCGATGCGGAAGGGCAGGTGGCCTACGCCAATCCCGCCCTGCTGCAGCTGCTGGGCATGCCGGCCGACGCACTGGTTGGCAGCGATGCGGTGCGCCTGCACCCGGCCATGACCAGCCTGGCCGGCGTGCGCCGCCGCGAGGAGCGCGAGATCAATCACCTCGGCGTCCGCTACCAGCTGATCGCCAACGCGATCGTCGATGAGAGCCACTTCCTCGGCGTGGCGGTGGAATGGCGCAGCCGCGCGCTGGAAACCCTGCTGGAAACCGAAGTGGCCGCGCTGGTCGATGCGGCCGCACACGGTGAACTGCAGGGTCGCATCGCGCTGGAAGGCAAGCAGGGCTTCGTGCGTACGCTGTCCACCAGCATCAACCATCTGCTGGCCACGTTCGAAACCAATCTGGGCGATCTGCAGGCGCTGCTGGCGGCACTGGCCCGCGGTGACCTGAGCGTGCGCATGGAAGGCGACCTGCAGGGCGTGTTCGCGCGCATGCGCGACGATGCCAATGCCACCGTCGGCCAGCTCGGCTGCATCGTCACCCGCATCCAGCAGGCCACGTCGCGGCTGGATGTGGGCGTGGGCGAGATCGTCGCCGGCCACCATGATCTCTCGCAGCGTACCGAACAGCAAGCGGCCAACCTCGAAGAGACCGCCGCGTCGATGCACGAACTGACCGACACCGTCGGCCGCAACGCCGATGCCGCCGGCCGTGCCGATGCGCTGGTGCAGGGCGCGGCGGCGGTGGCCGCGCGTGGCGGCCAGGCCGTGGGCCAGGTGGTGGCTACCATGCATGGCATCAGCGAAGCCTCGCGCCGCATCGGCGACATTACCCAGCTGATCGACGGCATCGCCTTCCAGACCAACATCCTGGCGCTGAACGCTGCCGTGGAAGCCGCGCGTGCCGGAGAGCAGGGCCGCAGCTTCGCCGTGGTGGCGTCCGAAGTGCGCCTGCTGGCCCAGCGCAGTGCCGAGGCCGCCAAGCAGATCAAGGGGCTGATCGAAGATTCGGTCACCCGCGTCGGCCAAGGCAATGTGCAGGCCGAACAGGCCGGCACCACCATGGGCGAGATCGTCGGCAGCGTGCAGCAGCTGGCCGAACTGCTCACCGCCATCCGCAGTGCATCGCAGGACCAGCACGCCGGCATTGCCCAGGTGAACCAGACCATCGTGCAGATGGAATCGAGCACGCAGCGCAATGCCAGCCTGGTGGAAGAAGCCGGCGCATCGACCGCGCACATGCAGGCCCAGGTGCAGGCGCTGGCCGAAGCGGTGTCGGCGTTCCGCCTGCAGCCGGAGCGGCGCCCGCGCGTTGCCGCGTGATGGCTTGATCGCCTTCGCCGGACCATGCCCGGCGAGCGAACTCAATACACGTCGCGGCGGTAGCGCCCGTTCTCCAGCAGCGTCTCCACTTCGTCATCGCCCAGTGCAGCACGCAGGACCTGGTCAACACCCTCGGCCATGCCCTGCAGCGAACCACACACGTGGATGACCGCGCCGCGCTCCAGCCACGCCTGCAGTTCCGCCGCAGCGGCCTGCAGGCGGTGCTGCACGTAGCCACCGCCGTCGGCATCACGCGAGAAGGCCAGGTCCACGCGGGCCAGATGGCCCTCGGCCTGCCACTGTGCGATCTCCTCGGCGAACAACTGGTCGTGCGCACGTTGGCGTTCGCCAAACAGCAGCCAATGGCCATGCTGGTCGTGCTGCGCGGCTTCGCGCAGCAAACTGCGCAGGCCGGCGATGCCGGTGCCGTTGCCGACCAGCACCATCGGTGCGCCGTCCTGGCGGTGGAAGCCCGGGTTGCGGTGCACGCGCGCGGCGATGCGGCTGCCCAGCAGCGCATGCAGCGACAGCCAGCCTGAGCCCCGGCCCGCGCGGCCTGCGGCGTCGCGCACCAGGCGCACCACCAGTTCCACGGCACCATCGGCGGCGCAGGAGGCGATGGAGTATTCGCGCCCTGGCAGCTCCGGCAGCCCGGCCAGCCACAGCGCGGCGTCCTGTACCGGCAGCGCGGCCCCTTCGTCGGGCAGCACGCGTTCGCCTGCCAGTTCCAGCAGCGTGCGGGTGGTGCCGTCGAGCAGCAGCGGCTGCAGCGGGTCCAGCCCGTACGCCTGCAGCACCGCCGCGGCGTGCTGCGCGCTGTTGCGCGGTGCGATGTGCAGGATGTCGCCGGCCTGCCAGGTCGTGCCGGCCGGCGGCGCCAGGCGGATCTTCCAGATCGCGCCACCCAGGCTGCCCGGGTTCAGTTCTTCGCGTGCGAGCAGCTGCCAGTCATGCATCTGCGTGGCCGGCGGCAGCACGCTGTCATCGGTGACGATGCCGGTCAGCGCACCCAGCTCGCGTTGCCACTGGCGCAGTGCCACCACCGAGGCGGCGTCGACGTCGATGCGCGGGAACAGCGGCTGCGCACCGTTGCCGGCCAGCCACGTGTCGACCGCGGCGCCGAACGCGCAGTAATGCGGATACTGCCGATCGCCCAGCGCCAGTAGGCCGTGGCGCAGGTTCGAAAGATCCATGCGCTGGGCGAGCAGCTGGCGTGCGGCACGACGGGCGTTGTCCGGCGGCTCGCCATCGCCAAAGGTGCTGAGCACGAACAGGACCTGCGGGCTGTCCTGCAGCAGCGCAGCCGTTACCCGCGCCAGTGGCAGCACCTGCACCGGGTGGCCGGCGGCCTGCAGCTGTGCCGCCGCGCGCCAGGCCAGCTGTTCGGCCAGGCCGCTCTGGCTGGCGTGGATCACCCGCCAAGGCGTGCCTTCGCCGCCGCTTTCCTGCGCCGCAGGCAGGGTCTGCCGCAGCGCACGTGCCGCGCGCTGGCTGCGCCGGCGGTCCAGATACAGCATCCAGCCGGTGATGAAGAACAGGCACATCGCCAGGCTGCTGAGCATCACCACCACGCGGCCGGTCAGGCCGAAGTAGCTGCCCGAATGCAGCGCGAACACGCTGGTGGCCAGCTTGCCGCCGGTGCCCTGGCGCTCGTAGGGGCGCGCATCCAGCAGCGCGCCGCTGGCCGGGTCCAGCTGCAGCAGGTCATGCGCGCGGTCGTGGTGGCCGCCGCGCAGGGCCGGGTCGCCAGACATCACCCGCACGTTCAGTACCTGGCCCGGCTTTTCCGGCAGGCGCAGGTCGATGTAACCGCTGCGCACGCCGGGCTGCGCATACAGCGTGTCCTCGACATGCTGCAGGTCGAGCACGGCGTCGGGCGCGACCTTGTGCTTGGCCGGCGGGGTTACGCCCAGCACCGAATTGGCTGCACTGCGGTACCAGTCGAACGACCACCAGAGGCCGGTCAGCGCACTCATCAGGTAGATCAGCAGCACCCAGGTGCCGATCACCGAGTGCAGGCTCCACAGGAACCCGCGGCCGCTGCGCTTCCATTCCACTGCCAGCCAGCTGCGCCAGTGCCACCAGCGGCGGGGCCAGCGCAGATACAGGCCGGACAGGGCGAAGAACAGCAGGGCGATGGCGCAGCTGCCGACCACGACCTTGCCGCGTTCACCGGCCGCGAGGTGCCGGTGCAGGTCTTCGACGAAATCGAATAACGCCTGGCCCCGCAGGTGGCTGAAGCGTTCGCCGTTGTAGGGGTTGAAGTAGACCCAGTGGTCCTTGCCGCCAGCAAAGCGCGCCACCGAGGGGCGCTGGCCGGTGGCGTCCACGCGCAGGCGTTGCAGCGGGCGCTCGCTGCCGGCCTGCAGCAGCGGCACCAGTTCGCTCAGCGCGAGAGGCTGCTGACCGTCGTCGTAGTGTTCGGCGATGGCGGCGAAGCCAGGGTTGGCGGCACGCAGCAGCTCGTCCTCGAAAGACAACGTGGCGCCGCTGAGGCCCATGATGGCCAGAATGGTGCCGGCCGTGATGCCCAGCAGCCAGTGCAGTTGGAACAGGACGTTCTTGAACATCGGGGAGAGAGGCCGTCGAGGCTGCCGCCCGCATCCTGCGTAACAGCAAATGAGAATTAATCCGGTAATTTTCCGGGGGCGGACGGGCTACGGTCAAGGAGGGTTTTGTTGCAGGGCTTGCAGCCCTGCACCCGCAGAGGCAACGTCAACGTCAGAAGCCGGCTATCCGTGAGTTGGCGGGGTGGGTCCGGTGGCAGGGGACGGCGTGAATACGTCCATGTAGCCTCGGTCGCGCCATCCATGGCGCTCACGCCCCTGCCACCGGACCCGCCCCGCCTTCGACAGTTTCCCGCGATCTGTCGGAATGGCATGGGTCGGATCCCGTTGCTGCGCAACGGGCTCTGACCCAGATGAATTTCGATATCTGACAGATGTGTCGACCAACGGCCGACACCTACCAGAAGCCGAGCGTTCCAGCAGTCGCCGTTACCCACAGCCGCCGTTACTCACAGCCGCGTGAAACTGTCGAAGGCGGGGCACTGTGGGTTTGCGGGGTGTGAGCCGCATGGATGCGGCGACCAAGCCCCCATGGATGGGTTCACGGCGTCCCCGCAAACCCACAGCGCCCCGCCATCCCACGGAATGCCGCTCTGGCTATTGACGTTGACGTTGATTCGGCAGGTGCAGGGCTGCAAGCCCTGCAAAGAAACTCACTCCACCCAGCCTGCAATCTCACCGTGCTCGAACGGTCCCAGCTTCGCCTTCACCCTCCGTCCCTGCGCATCGAACAGCACGCTATACGGCAGCAGCCCCTGCGCATTGCCCAGCTGCACGCTGGCATCGCGCGGGCCCGGGGTGTCGAGCACGATCGGGTAATCCACCGGCACCCGCTGCAGGAAATCCGCCACGCTCTCCGGCGTATCCAGTGCCAGGCCCAGCACCTGCACACCGCCATCGCCCTGCGCTTCGGCGAAGCGGGCCAGCTCGGGCATTTCCTCGATGCAGGGTCCGCACCAGCTGGCCCACACGTTCACCAGCAGCGGCCGGCCGCTGAAACGCTGGCGGATATCCAGCGGTTGCCCGTCCACACCAGGCAGCACCAGCGCCGGCAGGGCATCACCGGCGCGCAGGACAGGAATCGGGGGTTTCACATCAGGAGGCGTCGAAGCCACCGGCGTCAACCGATGCCCGGCCCACAGGCCGAGGCTGGCGGCCAGCACCGCTGTCCACAGCAGTGCGGGCCGCCGCCAACTCATCGGGCGGTGCGCAGCAGCGCTTCTTCCACCAGGGCCTGGGTCAGCAGGGTCGGCAGCACGGTCGGCGGTGCGCCCGGGCCGTACACCACGTACAGCGGCACGCCCACGGCCTTGTGCTCATCCAGGAACGCGGTGATCTGCGGGTCGACGTTGGTGTAGTCGCCGCGCATGTACACCGCGTTGGTGCGCTTGAGCAGTTCCTTGAACTCCGGGCGCGACAGCACCGCGCGTTCGTTGGCCTTGCAGCTCACGCACCAGTCGGCGGTCATGTTCACGAACACCACGCGGTTGTCCGCGCGCAGGCGGTCCAGCATCTGCGGCGAGTAATCCACCACGTTGTCGCTGGCCGCCTGCGCGGCACGCGCCGGCGGTTGCAGCTGGGACACGCCCCACACCGGGCCCAGCGCGGCCAGGGCCAGCAGCACGCCCAGCAGACTGGCGCCACGCTTGCTGCGCCAGCGGCTGGTTTCGAACAGCCACAGGCCGGCGGTCAGCAGCAGCAGGCCGCCCAGGGCCAGCGCCATGCCGTCCACGCCACGCTGCTTGCCCAGCACCCACAGCAGCCACAGCGCAGCCGCATACATCGGGAAGGCCAGCACGTGCTTCAGCGTTTCCATCCACGGGCCCGGCTTGGGCAGGCGGCGGGCCAGCGCCGGCACGAAGCCGATCAGCAGGAACGGCAGGGCCAGGCCCAGGCCGAGGAACAGGAACACCAGCATCGCCGCGATCGGCGGGGCCACGAAGGCATAGGCCACGGCCGGACCGAAGAACGGGCCGACGCAGGCGCTGCCGACCACGCAGGCCAGCACGCCGGTGAAGAAATCACCGGCCGGGCCGCTGCGGCGGGCCAGCGACTGGCCGAAGTTGCCGATGCCGCCGCCCATGGTGAACACACCGGACAGACTCAGGCCGACGGCGAACATGATGTAGGCCAGCGCCGCCACCACGCCCGGGTGCTGCAGCTGGAAGCCGATGCCCACTGCGTTGCCGAGCATGCGCAGGCCAACCATCAGCGCACCGATCACCGCGAACGCCACCAGCACGCCCAGCGTGTACCACAGGGCATGGCTGCGGGCGCGCTCGGCGCTCTCGCCGCTCTGCGCCAGACTCAACACCTTCAGCGACAGGATCGGCAGCACGCAGGGCATCAGGTTCAGGACCAGGCCACCGCCCAGCGCCAGCAGCAACACCCACAGCAACGAGCTGTCGGTCTTGGGCACGCTGCCCGGCGGCTTGGTGCGCTTGGCGTTGTCCTGCTGCGCATCGGCAGCGAAGGCATCGCCCCCGGCTGCGCCATCACCGGCGGCGTCCGCGGCATCGTTGGGCACGGTCGGCAGCAGGCGGCGTGGCGTGCCGTCGGCGTCTTCGCGCGGGATGTCGCTGGCGGCGGCCGGTGCAGCAGCGGCGGTGTCAGCGGCGGCAGTCAGCTTGCCGGCGGGAATGGACAGCTTGACCCGGCGGGTCATCGGCGGGTAGCAGATGCCATCGGTCTGGCAGCCCTGGAAGGTCACCACCAGGGTGCTGTCCACGGCCTCGGCGCGGGTGCGGCGCAGCGGCAGCGGCACTTCCACCTGGTTGAAGTACACCGAGACATCACCGAAGTGCTCGTCGCGATGCGCCTGCGCGGCCGGCCAGCGCGGCTTGTCGACTAGCACGCCGGTGCTGCCTTCCAGCTTCAGCGAGGTGCGGTCGCGGTACAGGTAGTAGCCCGGCGCCGGGGTGAAGCGCAGCAGCAGGGTATTGCCGTCGCTGGCGATGGCATCGAAGCCGAAGGCCTGTTCCGACGGCAGCGGCAGCGCCTGGCTGTTGCTGGCGCCCGGCAGGCGCAGGCCGCCGTTGCTGCCGGCACCGGCCAGCGGGTTGTTGAAGGGGGTTACGCCGGTGACGCGCGCGGTGGGCACCGCGGCCTTGCCGCCCGCGCCGGGCAGGGTTACCTGCACCACGCGCTTCTGCGGCGGGTAGCACACGCCGGCATCGGCGCAGCCCTGGTAGCGCACTTCCAGGCTGATGGTGCCGGCCGCATCGGTCGGCGCGCCGGGCAGGGTGGCCTGCAGGCGCTCGCGGTAGGTTTCCACCTCGCCGAAGAAATCGTCGTGGTGCTTGTTGCCGGCCGGCATCTGCAGCGCACCGGCATTGAAGGCCGGGTCGGCCTTGACGCTGGTGCGGTGGCGATACAGGTAATAGCCGGGGGCGATCTTGAACTGCAGCTGGATCTGGCCACGTTCGGGCGCACTGGCGGTCAGCGCGAACGCCTGATCGACCGGCAGCAGGTCCTTCTCATCCAGCGCGAAGGCGGGCAGGGCCAGCCACAGCAGGGCGCACAGCGCGGCGCCACGAGCAAACAACTTCATCAATCGGTGTCCTCCCGGGTCTGCGCCCGGATCCAGTCCAGATACGCCGGCAGGCCGGCCCGGGTTTCGACCGCGATGCACTCCGGGAGTTCATACGGATGCAGTTCGACGATGCGGGCGATCGCGTCATCGACGCGGCTCGCCGTGGTCTTCACCAGCAACTGCAGTTCGGCGTCGGTGATGACGTCGCCCTGCCAGCGGTAGGTCGACTGCGCTCCTTCCAGCCGGGTGACGCACGCAGCCAGGCGCTCGCCGACCAGCGCGTGCGCGATGCGCTCGGCACTGGCCCGGTCCGGGCAGGTGGTCAACAGCAGCAGGACGGGATCGACGGTCGACATGACCGCCGAGTATAGGGCCGCCGCCGGGTCAGGGCCCGGCGGCGGCGTGGACCGCTGCGTTGCGCGGTCAGTTGGCCAGCTGGCAGGTGGCCGGCTTGGCGGAGGTGAACAGGCCCGGGGTCGCCCACTCAGGGTGGTCGATGAACGGGTTGCGGTTGCCTTGGAACGAGTAGATCACGTCATTACGGGCACGCTCGGCATCATCCGGCGGATCGGACAGGTGCCAGTCGATCAGGGTCGACAGCAGGCCCATGTAGGCCGGCGAGCTGCTGGTCTTGACGATCTTGCTGCGGTCGTCGGTCAGTTCCAGGTCCGGTTCGGACTGGCCGGTGGCCGCATCCTTGCCGCCCTCATAACGGATGGCCATGTACATCACCGCACGCGCCATGTCGCCCTTGCGCTTGCCCCACACCTCGAAGGTGCCGGTGTTGCCGTCGGGGGTACGCACCCAGTTGGAATTGCCCGGGTAGCCGCCGCTGCCGCCGCCCTGGCCGTTGTTGGCCTCCGTGGCGCGCTCGCCGCAGTTGGCATCGCACTTGCCGAACGGCTTGTTGCCGCGGTCGGCATTCCACTGCGCATCGGTCAGGTACAGCATGTGGGTATCGGTGTACGGGGCGTACGGCAGGCCCTTGTCGCCGGTGGTGCTGGCAAAGCCCAGCGAGTTCGGCCAGGTGTGCTCGCGGTTGTAGGTCAGGCCGCTGCCCGTGCCCGCACGGCTGCTCACCTTGGTGTAGCTGTGGTTGCGGTAGGCGTCGAGGATCTTGCCGCTGTTGTTCGGATCTTCGTCGGCGATTTCCAGGATGGTCCAGGTGCTGGTGCCCGAGCCGCTGTACGGGTACGCGGTGTGGCCCTTGATGGTCTCGTGCAGCGAGCAGCGCAGCTGGCTCGGGCTGGAGGTGTTGACCTTGGAGTAGTAGCCCGCCGGGGTGCCTGGGTTGCCGGGATTGCCCGGGTCCGGGTCCGGGTTGCCGGTGGTGCTGGCCACGGTGAAGGCGATGCGGCTGTCAGCGGCCGGGCGTGCGCCCTGGCTGTCGGTGATGCGCGAGGCGCGGATGTCGAAGCGGCAGGCCTCACCGGCCACCAGGGCGGTGTTGGTCGACAGCTTCACGGTCTTGCCGCTGCCCGGCCAGGTCAGCGGCACGCTGCCGGAGGTCCCGCAGCTCAGGGCGAAGGCGCCGCTGGCCAGGTTCACCGTCTCGCTGAACACCACTTCCAGATCGGCCGCGGCCGGGAAGGTGCTGCTGCCCTGTGCCGGGGTGGTGGTGGTCACCGACGGCGGGGTGTTCGGGCCGCCCGGGGTGCCGCCACCGCCGCTGAAGGTCTGGTTGTTGTTGCAGCGGCCGAAGGTCTCACCGGCCGACTCGGCCCAGGTGAAGTGGGCGTACTGGCTGCCGCTGCCGGTCAGCTGCAGCGAGGTGCCCGGAGCGGTGCTGTTGCTTTCGGCAACCGGAATGTTCTGGCTGGTCATGCCGGCGGCGGGGCCACCGGAGGCGGTGATGGCGCCCTCGTAGCTGAGGAACTGGACCACCTTGCCGCTGGCGTCGACCAGGGCGATGCCGTCGTTGGGGCCGTTCTGCAGGCCGTTGGTCGGGTAGGTGACCACGGCGATCGTGGCGCTGCCGCAGCCGGCTGCGCTGCCAGCCGGCACGGGCTTGTTGTCGTAGACCACGGCGGCCGAAGCGTTGGCGCCGTTGTAGAGATACAGGCGGTAGCCGGAGAGGTCCTCGCCAGCGGTGGCGACCACTTCGATGGCTTCGCCGACGTCACCGGCTGGGGTGCTGTCGTCGTAGTGCAGTTCGTTGATGAAGACCTCGGCCTGGGCCGGCGCGGCGACCAGCGCCAGCAGGCAGGCGGCGGCAAGCGGGGACAGCAATCGCATCGACTACTCCTTGTGATTGGGAATGCCGGGCGAGCCTAAGGCCGAACGCGTGACACTTTGCCGTAACTGAACGTCAGATATCTGACACTGCGACGTGGATCACCAAAAATGCGGGAACCTGTCGGTCCCGCCGTCTGTCCCCGCCGCAGCGCACCGTCGAAAATTTTTCCGTGGCGGGGCTTGAAAGGCCCAAGGGCAGCTCCATCTCTGTCCTGCTCCCGACCTGTCGGGTTTTTTCGCGAGCAATGCTGGCAGTCACCTGGGGTGAGTGCTAACATCGCCGGACTTTTTTAGACCAATCAACAACTTAAGAGGTCCCTATGAACATCAAGCCGCTGCACGACCGCGTTGTGGTCAAGCCGATCGAAGCCGACGAAATCTCCGCCGGTGGCATCGTCATTCCGGATTCGGCCAAGGAAAAGTCGACCAAGGGTGAAGTCGTCGCCGTCGGCCCGGGCAAGGCCCTGGACAACGGCACCGTGCGCGCTCCGTCGCTGAAGGTTGGCGACAAGGTCATCTACGGCCAGTACGCCGGCAGCTCGTACAAGAGCGAAGGCGTCGAGTACAAGGTCCTGCGCGAAGACGACGTGCTCGCCATCATCGGCTGAGCCTCGGCGCGACCTGCTTTCCTGTAAGACATCCCTTTCCGTCGCCGGGCCCGGCCCGGCGCAAACATCGAGGTAATCGCAATGGCTGCCAAGGATATTCGTTTCGGTGAAGACGCCCGTTCGCGCATGGTGCGCGGCGTCAACGTTCTCGCCAATGCCGTCAAGGCCACCCTGGGCCCGAAGGGTCGCAACGTCGTGCTGGAAAAGAGCTTCGGCGCTCCGACCATCACCAAGGACGGCGTCTCCGTCGCCAAGGAGATCGAACTGGCTGACAAGTTCGAGAACATGGGCGCGCAGATGGTGAAGGAAGTTGCTTCCCGCACCAACGACGACGCTGGCGACGGCACCACCACCGCCACCGTGCTGGCCCAGGCCCTGATCCGCGAAGGCGCCAAGGCTGTTGCTGCCGGCATGAACCCGATGGACCTCAAGCGCGGTATCGACAAGGCCGTTGTGGCCGCCGTTGCCGAGCTGAAGAACATCTCCAAGCCGACCGCCGACGACAAGGCGATTGCCCAGGTCGGTACCATCTCGGCCAACTCGGACGAGTCGATCGGCCAGATCATCGCTGACGCGATGAAGGAAGTCGGCAAGGAAGGCGTAATCACCGTTGAAGAAGGCTCGGGCCTGGACAACGAGCTGGACGTGGTCAAGGGCATGCAGTTCGACCGCGGCTACCTGTCCCCGTACTTCATCAACAACCAGCAGTCGCAGACCGCTGACCTGGATGACCCGTTCATCCTGCTGCACGACAAGAAGATCTCCAACGTCCGTGACCTGCTGCCGGTGCTGGAAGGCGTCGCCAAGGCCGGCAAGCCGCTGCTGATCGTTGCCGAAGAAGTCGAAGGCGAAGCGCTGGCGACCCTGGTGGTCAACACCATCCGTGGCATCGTCAAGGTCGTGGCCGTCAAGGCTCCGGGCTTCGGCGACCGTCGCAAGGCGATGCTGGAAGACATGGCCGTGCTGACCGGCGGCACCGTGATCTCCGAAGAAGTAGGCCTGTCGCTGGAAAAGGCCACCATCAAGGATCTCGGCCGCGCCAAGAAGGTGCAGGTTTCCAAGGAAAACACCACCATCATCGATGGCGTGGGTGAAAAGTCTGCCGTCGACGCACGCGTCGGCCAGATCAAGACCCAGATCCAGGACACCTCCTCGGATTACGACCGCGAGAAGCTGCAGGAACGCGTGGCCAAGCTGGCCGGCGGCGTTGCCGTGATCAAGGTCGGCGCTTCGACCGAAATCGAAATGAAGGAAAAGAAGGATCGCGTCGACGACGCCCTGCACGCTACCCGTGCAGCCGTTGAAGAAGGCGTGGTCCCGGGCGGCGGCGTTGCCCTGGTCCGTGCGGTCACCTCGCTGGCTGGCCTGAAGGGCGCCAACGAAGACCAGAACCACGGCATCCAGATCGCCCTGCGTGCGATGGAAGCCCCGCTGCGCGAAATCGTGGCCAACGCCGGTGAAGAGCCGTCGGTCATCATCAACAAGGTCAAGGAAGGCACCGGCAGCTTCGGCTACAACGCCGCTACCGGCGAGTTCGGCGACATGCTGCAGTTCGGCATCCTGGACCCGACCAAGGTGACCCGTTCGGCGCTGCAGAACGCTGCCTCGATCGCTGGCCTGATGATCACCACCGAAGCCATGGTTGCCGAAGCTCCGAAGAAGGACGAGCCGGCCATGGGCGGCGCCGGTGGCATGGGCGGCATGGGTGGCATGGGCGGCATGGACTTCTAAGTCCACGCGTTCCCGACGTAATGAAAAACCCCGCCGGAAGGCGGGGTTTTTTTTTGGGGTGCATCCCACGCCATGCGTGGATGAACCGCGCGCGACCTCAGCCGCGCAACGCGCGCCGATCCAACCAGACCTTGGCGATGAAAAACGTCGGCACACCGCCATACAGCACGCCCTTCACCCAAGGCAGCCCCAACTGGTAGGCAATCAACCCGCCTGCGGCCATGCCGACCAGGCCGATGGCGGCCGCCCTCCGCTGGCGCTTTAGCTGCTGCATCTCCTCCTGCTGGCGCGCGGCGATCTCGTCACGCCGGTGGTCGGGCTGCATCACGGCGCTGGCAATGGCATCGGCTTGCGAAGGGGTCATGCGGTCGTCCAAGAAGACAAGTGTGTGGTTCTTATACTGCGCCTTCTGCCAAGATCGCGTAAATCCCGCGCGGCTACCGCCGCAGGCAGATGCGCTCGGCCCCTGCACTGATGTCCACTTGGCCACCCTGCATCACGTCCGCACCGAGGATCACCGCCGGCTGCTGGTCCAGCCCAATCGCCCGGAACACCGGCAATTCGCTGATGCGCACTTCCACCGCCGGGTGCTGCCACCCCGCACTGGCCAGCGCGGGCAGGGTGTAAAGCCACGTTGGCGTCGGCTTGCCACCCAGCCCTTCGCTGCCCTTGCTGCGCGCCCGCACACGCACATCGCTGCCATCGGTGCGCAGGCCCAACGCACTCGCTGCCGCGTCGTTGAGGATGGTCTGGGCCGAACCGGTATCGACCACGCCGATGGCCTCCACGCCGTCATCGCCCAGCTGCAGGGTGACAAAGCCGAAACCCTTCAACACCCCGCTGCGGTCGGGCAGGGCGTTGCCCTGGCAGTGCGCCGCCGAGGTGGGCAGCGTCTGCGCCGGCCACAGCCTCAGGCGTGCATTGGCGAAATCCCAGCGCGTATCGAAGCGCGCAGTGATGTCTTGGCCGATGATGCCGTGCAACGGCGCGGCGCGCGACGAAGACAGGCTGGCCAGGTCGGCCTGCAATGCAGTCACCTGCAGTTGCAGGCTGCCCAGCGCCATCGCCACGCTGCGCGTGCTGCGCAGTGTCAACCCGCCCGCGCTGGCGCCCTGCGCGTCGTGGTTGCGTGCGTTCTGGTCCTGCAGCTGGAAGCGCTGCACCACGGCCGTATCCAGCAAGGTTGCGCTGGCGGCACTGTCCACCACCAGATTCAGCAACTCGTGGTGTCCATCCAGCGTACCGCGCACGGTCGGGTGGCTTGCCTGCATCGTCATCGGCAGGCTGTGCAGGGCGGCCGGTTCAGCCGCAGGCGGCAACGAAGCGATCAACAGGGGCAGCAGGGCCATGCGCATCGGGGAACTCCTCGGGAAAGAGCGGTCATTCCGCACCACGTGCGTCGTACCGGTGTGTCCGTCTTGATACCAGGCCGATACACAGCGCCGTCATACTTGTCGCATGAATGCTACCGCCACCCTCATCGTCGTGGATGACGATGCCAGCATCCGCGATGCCATTGCCGACCACCTGCTGCTGCACGGCTACCGCGTACGCGTGGCAGCGGATGCAGCCAGCCTGGATGTGCTGCTGCAGGTAGAGCGCCCCGATGCCATCATCCTGGATTGGATGATGCCCGGCGAAGATGGCCTGTCGGTGTGTCGCCGCCTGCAGTCGCGCGCCATTCCCATCCTGATGCTGTCGGCCATGGGCAGCGCACCGGACCGCGTCATCGGGCTGGAAATGGGCGCCGATGACTACCTGTCCAAACCCTTCGACCCGCGCGAGCTGCTGGCCCGCGTACGTGCGCTGCTGCGCCGGCAGGACAAGCTGCGCGCACGGACGTCGTTTGAACTACGGTTCGATGGCTGGCGCCTGCTGCCCGAGCAGCGTCGGCTGCTGGCCCCAGACGGCAGCGAAGTGGCGCTCAGTCGCGGTGAGTTCGCATTGCTGCAGGCGCTGGCCGAGCGTCCCGGCCGCGTATTGGACCGCGAACGGTTGATGCAGCTCACTCGCGGCGACGACAGTGACAGCGTGGACCGTGCCGTGGACCTGGCCATCAGCCGCCTGCGCCGCAAGCTCGCCCACGCCGCCAGCGGCGGTGATGGCCTGGTGCAGACCCTGCGGGGTGAGGGCTATCGCTTCGGCGCAGCGGTGCAACGCCTGTGAGCGCGCGCTGGGGCACGCGACGTTGGAGCACCGCCCGTTGGATCGCGATGCTGGCCGTCAGCAGCCTGCTGCTGGCCACGGCGGTCAGCATGGCCGTGGTGGGCTGGCTGCCGCGCCCGGCGGCACCGCAGATGCGGCTGGACCAGGCCATGCAGGTGCTGCGCGGAGAGCGCCCGGCTGACAGCGTGGGGCTGCGTGTGGACGTGCGTGCCCGGGCTCCTGAAGGAACCGGCCATGCGCACTTGCTGTACGTAGCCGCGGAAGGATTGCAGCGGCATGCGCAGCACGTTCGGCTGGTGTGGCCGGGCAACAGCAAGCCGCCGGACATTCATGTCATCGCCGCGGGTGCGGAGCAGGGCAGTGGCGGCGATACGGCAGCACTGGACGCCGCGCAGCAGGTGCTGGCCAGCCTGCCGTGGCCCCCATTCGAGCTGGCCGTGCGGCAGGCCGATGGGCGCTGGCGCGTGGTCAGCAGTGCCTACAGCGATCTGGCGGCCTGGCGAAGGCAGGTGCTGCTGGCCTTGCTGGGCGGCATGGTGCTGCTGGCGCCCTTGGCCGCTTGGGCAGCTGCGCGACTTGGTCGCCCGCTGCGGCGCCTGGCTGATGCCAGCGCCCATCTCGATCTGCACGCACCGACGCCGCTGCCCGACGACGGCCCACGCGAAGTGCAGATGCTTGCCGTGGCCCTGGATGCAGGCCGCACCCGCCTGCGCGAGCAGGCGCAGCAGATGACGCGCATGCTGGCGGCGGTCGCACACGACCTGCGTACGCCGCTCACCGGCCTGCGCCTGCGCGCCGAGTTTGCGCCTCCCGCGCAGGCCGCGCGCATGGTGGCTGATATCGAGCGCATGAACGCCATGATCGAGCAGGTGCTGGATTACGCCCGTGGCGAACTGCAGCCTCCGCAGCTGCAGACGATAGACCTGGTCCCTCTGCTGCAAGACTGCGCGCAGGCCGCGCGCCTGCGCGGCATTGAGGTTGCTGCTGAACTACCCGTCACCCTGCCTTGGCAGGCCGATGCTCTGCTGCTGCGTCGCGCGCTGGACAACCTGATCGACAACGCCGGCCGCTATGCGGGAGCGGTGGAACTACGTGCTGCGCAGCTGGACGCGCTGCTGCAGGTGGACATCATGGACCGTGGCCCCGGCATCCCCGCCGAAGATCGGGAGCGCCTCCTGCAGCCTTTCCAGCGCAGCGAAACCTCGCGCAGCCGCACAACCGGCGGCACCGGTCTCGGCCTCGCCGTGGCCGCCAATGCCGCCCGCAGCCACGGTGGCCAACTGCAGCTGCTGCAGCGGGAAGGTGGCGGCTTGATCGCCCGCCTGCAGCTGCACTGAGGTCGGTAGATCCACGCCATGCGTGGATGAATCTTCCCTCTCCGCTTGCAATATCCATTCGCTCCTGAATATGCTTAGGCGCCTAATCATAATTGTGATCGAAGTGCTGGAAGCAAAACACACCGCCCTCATCAACGAAGCTGCCCGTCGCGGCCACGCCAACCTGGCGCAGCTCCGCCTGTGTTTCCAGCTGCTTTCCCTCTCCACCGCCATCGACCGCGACTGCGCCACACGCCTCGCACCGCATGGCCTCAGTGAAGGCCGCTTCATCGTGCTGTTCCTGCTGCATGGCGCTGGCGGCACGCTGCCCCCGCACGAGCTGGCCGAACGCGCAGGCGTCACCCGCGCCACCATCAGTGGCCTGCTGGATGGACTGCAGCGCGAAGGCCTGCTGCAACGCAGGCACGATGCCGACGACGGCCGCCGTCTGCAGGTCGTGCTGACCCCCCGCGGCAGACGCCTGGCCGAGGAACTGTTCAACCAGCACACGCAGTGGATCGGTGGACTCTTCAATAGCTTGGATACCAGTGAACAGGCGCAGCTCTCGAAGCTCCTGGCCAAGGTCTGGCAGCACACCGACACCGGGCGGGACGCGACGCCGTGAGTCAGGCCATCAGTGCGGCGCGGAAGCACGAACTCGACACCGGCCTAGCCGCCAGCACGCATCTGGCCGAGTGCCTTGTGGTGGACTTCGCAACGTTGCTGCAGACGGTGGTGGAGCTGCCAGATTCCGCCGTACAGCGCATGCGCGATGCCGCCAGCAAGGGCATCACCCAGCGCATGGCGCTGGCGGCAGCACTGCTGCGGGAAGCGGGGCAGGGGGCTGTCATTCACTGGCAGTCGCACCCCTCGGACACCGTGCGAGGTTGGGCCTGTTACCTCATCGGCAGTGATGCCACGTTGGGGCTCAGCGAAAAGCTGCAGGCGATACAGCCCCTGGCTGACGACCAACATTTCGGCGTGCGCGAATGGGCCTGGCTGGCCCTACGCGCCGACCTCGTGGCCGCGCCGCTGCAGGCGCTGACGCTGCTGCTGCCGTGGACAAGCGCTGCCTCGCCCTACCTCCGTCGCTTTGCCTGCGAAGCACTGCGCCCGCGCGGCGTATGGGCCACGCACATTTCACTCTTCAATCAACAGCCGCAGCACGCACTGCCGCTGCTGGACGCCCTGGCCAACGACCCCGAACGCTACGTGCAGGACTCGGTGGGCAACTGGCTCAACGATGCCAGCAAGATGCAACCGAAGTGGGTGCGCGACCTTTGCGCGCGCTGGCAACGCGAACACAGCAGCGCAGCAAACGCATACATCCGCAAGCGCGCCCAACGCTCCCTCCGGTAACGCCGGCCACCCACCGGCAACGCCACCACGCCGGTAGCGCCGGGCCATGCCCGGCGGACGCTCCAACCCCACCACCCCAAGGAAGGCCCCAATGCCCCACATCCTCATCGAGCACTACACCGCCACTCCCGCCTGGGCCCCACTCTCGCCGGAGCAACGCAACGCCTTCTTTGCCCGCATTGGCGCTGGCATGCAGCAGTTCGACGCGGCGCGCATCACGCCGCTGGCCATGGGCCGCATCGCCCGTGATGTGCCGCATGGCAGCGCCGAACAGTTCTACGCCGTCTGGCAGTGCGCCAGCCGCGCCGACGCCGATGCACTGGTCGCCGGCATCAGCGCCACAGGCTGGCATGAGTACTTCACCACCACCAATACGGTAGGTGCCGTGGATGCCATGCCGCAGCACCTGCACGATCTGGCAACCCACGAGTAGATCCACGCCATGCGTGGATGAACCCCCCACGCCATCCGGTAGCGCCGGGCCATGCCCGGCGGCTCCCCAGTCTCCGCCAAGGCCTGGTTACCGCGGCCGTACCCGCTCTGCCGCATGCGTACCTAGTTCCAGGCAGGCCATCATCAGGCCCTCCATCACGAGCGGTCCAACATCATGTTCCGGGCCGCCGTTCCGGCCACGCATCGCAGCAGATCCACGCCATGCGTGGATGCCCCCCCCCACGCCATCCGGTAGCGCCGGGCCATGCCCGGCGGCTCCTCAGTATTCCGCCAATGCCTGACTACCGCGGTCGCACCCGCTCCGCGGTATGCGTACCCAGTTCCAGGCAGGCCATCATCAGCCCTTCCACCACGCGCGGGCCGACATCATGCTCTGGGCCGCCATGCTGGCGGCTGCGCTCGGCGGCCAGCATCACCTCATGCACGATGCGCAGCCCGGCCAAGGCGCAGTCGCCATCGGCCAACTGGATGCGTCGGCCGATCGGCAGGTTCGGCTCAGGCCAGGGAAGGCCATCGCTGCCGCAGCCCGCGCCGATGCGCTGCAGGTTGGCGATGAAACCGTGGGGATCAGGGGCAGCGTCTTCGGAATTGGCCGGATCGTTGTGGCCGCTACCGGGAAAGGGGAGGTGCTTTGCGTTCACGGTGTGTGCTCCGTCCAGCGAAGACGGCAGCACCACCGGAATAGGTGGCGGACGGTACGTGTCTGGAAGCCGGGAAACAGAAGTAAACCGGTGGACCCTTGGGTCCCCACGCGCCGCCCGCCACGGAACGCGGACGATATGGCAGCCGGCGCCGCAACACGCGGCGCCGGCTGGCAAACGTTTCTTCTGTCGCAGGGGCTTCCAGACCCGGCCGCCCTTTTTCGGTGGCAATCTATCTAGAGTAGATGTCTGCGAAGAACGTCGAGTGCGTCCGCGGCATTCATAGCGCACGGCGCTATATCGCACACGCGTTGAGAGGGAAACGCCGGGCGTTTGCGCCTAGCTTCCTGCAATTGAACTTTGCTTGCGATAAATGGCGAGCGCGTCAGTCGCTACGCTTCGCTGTAATCCAGAATTCGCGGCAAGCTCCGTTCATTGGTTTCGCTCATTGGGCTGTCAAGCCTGCTCGATCGGTCCAACTTCTCCATAAGGGGGTTGGCAATTGCCGTAACAACCTCCCCCTCCGGGAAGCCAGCCTCCGATGCCGCCGCCGCCACCACCACCACCACCACCACCAGCCCCAGGTTGCGCAGCAGTGCTTCCATCATTCGATGAGTCCTGTGCACGCTGGCCGCAGGGCTTCTCAACGTGAATCATGGCGCGCCCGGTCATCATCATGATCCTTGTGGTGTAACTCACATTTCCTTTGAAGTAGTTGTTGCGCCAAACAGCGGTGCCAACAACCTTCTCCGCAGCTTCATCCAGCTTCTTGTTGAAGGCCGAGGCAAAAGGATCGCTGGCGCCTGCGGCGCGCTCCTTTGAGATGTCCTTGATATCGACTTTCAAGGGAGGAAGGGGTGGGATGGGTAGCTCTGAACAGGCGATTGCAATACCGGCGCAACATCCAGCAGAAATCAGGCACAGCTTTACAGACGGTTTCAACTTTTGCTCCTTGCGTGTGAAACGAACAACTACTCAGACGGTAGCGGTCGAGGATCGGGGATGAACTCGCCTCCGGTTTTTTCCCGATATATGGCATCCAGCGTTCTGCTGAGCTTCAGCGCTTCCGCTTCACCACGCATTCGCTGTTCGACGGTCAATGGGGCTCTGAACATCATTTCTCTGGCCAGTGCCAGTGATGTATCTCCTCTCATCTCGGCGACCCGTGCAATTGCGTAGCCGGTGACCACATCACCTTGCGTGCTTCCCGCAAAGAACGACGCGGCAGACTGCAGCGCATAAAGATTGCCCTCGGCGCCTTTGATCAACAGTCGATCCAGGGCTTCGCGCTCCGGCAGCGCCCGCGTGTCCAACATGACTTGGGCAACGATGTCCCCAGCATTGGCCGCACTCCAAAGGATGCCGTCGGAGGCGCCGGTGAACGTCTCATGCTGTTCCTTGTTCGGGTATCCATGCCGATCCAACCAGTGCTGCTCCTGTACGTTCGTGGCTCCCCATGGGTCATCGTCGAAGCCCATGCCTTGCCGTGTTGCGCGTGGCAAGGAAACACTTCCAGCTGCGGCAGGCTGATTCTTCTCGCCCTTCTGCCCACGTACTTCGTCAACCGGAATCATGGGGGTGCTTTTGTTGTTTTGGACGGCCCCCACGCTTGGTCCATCTACTGCGCAGCCCGCCAAAGAGGCCATAAGCACGCAGGCCAGCACCAGCAGGTGGCCACTGCTGCTTGAACGCGTGAAACGATGGGTTTTATTCACTACCTGTTCCCGAAGTCCTAGTAACCGCTCGTGGCGACAGAAACTGATGCATGATCCGGCCATCGTCAAGCTCGTTGTGTAGTAAGGAATATCTGACGCAGGCTGACCCGCATTCCACCCAAGCTGAACTGCGATTCTGTGCGTCGATCAGTTGGGGCTACAGGTCTCTGGACGTTTGGTCTTTGGTGGAATACGTCAACAGCATAGGTCGGAATGTCTGGAGGCCAGCGCCTAGAAGAACTCGAGCCATGGCGTAGTCACCAGCCGTGCAGATCACTGCACGGCTGGCAGGCAGATATCGAATCGAGTGGCGCTGTAGCTCTACTGCGGCCGCACCCGCTCGGCCGCATGCGTGCCCAGTTCCAGGCAGGCCATCATCAGGCCTTCCATCACGCGTGGACCAACATCATGTTCCGGCCCGCCAATCTGGCGGCTGCGCTCGGCGGCCAGCAGCATCTCATGCACGATACGCAGCCCGGCAAGCGCGCAATCGCCATCGGACAACTGGATGCGTCGGCCGATCGGCAGGTTCGGTTCGGGCCAGGGAAGGCCATCGCTGCCGCAGCCTGCGCCGATACGCTGCAGGTTGGCGATGAAACCGTGGGGATCAGGGGCAGCGTCTTCGGTGTTGGCCGGGTCGTTGTGGCCGCTACCAGGGAAGGGGACGTGCTTTGCGTTCATGGCGTGTGCTCCGTACAGAGAGGACGGCAGCGCCACCGGAATAGGTGGCGGACGGTACGTGGCGGCAAAGACCGGGAGATGCTGATACCGGCGGGCGCAAGCGCCCCCACGCACCGCCCGCCATGGAACGCGGACGGATTGCCAGCCGGCGCCGCACGAAGCGACGCAGGCCGGCAAACGTAAACAGCATCTCCACGGGCTTTGCCGACCCGGCCACCCTTTTTCGGTGGCAATCCATCTAGTGCACATGCCTGCGCGCAGCACCAAGGGCATCCGCGACAGCCATGAAACCGCGGCGCAGTATTGCACATGCTGCAGGCCATGGAATCCGCTGTTTCAAGCGCATTGCTCCACGGTTGAACTTCGAAGCCACGAAGTCATTGGCGTATCACGTAGCGAGTCGAAAGCGGGTTCGATCACGACATTATCCATATGGGGAAAAGTGACGCGTCCTCTTCAGTGACGCTTTCTCCCGGCGACTGAAGCCATGTTCTTCAGGACAATTTCTGGCTTGCCACGTGGCGGGATTTCAAAGCTCGCATGGAGGGCGAGCGTCATGTCGGTCATCCAGGAATATGCGCTCGCAGATCGCATTCGCGAGCTCGTTCGATTCGTTGATAGGCAGTCCATCGCTGGTGCGGAGGATTGGCGTGCTCCTGCATTTGCGTACCTGCTCACGCCAAAGCAATGCGATGACTTTGATCGGGTCTGTGACGAGAACGGCTGGTTACGGTTGAACTGCTACGCGGTCATGCTCGGTCCCGGTGAAATACGGCACGTTCTGGATGCCCGTAAGCAGAAAGATGGCCTGATGTGTTCCGAGATCGAAGAGCTTCTGGCCAAAGCGTACAGCCCGCGCAGCCTCATCAGATGCAATCCGCCCGGCGGTTCCGACGCTGCACCACGGAGAAGCGAGCAGCAGTCCGTCATGCTCAACACGCACCAGAAGCTTTACATCGGGGGTACGCCGTACTACGCGACGGCTGTACTGGAAATCCGTGTTTCTGGATCCAGAAGGTACTTGGCCCCGGTGACGTGCTATCACGTGACCGAGGCCAAGAAACGAAAGATGTTGAAGTGACTACGTAGGAAGGACGGCCTCATTGGCAGGCTTCCGCACTCAAGCGAACAGCCCCGGCGCCAACAATTTCCCTTCATATGCCCCCTGCGGGACTTCGCAGCTCCGCCGACGAATTTTCTGCTGTCTGCGTAGTCGGCGCTCACTATACCGGCCCCTCAGGGGAGCCGCAACGAACCTATCAGATGATGGGGAAAAGCGTCACCTTCGTTTCCGTGCACGGCTGCCAACGAACAGCGTTCACACTGGCCACTGCCGAATGAGGCTGGGCGCGCCACGGCACATGCGCCTGTCACCAAGACGCGGTAAACATGATCCCTGCCCATGTCCACCCGCAGGGAAGTCGATCATGCAGAGCAAGCTCCAGGTCACGCTGTACGGAACCCTTGGCGACAGCCCGGCGCTGCAGCTGCCAGGTCTGGAGGGGCCGTCGGTCGCCATCCTGGAGTCCACCCTGCGGCAGCTCGTCTCCGATCTCTACACCGCCCGCTCCCTGCTCAACCCCGAGCAGCTGGACGAGGCGCAGAAGGAACTGGACCGCGTGGTGGAGCGCTGGGTGGACATCCACGAAGGACTGCTGCTGGATGTGGAAGTACACGGCAAGCGCTGAGGCACCCCTGCCTGAACCGCTCCCGCAGTTGCCGATGAAACATTTTGCACTGCGCAGAAGCTGTGCTATCAATACATCCCATGAACGCCGTCCACGCCAACTTTTATTGGTATTACTTTCCGAAGCCCACGGCGGAGGAAGGACTGCGCTCACCCTGAAGAAACCTTCAGACGCATTCCCGAAAGCCGCCAGCGAACCTGGCGGCTTTTTTCATGTCGCCACGCTGGGGACCCCCAACGTTCCGGAGAACCCCCGCAATGCCCCCCCACACCGACGACCTTCGTATCCGTACCATCGAACCGCTGACACCGCCCGCCCAGCTGCTGGCGATGCTGCCCTGCGACGATGAAGCTTCCGACACCGTCAGCGCCTCGCGCGCGGCCCTGCACGAGATCCTGCATGGCCGTGACGACCGCCTGGCCGTGGTGGTGGGCCCGTGCTCGATCCACGACCCGCACGCCGCCATCGAGTACGCCCAGCGCCTGAAGCCCCTGCGCGATGCGCTGGCCGGCGAACTGGAGATCGTCATGCGCGTGTACTTCGAAAAGCCGCGCACCACGGTGGGCTGGAAGGGCCTGATCAACGATCCGGACCTGGATGGCAGCTTCAAGATCGACAAGGGCCTGCGCATTGCCCGCGGCCTGCTGCGTGACATCAACAAGCTGGGCCTGCCGGCCGGCGTCGAGTTCCTCGATGTGATCTCGCCGCAGTACATCGCCGATCTGGTCGCCTGGGGCGCCATTGGCGCGCGCACCACCGAAAGCCAGGTGCACCGCGAACTGGCCTCGGGCCTTTCCTGCCCGGTCGGCTTCAAGAACGGTACCGATGGCAACGTCAAGATCGCGGCCGATGCAGTGGGCGCAGCGTCCAACCCGCATCACTTCCTGTCGGTCACCAAGCAGGGTGGCACCGCCATCGTGTCGACCACCGGCAACCCGGATTGCCATGTGATCCTGCGTGGCGGCAAGCAGCCGAACTACGACGCGGCCAGCGTCGGCGAGGCCTGCCAGGCACTGGCCAAGGCCAAGCTGCCGACGCGCCTGATGATCGATGCCAGCCATGCCAACAGCCTCAAGAACCCCGAAAACCAGCCGAAAGTGATCGAGGACATCGCCATCCAGCTGGAAGACGGCGAACAGCGCATCGTCGGCGTGATGGTGGAAAGCCATCTGGTCGGTGGCCGCCAGGAACTGGTGGAAGGCCAGCCGCTGGTTTACGGCCAGAGCATCACCGATGGCTGCATTGATTGGGACACCACCGTGGACGTGCTGGAGCGCTTGGCCGCTGCCGTGCGTGCCCGCCGTGAAGTAAAGGTGT
Source organism: Stenotrophomonas testudinis (assembly GCF_024499815.1). Lineage (NCBI taxonomy): Bacteria > Pseudomonadati > Pseudomonadota > Gammaproteobacteria > Lysobacterales > Lysobacteraceae > Stenotrophomonas > Stenotrophomonas testudinis. The sequence continues at coordinate 7,847 of NZ_JAMOKY010000005.1, read as the reverse complement.
CCGAAGCCGCTTGATTGCGGCATGTGTGTGGATGGCGGCCAGCGCCTGCGGGGGTGCGGCCGCGATCAGGGTCGGTCGGAGTTGGAGGCCGACCCGTCCGCACCGGCGATGCGCCTGGCGCTGCGTAAGTGCGACAGCGCCAGGTACATCGCCGGGGTGGTGGTACCGGTTTTTGTAGAGTCGAGCCATGCTCGACTTATGCAAAAAGCAGTCGAGCATGGCTCGACTCTACATGGATCTTTTCGCGCGAATCCTCGCCAGCGCCAGATACATCGCCGGCGTCGTGTACAGCGTCAGCCACTGGCTGACCAGCAACCCGCCCACAATCGCGATGCCCAGCGGCTGCCGCAGCTCCCAGCCCTCGCCGTTGGCCAGCACCAGCGGCAGCGTGCCCAGCAGCGCCGCCAGCGAGGTCATCAGGATCGGCCGCAGGCGAAGCCGTGCCGCCTCCATCACCGCGTCGTGCGCGCTCACGCCTCGCCGCTCGCCGGCCAGGGCGAAGTCCACCAGCAGGATGGTGTTCTTCATCACCACGCCCACCAGCAGGAACAACCCAAGCAGCGCGATCAGGTTCAGTTCGTTGCCGAACACCCATAGCGCCAGCAGCGCGCCGATGCCGGCTGAGGGCAGGGTGGACAGGATCACCAGCGGCTGCAGGAAGCTCTCGTAGAGGATGCCCAGCACCAGGTAGACCGCCAGCGTCGCGCCCAGCACCAGCCACAGCTGTCGCGCACGCAGGCTGTCCAGGCCACCGGCTTCACCGGACAGCTTGGCCTGCACCGTGCGTGGCAGCATCAGTTTCGCCATCGCAGTGTCGATCGCCTGCGTGGCCTGTTCCAGGCCGACACCCGGCGCCAGTGCGAATTCGATCCAGATCGAGGCGAACTGTTCGCTGTGGTAGATGCGGTCCGGCGCCATGCCATAGCGCCAGCTGGCGATGGTCGACAGCGGAATGCGCTGGCCGCTGCCATCGATCACCTGCAGGCGCGCCAGCGTGCCTGGGTCCTGGGTGTGCTTCGGGTCCAGCTCCATCACCACGCGGTACTGGTTGAGGCTGTCGTACAGGGTGGCGACCTGGCGCTGGCTGAAGGAATTGTTGAGCATGTTGGCCACGGTCTTCAGGTCCACGCCATGGCGCGCGGCGGCCTCGCGGTCGATGTCCAGCACCACCTGGCGCATGCCGGCCTCGCCCTGTGCTTCCACGTCCACCAGCTCGGGCAGGGCGCGCAGCGCGGCGCCGACCTTCGGGGCCCACTCGCGCAGCGGCGCCATGTCCGCCGACAGCAGCTGGAACTCGTACTGGCCGCTGCTGCCGCCGCCCTCCAGGCGGATGTCCTGGTCGACCCACAGGTACAGGTTGCCGCCGGGCAGCTTGGGTAGGCGCGCGCGCAGGCGATCGATCACCTCTTGGCTGGACACCTTGCGCTCGGCCAGCGGCTTCATCTTGATCATGATGAAGGCGTTGTTGACCCCGTTGCTGCCGCCGATATAGCCGATGATGTCCTCGATGGCCGGGTCGGACAGCAGCAGCTTGCGGTAGGCATCGATCTTCGGCTGCATGGCCTGGAACGAGAGGCCATCGTCGCCACGGGCGAAGCCACGCAGCTGCGCGGTGTCCTGCTTGGGCACCACGCCCTTGGGCACCTGCTGGAACAACCAGGCGTTGAGCGCGATGACCGCCACGAAGGCCAGCAACGGCCAGCGCAGCCGGCGCAGGCAGGCCTGCAGCGTGCGCAGGTAGGCGGCACGTATGCGCTCGAACAGCGCGTTGCTGCCACGCTGCCAGCGCGAGGCATGCTGCGCGTCATCGACGAACAGGCGCGCGCACAGCATCGGCACCAGACTCAGCGCAACGACCACCGACACGCTCATCGCCGCCACCAGGGTCAGCGAGAATTCGCGGAACAGGCGCCCGACGAAGTCATCCAGGAACAGGATGGAGACGAACACCACGGCCAGCGCCACGTTCATCGACAGCAGGGTGGCGCCCACTTCCGCCGCGCCCCGCACCGCGGCCTGCCAGCGGTCGGCGCCCAGTTCGCGATGACGGGCGATGTTCTCCAGCACCACGATGGCATCGTCCACCACCAGCACCGCGGCCACGATCAGCGCCATCAGCGAGAGCGTGTTGAGCGAGAACCCCATCAGCGCCACCAGTGCCAGCGTGCCGAACAGCACCACCGGGATGGCCACGCTGGGCACCAGCGCCGCGCGCCAGTGGCCGAGGAAGGCGAGCACCACCAGCACCACCAGGGCGATGGCCAGCACCAGGGTCAGTTCGGCTTCGTGCAGGGTCGCGCGGATGACAGGCGAGCGGTCCATCACCAGGCGCATGTCCACGCTGGGTGGCAGCAGCGCATGCAGCTGCGGCAGCTGCGCTTGGATGGCATCGACGGTGGCGATGATGTTCGCACCGGGCTGGCGGCTGACGATCAGCAGCACCGCCGGGCGTTCGTTGTGGAAACCGCTGGCGTAGCGGTCTTCCACGCCGTCGGCCACTACCGCCACATCGCCCAGGCGCAGGGTGCGGTCGTCGCTCACCTTCAGCGCCAGCTCGCGGTACTGCGCGGCCTGGCGCAGCTGCAGCGGCGCTTCCAGCTGCCATTGCTGGCGCTCATCGCCCACCGCACCCAACGGGCGCACCGCGTTTGCGCGGCTGATGACCTGGGCCACGTCTTCCAGGGCCAGGCCGGCATGGTTGAGCGCATTCGGGTCCAGCGATACGCGCACCGCCGGCAGGGCACTGCCACCCACCTGCACTTCGCCCACGCCCGGTACCTGCGACAGCTTCTGCGCCAGCACGGTGGAGGCCAGGTCGTACAGCTGGCCCGGCGGCAGCGTGTCCGAGGTCAGTGCCAGCGCCAGGATCGGCGCCTGCGAGGGATTCACCTTGCGGTACTGCGGCATGCCGGGCATGCCACTGGGCAGCTGCCCGCGCGCGCGATTGATCGCCGCCTGCACTTCGCGCGCGGCCTCGTCGATATCGCGGCCGAGCACGAACTTCAGCTCGACCGAGGTCTGGCCCTGGGTGCTGGCCGAATCGATACGCGAGATGCCGGGCAGGCTGCCGAGGGCACGTTCCAGTGGCGTGGCCACAGTGGCGGCCATCGACTCGGGCGAGGCACCGGGCAGGCTGGCGCTCACTTCGATGGCCGGGTAATCCACCTGTGGCAGCGGTGCCACAGGCAGCAGGCGCAGCGCCAGCAGGCCGGCCAGCACCAGCGCCACCGCCAGCAGGGTCGTCGCTACCGGTCGCTGCACGCAGGCCTGGGCCAGGCGTGCGATGGGGCTCATGCGCGCGCCTCTTCAGGCGTGGCGATGGTGGCCGAGCGCCGGCGCTGCAGGCGGTCGAAGGCCAGGTAGATCACCGGCGTGGTGAACAGGGTCAGCACCTGGCTGACCAGCAGGCCACCGACCATCACCCAGCCCAGCGGCTGCCGCAGTTCCGCGCCCGAGCCACTGGCCAGCATCAACGGCACCGCGCCGAACAACGCGGCCAGCGTGGTCATCAGGATCGGACGGAAGCGCAGCAGCGCCGCCTGCTGGATCGCCTCGCGCGGGGCCATGCCGCGCGTGCGCTGCGCGTCCAGCGCGAAGTCGATCATCATGATCGCGTTCTTCTTCACCAGCCCGATCAGCAGCACGATGCCGATCACCGCGATCAGGTCGAGGCTGCGTCCGCTCACCCACAGCGCGGCCAGCGCACCCACCGTGGCCGAGGGCAGGGTGGATAGGATGGTGATCGGGTGCACGAAGCTCTCGTAGAGCACGCCCAGCACGATGTACATCACTACCACCGCGGCCAGGATCAGCCACAGCGTGGACGACAGCGAACTGCTGAACGCCGCTGCCGCACCCTGCAGGCGCAGTTCGATGCTTTCGGGCAGGGCGATCTGCGTACGCGCCGCTTCCACGGCGGCGGTGGCTTCGCCCAGCGAGGCGCCCGGCGCCAGGTTGAACGAGAGCGTGGCCGCCGGGAACTGGCCCACATGGTTGCGCAGCAGGGCCGCCGGCCCCAGTTCCACCCGCGCCACCGCGCCCAGCGGCACGGGTTGGCCGTCGCTGTTGCGCACGCGCAGGCCGCTGATGGCCTCGGGCCCGGGCTGGCGCGACGGATCGGCTTCCAGCACCACGCGGTACTGGCTGGCCTGGGTGAAGATGGTGGAAATCTGCCGCTGCCCGTAGGCGTCGTACAGCGCATCGGCCACGGCTTCCACGCTCACGTTCAGGCGTGCAGCGGCATCGCGGTCGATGTTCACCCGCGCCTGCCGGCCCTGCATCTGCAGGTCGCTGGCCACATCGCGCAGTGCTGGCTGCTGGCGCAACGCCTGCAGCAGCTTCGGCGTCCACGTTTCCAGCCTCTGCTGTTCCGGCGTGGTCAGGGTGAACTGGTACTGGTTGCGGCTGATGCGGTCTTCGATGCCCAGCTCCTGCACCGGCTGCAGGTAGAGGGTGATGCCGGGAATCTTCGATACGCGCTGCTGCAGCCGTTCCATCACCACGGCGGCGCCGTCGCGGTCGCCATGCGGCTTCAGTTCGATCAGCAGGCGGCCGGTGTTGAGCGTGGCGTTGTTGCCGTCCACGCCGATGTAGGACGACACGCTGGCCACGGCCTCGTCGGCTTCGATGGCTGCCGCCAAGGCCTGCTGGCGCTCGCGCATGGCCTGGAACGAGATCGCCTGCGGGGCTTCGCTGATGCCCTGCACCAGGCCGGCGTCCTGCACCGGGAAGAAGCCCTTGGGCACGGCGAAGTACAGCGCCACGGTCAGCGCCAGGGTAGCGACGGTGGCCAGCAGCATCAGCGGCTGGCGCTGCAGCACCCACTGCAGCTGCCGGTCGTAGACGGCGATGATGCGGTCGAACACGTCCGGCGCGTGCGCGGTCTTCGCATGCGGCTTCAGGAACCGCGCACACAACATCGGCGTAAGAGTGAGCGACACCAGCAGCGAGATGCCGATCGCCACCGCCAGCGTCACCGCGAACTCATGGAACAGCGCGCCCACCAGGTCGGCCATGAACAGCAGCGGGATCAGCACCGCGATCAGTGAAACAGTGAGCGAGACCAGGGTGAAGCCGATCTCGGTCGCGCCCTTCAGCGCCGCCTCGCGCGGGCTTTCGCCGTCTTCCAGGTGGCGGGCGATGTTCTCCAGCATCACGATGGCATCGTCCACCACGAAGCCGGTGGCGATGGTCAGCGCCATCAGCGTGAGGTTGTTGAGCGAATAGCCGGCCAGCAGCATCACCGCGAACGTGCCGATCAGCGACAGCGGCACCGCCACGCTGGGAATGAGCGTGGCCGGCAGGTTGCGCAGAAACACCCATGTGACCAGCACCACCAGGCCGATGGCCAGCACCAGTTCCTTCTGCACGCCGCGCACGGAGGCGCGGATCGATTCGGTGCGGTCGCTCAGCACGTTCATCTGCACGCCGGCTGGCAGCGTGGCCTGCAGCTGCGGTATTAGCGTCCGCACCTGTTCGACCACGGCGATCACGTTCGCGCCGGGCTGGCGCTGGATGTTCACCAGCACCGCCGGCGTGGGGCCGCTCCAGGCGGCCAGCTGGCGGTTCTCGGCGCCATCGGTGACGGTCGCCACGTCGCCCAGGCGCAGCGGCGCGCCTTCGCGCCAGGCCAGCACCAGGGCACGGTACTCATCGACGCTGCGCATCTGGTCGTTGGCATCGAGCATCACCGCGCGGATCGGGCCGTCGAAACTGCCCTTGGGCAGGTTGACGTTGGCTGCCGCGATCGCGGTACGGATGTGGTCCATGCCCAGGCCGTTGGCGGCCAGCGCAGCCGGGTTCACCTGGATGCGCACGGCCGGCCGCTGGCCACCGGCCAGGCTGACCAGACCGACGCCGGGCAGCTGCGCCAGGCGCTGGGCGATGCGCGTATCCACCAGGTCGTGCACCTGCGGCAGTGCCAGCGCCTGCGAGGTCACCGCCAGGGTGAGGATGGGCGTATCGGCCGGGTTGACCTTGCGATACACCGGCGGCACCGGCAGATCGCCGGGCAGGAAGCTGCCGGCTGCGTTGATGGCCGCCTGCACGTCCTGCTCGGCCACACCCAGCGACACGTCCAGGCCGAACTGCAGGGTGATGACCGAGGCACCGCCGGAACTGGTGGACGACAGCTGCTTCAGGCCGGGAATCTGCCCGAGCTGGCGTTCCAGCGGCGCGGTGATGGTGCGCGTGGTCAGTTCCGGGCTGGCGCCCGGGTACAGCGTGGTGATCTGGATGATCGGGTAATCGACCTGCGGCAGCGCCGCTACCGGCAGCAGGCGGTAGGCCAGCACGCCCGACAGCAGCAGCGCCACCATCAGCAGGGTCGTTGCGACCGGGCGCAGGATGAACGGGCGCGACAGGTTCATGCGCCGGCCTTGGCCGCCTTCGCTGCAGCAGCGGGCTGTTCGGCCACGATCTCCACGGCGGTGCCATCTTCCAGGCCATCGATGCCTTCGATCACTACCTGGTCACCGGCCTGGAGGCCGGAGCGTACGGCCACGCGGCCCTCATCGGCCGGGCCCAGCACCACGGTGCGGCGCTGCGCCTTGTTGTCCTTGTCGACGATGTGCACGTAGTTGCCCTGGCTGCCGAACTGCACGGCGGCATCGGGAATCAGCAGCGCTGGCTGTTCGCCCAGCTGCAGGCGCACGTTGACGAACTGGTTGGGGAACAGGGCCAGGCCGGCGTTGTCGAACTGCGCGCGCAGCTTCAGCGTGCCGGTGGCGGTGTCGATGCGGTTGTCGACGCTGGACAGCGTGCCCTGCGCCAGCGCCCTGCTTTCACCGCGGTCCCAGGCTTCCACCGGCAGGCCGGCCTGGGCCTGCACGGCATCCAGCAGGGCCGGCAGTTCCGGTTCGGGCACGGTGAACAGCACGCTGATCGGCGCGGTCTGCGCCAACGTCACCAGGCCTTCGGTATCGCTGGCGTGCACCAGGTTGCCGACATCGAGGCGGCGCAGGCCGACGCGGCCGCTGACCGGCGCGGTGATGCGGGTGTACTGCAGCTGCAGGCGCGCTTCGTCCACCGACGCCTGGTCGCTGATGCGGCGGCCCTGCAGTTGCCGTACCTTGCTCTGCTGGTCGCTCAGTTCCTGCCCGGACACGTAGTTCTGCTTCTGCAGTTCGCGGTAGCGCTGCAGCTGGCGTTCGGCGTTCTCGAGTTCCGCCAGATTCTGCTGCTGGGTACCCTGCGCCTGCGCCAGCTTCACTGCATACGGGCGCGGGTCGATCTGCGCGAGCAGGTCGCCGGCCTTCACCTGCTGGCCTTCCTGGAAGTGCAGGCGCAGCAGCTCACCATCGACGCGGCTGCGCACCACCACGCTGTGCAGCGGGGTGACGGTGCCGACGGCCTTCAGGCGCAGCTGCAGCGGTTCGGCACTGGCACGGGCCACGCGCACCGGCACGGTCTTGCCCGGGGCTGCGTCCGCGGTTGCCTCGGCGCGCGGCCATGCCCACCAGGCCACCAGGCCGGCCACGATGATGACCACGGGAATCGCCCACCAGCGGCGGGAACGGGGCGGGGTGCTACGGGACGGCTCAACAGCGGACATGGGGCATCCTGCGCCCTGCGCACGCGCAGGGACATGTACGCCCGCTCGCGCATCACGCGTAGCGGGCAACGGGGGAGGGGGGTGTCTGGCGGGACCGCGACGCGGTGTGGCTGGATGCCGTCGCGCGGGCGACGGGAAACGCATGGTAGCCAATCACGTGGGATTTTTCCGCATGACCAAGGTCATGCCCTGCAATGCGTCGAACGCGCTCGACCGCCTTTGTAGAGTGGGGGGGGGGGGGGGGGGGGGGGGGGGGGGGGGGGGGGGGGGGGGGGGGGGGGGGGGGGGGGGGGGG
>NZ_JAMOKY010000004.1:0-220600 GCF_024499815.1 Stenotrophomonas testudinis | reverse complement strand
CCCCCCCCCCCCCCCCCCCCCCCCCCCCCCCCCCCCCCCCCCCCCCCCCCCCCCCCCCCCCCCCCCCGACTCTACATGGCGGGTGCATGAAATGTTATATGATTACACTTCATCCGCACCCTTCCACCCCCATGAAGACCTCCACGCTGGTGGCCGCCCTCGCGGCCGCTCCGTTCGCCCCTGAAGCTTTCGCACAGTCTGCCGATGCCGCGCTCACCCTCGGCAAGGTGCAGGTGCACCAGCATGGCGAAGGCCAGCTCAGCGCACACCAGGTGCTGACCTCGGTGGACGTGCTCGGCGCGGACCAGATCGAAGACCGCAACGTCTCGCACAGCTGGGAACTGCTGGGGCAGATGCCCGGCATCCAGCTCACCGAAACGCGGCAGGGTGCGGAGTCGGGCAAGGTCAGCTTCCGCGCCTTCAACGGCGAGGGCTACCTCAATGCCATCAAGACCCTCATCGACGGCATCCCCAGCAACGTCAACAGCGGCAACCAGCGCTTCATCGACATGCTGTTCCCGCTGGAAATCAGCTACATCGAAGTGGTGCGCGGGACCAACGACCCGCGCTACGGCCTGCACAACATCGGCGGCAACGTGAACTTCGGTACGCGCCAAGGCGGCAACTACACCGATGCGCGGCTGGCCTACGGCAGCTACAACACCCGCGATGCGCAGCTGGCGGTGGGACGTGAAGCAAACGGCTTCGCACAGAACTACTTCGTCGGCACCCAGGCCAGTGACGGCTACCGCGACCACGACACCTCGAAGAAGTATTCGCTGGGCGGCAAATGGTTCCATGGCTCGCTGGACGACGGCCTGCGAGTGGGCCTGACCGCGCGTGCCTACCACCACGAAGCGGACGAACCCGGCTTCATGACGGCCGACGAACTGCGCACGCACCGCCGTGGCAGCGACCTGCGCAACGGCAACGATGGCGATGACCGCGACATGCGGCAGATCGCCGCGCACGCGGACCTGAAGCTGTCCGATGCGCTGACTTTCGGTACGCGCCTGTACTACAACCGCTATGAAGACGATCGCCGGGTGACCTTCAGCGACCTGCCCACCGGCAACCTGCCGCGCCAGCGCCGCGTGTGGGACGAGCGCCAGACCGGCCTGCTCAGCACGCTCACCTGGCAGGCCAGCCCCGCGCTTACCGTCGAAGGCGGCCTCAACTACGAGCAGCAGGACAACGGCTATGTCCGCGAGCGCTACGCCTACGCCGAACCCACCGACTACAGCCAGGCGCCGGCGCGCGTGCAGAACAGCGACCGTCACCGCTTCGACAACTGGGGCGCCTACGTGCAGGCCATCTACCAGCCCGCCGAGGCGTGGAAGATCGTGCCGGCCTACCGTATCGACCGCTTCAGTGGCAGCACGCACCTGATGAACGGCATCAGCGGCCGCCTGCAGGACTACGGCACCATCGGCCAGCCCAAGCTGAGCGTCATCCACAGCCTGGGCCAGACCACCCACGTCTACGCCAACTGGGGCCGCACCTTCCAGGTGCTCACCGGCTCCACCGCGCCGGCTTATCTCACGCCGGGGCAGGCGCCGATGCAGCCGTCCACCAACACCGGCATGGAGCTGGGCCTGAAGTTCGAGCCGTTCGCCGGCAGCCAGGCACGCCTGGCGGTGTGGCAGCAGGATGCGGAAAACGAGGTGTCCAACATGCCGGCCACCGGCACCACGGTCACCCTGGGCAAGACCCGCCGCCGCGGCGTGGATGCGCAGCTGAGCCTGCAGCTGGGCAATGACTGGACGGTGTGGGCCTCGCACGCCTACCAGGAAGCGAAGATCACCCGCGATGACCGCGATGCCAGCATTTCGCTGCAGGGCAGGGAAGTGGCGGCCACCCCGCGCCACATCAGCAACCTGGGCGTGGACTACCGCGCCAGCGACGCGCTGCGCCTCGGCCTGCAGGCCCGCGCGCAGGGCGACTACTACCTGGAAGAGCGCAACCAAGCCGGCAAGTTCGGCGGCTTCGCCGTGCTCGACCTCAGCGCCGCGTACCAGATCAACCCACGCTGGAGCGTGGACCTGCAGCTGAAGAACGTCACCGGCCGCGAGTACGCCTACGCCTGGTACGACAGCTTCTTCTGGGACAGCGCCCGCCCGATGTTCTCGCCGGCCCCGGGCCGCAGCGTGTTCGTCGGTCTGAACATGAAGCTGTAACCGGCCACGCATCCGGTAGTGGTCGAGCTTGCTCGACCTGCAGGGGGCAGAGCCCTTTCCTCACGGAAAGGGATCCGACCCCGGACAGGCTCATGCCACCGCGTTGTAAGGCTCGATCCGCGCCAGAACCTCCGCCAGCTTCTCCTTCGTCATCGCCGCATCGAAATCCGCCTGCAGACCGATCCAGAACTTGTCGGACACGCCGAAGTAGCGGGACAGCCGCAGTCCGGTATCTGCCGTCACGGCACGCTGGCCGGTAACGATCTCGCCGATCCGGCGCTGCGACACGCCGATTGCCTTGGCCAGGCGGTACTGGGTGATTCCCAGCGGCTCCAGGAACTCATGCAGCAGGATCTCGCCGGGAGCGGGGTAGGGGACGGTTCGCATGCGCGCGGCTCCTTCAGTGGTAATCGACAATTTCGACTTCGGCGGGGCCTTCTCGGGTCCAGACGAAGCACAATCGGAACTGATCATTGATGCGGATGCTGTACTGGCCGCACCGGTTCCCGTGCAACGGCTCCAAGCGATTGGCCGGAGATATGCGCAGATCCCGCAGATCGGCCGCAACGTTGAGCATCGCCAGCTTGCGCAGGGCAGCGGCTTCGATGTGGCGCCACCTCGGCACGCGTTGGCCATCGAACAGCGCCTGCGTGCGTTTGCAGGCGAACGACTGGATCGGCAGGGTAGTAACGGTTGTCGATAGTATCGTAAGGCGTTACTATCAGCTCAGCAAGCCCGACAGGTCATTCCCCGGCGCGACGTCCGGTGACGCATACGACGTGATCTGATGCCCGCCCCCCGTTTTGCACTACATTGGTGCAATGTCCGACCCCGCACCCCCGCCGTCCCTCGATGCCCTCGGCACGCCGCTGGCCTGGGCCGGGGCCGATGGCCGCATCATCGGCTGCAATCCCGCCTTCGCCCGTTGGCTGGGCGTCAGCATCCGCCGCCTGATCGGCCAGCCGCTGGCCGCGCTGGAAGTGCAGGGCGAGGCGCTGGCCCATTTCCTCGCCCGCGACGAGCGCGACAGCCTGCGGCTGAACCGCCTGGCGCTGGCCCTGCCGGGCGAGGGCGCGCGCTTTGCCGAGGGCTGGATGAGCCGCCGCGACGATGGCGGCTGGCTGCTGGAAGCGCATCCGGTCGACGAATTCCCGGGCCTCGACCCGACCCAGGCCCTGCCCAGCGCGCTCAGTGCCGCGCTGAAGGGCTTGGCCCACGAGCTGCGCAATCCGCTGGCCGGCCTGAAGGGCGCGGCGCAGCTGCTGGCCCGCCGCGCCGCCCAGCGCGATGCCAGCGAGCGCGAGCTGATCGAGCTGATCGGTTCGGAAATCGAACGCCTCAATGGCCTGCTCGACCAGCTGCTGTCGCCGGCGCCGGCCGCACCGCATGCGCCGATGAACATCCACGCCTCGCTGGAACGCGTGCTGCGCCTGGCTGAGAGCGAGGCGGGCTGGGCCGTGCGCCTGCAGCGCGACTACGATCCCAGCATTCCCGAATTCGATGGCGATGCCGACCGCCTCACCCAGGCGGTGTGGAACCTGGTGCGCAACGCCATCCAGGCCGGCGCCGGCGGGATCATCCTGCGCACCCGCGTCGAACACGGCGTGCGCATCGCTGAAAAGCTGCACACCCTGGCCCTGCGCCTGGAAATCGCCGACGACGGCCGCGGCGTGCCCGAGGAACTGGCCGAGCACCTGTTCCTGCCGCTGGTCAGTGGCCGCGCCGAAGGCACCGGCCTGGGCCTGGCGCTGGCCCAGCAGGTGGCGCGCGAACACCGCGGCACGCTCACCTACCGCTCGCGCCCGGGCCATACCGTGTTTACCCTGCTGCTGCCGATCGGCAACGGCGCCGTCCCGGCCGAGGAGGCCCCTCGCGATGTCTGATTCCCCTACCGTCGCGCAGCGCATCTGGGTGGTCGACGATGACCGCGCCGTGCGTTTCGTGCTGTGCACCGCGCTGCGCGAGGCCGGCTACCAGGTCGTCGATTTCGACAGCGCCGCACCCGCGTTGAAGGCCTTGAACCAAGGCCCGGCGCCGGCACTGCTGTTCACCGATGTGCGCATGCCCGGCGACGATGGCCTGGTGCTGCTGGACAAGCTGAAGGCTGCGCTGCCGCAGCTGCCGGTGGTGGTGATGTCGGCCTACACCGATGTGGCCAGCACGGCGGGCGCGTTCCGCGGTGGCGCGCACGAATTTCTGTCCAAGCCCTTCGACCTGGACGATGCCGTCGCGCTGGCCCAGCGCGTGCTGCCCGCCGTGGCACCGGCATTGGCCGCGCCGACACCGGTGGCCGAAACGCCCAGTGACCAGCCGCCACAGCTGGTGGGTGACACGCCACCGATGCGCGCGCTGTTCCGCGCCATCGGCCGCCTGGCGCAGGCACCGCTGGCGGTGCTCATCACCGGGGAGACCGGCACCGGCAAGGAGCTGGTGGCCAACGCCCTGCACCGCGAATCGCCGCGTGCGCAGGGCCCGTTCGTCGCGCTCAATACCGCCGCCATCCCCGCCGAACTGCTTGAGAGCGAACTGTTCGGCCACGAGGCCGGTGCGTTCACCGGTGCGCAGCGCCGTCACATCGGCCGGTTCGAGCAGGCCAACGGCGGCACGCTGTTCCTCGATGAAATCGGCGACATGCCGCTGCCGCTGCAGACCCGCCTGCTGCGCGTGCTGGCCCAGGGCGAATTCTTCCGCGTCGGTGGCCGCGAGCTGATCCATGTGGATGTGCGCGTGGTCGCTGCCACCCACCAGGACCTGGAAGGGCTGGTCGCGCAGGGGAAATTCCGTGCCGACCTGTTGCATCGCCTCGATGTGGTGCGCCTGCAGCTGCCGCCGCTGCGCGACCGCCGCGAGGACATTGCGCAGCTCGCCACCACCTTCCTGGCCGCTGCCGCGCACAAGCTGGACACGCCGCCGAAGCGGCTCACCGCCGCCGCCCTGCAGGCGCTGCGCGAACACGACTGGCCGGGCAACGTGCGCGAACTGGAAAACGTGTGCTGGCGCATGGCCGCACTCGCTGCCGCCGACACCATCGGCGTGGCCGACGTCGATACCGCGCTGAACCGCAGCCGCAGCCGTCGTGGCAGCAGCACGGGTGCCGATCCGGGCCAGTGGGAAACGCTGCTGTCCGAATGGGCGCGGCGGCAGCTGGCCGAGGGCACCGAAGGCCTGCACGCGCAGGTGCGCGAGCGCGTGGACCACGCCCTGCTGGAAGCCGCGCTGCAGATCACCCATGGCCGCCGCGCCGAAGCCGCTGCACGGCTCGGCCTGGGCCGTAACACGCTGACCCGCAAACTGGGTGCTGGCCGCCGCCGCGGGGGCCATTGAACGCCCCCTGCACGCAGTCCTCGCGCCCGCTTGCCGAACTGTTGATCCGCCATGGACGATGCCGTCCGTAGTGTTCCCTGCAAGGAGTTTCCTGATGCGCCTGTCCTTTGCCATCCTGCCGCTGTCCGCCGCCGTGCTGCTGTCTGCCTGTGGCAGCGCGCCGCAGAAGCCGCAGCCCACGCCGCCGCCGGTGGTCACCACCCCCGTGGCCCAGCTGGCTGAAGCCAACCTGGCGCCGGCCTCGGCCAGCATCGTCAGTGGCCGCCTGGTGCTGAAGACCCAAAGCGGCGGCGTGCACCTGACCGGCCTGGTCGGCGGCCTGCAGCCGATGCAGCAGGCTGGATTCCATATCCACGAACGCGGTGACTGCAGCGCGGTGGATGCCAGCAGCGCCGGCAGCCACTTCAACCCCGCTGGCAGCGTGCATGGTCGTGCCGGCAGCGGCAAGCACCACCTGGGTGACATCGACAACCTGCAGGCTGACGCCCAGGGCCGCGCGAATGTCGATGTGCATCTGAAGGGCGTTACCCTTGGGGGAGGCGCCGCCACCGATATCGTCGGGCGTGCACTGGTCGTGCATGCCAACGCCGATGACTATCGCAGCCAGCCCGCCGGCAATGCCGGCGTCCGCATCGCCTGCGGTGTGATCCGGGTCACCCGCTGATCACCACGGGCATCATTCCAAGGAGAGTTCCATGCGTCTGATCCATACCTCGCTGTTCGCGGCCATCGCCGCCCTGGGCCTGGCGGCCTGCAACCAGCAGCCGGCAGCAGCCCCGGAAGCACCGGCCACCACCCCGGCCGAAGGCTCGGCCGCACCGGCTGATCCGGCCACGGTACCGGCCACCGACGCGGCGGCGGCTACCGATGCCACGGCCAGTGCTGAACTGGCACCGACCCAGGGCAACGAGACCAAGGGCAGCGTCACCTTCAAGGTCGTCGACGGCAAGGTGCACGTGACCGGCCAGATCACCGGCCTGAAGCCGGGCAGCGAGCACGGCTTCCACATCCACGAGAAGGGCGACTGCAGCGCGCCGGACGGCATGAGCGCCGGCGGCCACTTCAACCCGGGCAAGCAGGACCACGGCAACGTCTCGGCCGATCCGCACCACGGCGGCGACATGCCCAACATCAAGGCCGACGACAAGGGCGTGGCCACCATCGACAGCCCGGTCTCGAGCAACGTCAACATCGGCAAGGGTGATGACTTCGACATCATCGGCCGCGGCCTGATCGTCCACGCCGACGCGGACGACTACAAGACCCAGCCGACCGGCAACGCCGGTGCGCGCCTGGCCTGCGCGGTCATCCAGAAGGCTCCGTAAGGCACGATTGCTTCCTGTGGAGCCGAGCCCATGCTCGGCTGCTCTGCAGGCGGCCTGAGCCGAGCATGGGCTCGGCTCTACAACTACCCGCACGGGCGTTGTGGATCAGCGCGCCAGCAGCTCGCGCGCGTCCTGCCCGGCCTCGCAATGCACGAACAGCACCGGCACGCCGTGCGCTTCAAGCACCGCGGCCATCTGCCGCTGGCGCATCAGGAACTGCTCGTAGATGCCCTGCAGGCGGTCGCAGTCGCCCTTGCTGTGGTTGTAGTACGCACACCAGCCGGCCGGATCGAACAGCGCCATGCGCGCCTCGCCCTGCGTATAGCGCAGCAGCGGCTCGGGCGCGTTTTCCAGCCACTCGTCCTGGCCCGGGGCCATGATCGCGGTCTCGATCAGCGGCCACAGCGCGGCCAGGCCCTGGTTGTCATACTGCATCGACATCATCGCGGCCAGATCGTTCACGGTGAAGTAGCGCGCGTGCTCGATGCGGGCACCGAAGCTGTTCTGCGCCATCAGCGCCGTATCGGCATGGGCCATGCCATTGGCTAGCAGCACGTCTTCCAGCGCATCGGCCACGGCCGCAGTGGTGGCCACGTCGCTGCCGGTCAGCAGGAACGGCACCGCGCGCAGGCCACCGCCCACCAGCGTCGCATCGGCCTGGAATGGCAGCGGTACCTCACCATCGGCGCCGGCACCGAAGGCCAGCAGGCGCGGGCCCTGGCTGCGGCCCGGGGCACGCATCTGCAGTTCCTCCAGGCGGCGGTGGATCGGCCAGCCCGGGCGCAGGATTTCAGCGGGGTCGAAATGGGCGGCGGCGAACACCAGGTCCAGCTCGGCCACCTGCGGCACCAGCTTGGCCAGGTCACGGCCGATACGGTCGGCCAATTCACCGGCCTGCTCGGCGCTGAGCACCGCCTGGCGGGGGATTTCGCCGTTGGCCAGTTCCAGGGCCAGCACGCCGAGGGCATTCATCGCGGGGTCGGGTTTGCTCATGGTTCCACGGTTGGCCCATCACAGGGCGGCAGCTACACTTGGGTCCATTATGCCTGCTCCGTCGTGCAGGCCATGTTGCAGACACCCTCATCCATGCCAGGTATCTCCATGCCCAACGCTCGTCCCGTCGCCATCCTCGGTGGCGTCCGCATTCCGTTCTGCCGCCAGAACACCGCGTATTCGGATGTCGGCAACCTCGGCATGTCGGTGCGGACACTGGGTGCACTGGTCGAGCGCTTCGGCCTGCACGGCCAGCAGCTCGGCGAAGTGGCGATGGGCGCGGTCATCAAGCATTCCAGCGATTGGAACCTGGGCCGTGAAGCCACGCTGTCCTCCGGCCTGTCGCCGTTGACCCCGGGCATCACCCTGCAGCGCGCCTGCGGCACCTCGCTGGACAGCATCATCACCGTGGCCAACAAGATCGCCCTGGGGCAGATCGAATCGGGCATCGGCGGCGGTTCGGACACCACTTCCGATGTGCCGATCGTGTACGGCAAGAAGCTGCGCGCGCGCCTGCTGGCCGCCAACCGAGCCAAGAGCACTGGCGACAAGATCCGCGCGCTGACCGCCGGTTTCAAGCTCTCCGAACTCAAGCCCGAGTTTCCCGGCGTGGCCGAACCGCGCACCGGCAAGAGCATGGGCGACCACTGCGAGGACATGGCCAAGGAATGGAGCATCTCGCGTGATTCGCAGGACGCATGGGCGGTGTCATCGCACAAGAAGCTGGCCGCTGCCTACGAGCGCGGCTTCTTCAACGACCTGATCGCACCGTTCCGTGGCGTCGAGCGGGACAACATCCTGCGCGCCGATACCTCGCTGGAAAAGCTGGCCACGCTGAAGCCGGCCTTCGACAAGGTCTCGGGCCGCGGCACGCTGACCGCCGCCAATTCCACCCCGCTCACCGATGGTGCCGCCGCGGTGCTGCTGGCCAGCGAGGAATGGGCCCGCGCGCACGGGCACGAACCGCAGGCCTACCTGCGCGATGCCCATGTGTCGGCGGTGGATTTCGTGCACGGTGAAGGCCTGCTGATGGCACCGACCGTGGCCGTGCCGGAGATGCTCAAGCGCAACGGCCTGACCCTGCAGGATTTCGACATCTACGAGATCCACGAAGCCTTCGCCGCACAGGTGCTGTGCACCCTGCGTGCGTGGGAGAGCGAGGATTACTGCCGCAACCGCCTGGGCCTGGATGCACCGATGGGCCGCATCGACCCGGACAAGATCAACCTGCTGGGGTCGTCGCTGGCCACCGGCCATCCGTTCGCCGCCACCGGCGCACGCGTGATCGCGACGGCGGCCAAGCAGCTGGCCGAACGCGGCGGTGGCCGCGCGCTGGTGTCGATCTGCACCGCCGGCGGCATGGGCGTGGTGGCGATCGTCGAACGCTGATCGCATCCATCAAACAAAAAACGCCGCCCATCGGGCGGCGTTTTTTTTGGTGGGTGCCAACCGTTGGTCGGCACACCTCAGCCATGCTCACGGCACCCGCGGGTTGCCGAACTCGTCGCACACCTCATTGGCGTCATACACCGGCGGCTGCGCGGCGGTGGGCAGGTCTTCCACCGTGCTGCGCGGCACGGCATCGCCCGCATGCACCAGCGCCACGCTGTCCTCGCCACGCTGCAGGCGCAGCGCATTGGCCAGGCACTGCGCGGCCAGTGCGTGTTCGCCGCGCTGGGCAAACGCTTCACCCAGTGCCTCCCAGGCCGGTGCACCGGCACCGGCGGCGATGGCCTCGTGCAGGAACGCATCGGCGGCATCCCACTGCTGCTGGGCGAGGGCGATGCGGCCCTGCGCCAGGCGCAGCGCGGCCGAATCCTCATGCACGTTGCGCCAGCGCGCCAGGTTGGCCTGGCGGGTGGCCAGGCGCTCGGCAGGCACGCGGCCATACAGCGCCACCAGCTCATCGTCCCAGCGATGGTCTAGCGCCTGTTCCAGGGCCAGCAGCGCCGGCTCATCCCAGTCCAGGGCCACCGCACGGGTGGCGTAGGCGGCCACCACGTCCGGGGTCGGTCGCAGCGCCTTCGGCGTGGCTTCCCACTGCGCGGCCAGCGCGTTCACATCGCTCGCTTCCAGCAGGGCCTGCGCAGCGAGGCGGGCTTCCAGTTCGCTGCTGGCGTCGGTCGGCAGCACCTTGCTCTGCCGCAGCGCGCCCAGCTGGCCGTACGCCTCGTGTGCGCGCCCGGCCTGGGCCAGCGCCTCGGTACGCAGCCACAGACCACGCGGCGGCAGCGGCTGGATCGCCGCCACGTCCAGCACATTGATCGCATCCACCGGCAGGTCGCGCGCCAGCAGCTGTTCGGCGCGCAGCAGCGCATGCAGCGTGGCATCGCGTTCACCCAGGCGCTGCAGCAGTGCCTCGCCCGATGCAGCATCGGCACGCGACTGCGCGCTGCGCACCGCATTGGCCAGCGCCACCGCGCTCACTTCCGGGTCGGCCGCCGCGCCATCCAGCAGCTTTTCCGCACGCTGCCAGTGGCCGTGTTCGTAGGCCTGCAGGCCATCGATCAGGCGCACGCGGCCCTGCTTGCGGCGGTAGCGGCCCCAAGCGCGGAACGGCGCCGCCACCAGGCTCCACAGCAGCCACAGCACCAGCACGCCGATCACCGACAGCAGGGCCACCTTGGGCAGGTTGCTGTGGTAGTCGTAGCCGCCGTAGCGCAGGGTCACTTCGCCGTAGCGGTTCAGATCATCGGTGCCGAGCCATTGCGCAGCCACCACGCCGATGGCCACGGCCAGCAGCAGTACGACCAGGGATTGCAGGGGTTTCATCGGGCGTTACCTCCGGTCGGTCTGGGAGCGCAGTTGTTGCAGGGTGCTGCCTAGCACGCTGCTCTCGGCCTGCAGGGGGGCCTTGCGCAAGGCCTGAAGTTCAGCACGTTGCGCGCGCAGGCCCGGTGAATCCGGCCAGCGCCGCTGCGCCCAGTGGGCCACGCGGTTCAGCGCGGCATCGCGGCCGCTGCGGTCGCCACGCTCGATGGCCGCGCGGGCCAGGGTCAGCTCCAGCTGCAGCGCGTCATCGGCGGCGGCACGCTCGGCCTGGGTCAGCGGGCCGTTCAAGCGGGTCGGGGTGATATCCACGAAGGGCGCCAGCGCCGATTGCCACCATGGCTTGGCAGCCGCTTCGGCGGGCGAGGGCGGCAGCTCGGAGGGCAGCCCCTGCAGCGCCTGGGCCACGGCATTCAGTCGATGCAGCGCCTGCACGCGCGGGCCCGTGCCCAGCGCATCCAGCGCGTCGCGTTCCTGCACCAGCGCCTGGCGCAGGTTCAGTCCGTCGTTGTCCGGCAGGTCGGCCAATGCGGTGGCGGCCTGCGCATACAGGCGGCGCGCACCTTCCACATCGTCAGCAAAGGCCAGCCGTTGCGCGGCCTGGGTCAGCAGCAGCTCGGCCTCGTCGCGCTGCACGGCCTGGCGGCCCTGGTTGGCGCTTTCGGTCAGACGGGTCAGGTTCTCTTCCAGCAGCGCACTGCGCTGGGACAGGCCCAGCATTTCATCGCGCAGCACGCGGTTGGTGGCGGCCGCATCCTGCAATCGCTGGCTGGTCGCGCGCTGGTCGCGGCGCAGGGCCTCGACGGTGGCCTCCAGCCCCTTCAGCTGCACGTCCGTGCTCTGTGCCTGTGCCGCCCGGTCGCGCTGCTGTTGCTGCCAGTAGTGCCAGCCGGCGTAGCCCGCGGCGCCCAGCACCACCACCACCGCAAGCGGCAGCAGCCAGCGTGCAGGACGGCGGGAGGGGGCAGGTGGCGGGGTGTCGTTCATCGGGCTTCCTTGTCGGCGGCGTCGCCGGCGGGGGCCAGCAGGCAGCGTTTGACACAGCATTACCGTTGGCGCTGAACCCGGCAAGCGTGTGCCGGGTGCCTGTTCAGGTCGCTGCCGGGGCAGTGAGCGCGGCGTGTGCGGCCGCCGTCATCTGGGTGACGGTGGGCCCTTCGCTGCGCACCACGCGGGCCAGCCCCAGCGCCTGCGCCTGCTCGGCCAGGCGTTCGCTGGCGGCCAGCACGATGGCCTGTTCACACAGGCGCTGCTGCCAGCCGGGGGACAGCTGCTGCCAGAAGCGCTGCAGGGCCTCACCGCTGCTGACGGCCAGTAGCCACGGCGTCCCCGAGCGGGCCAATCGCGCCAGCTTTCGCCGCGGTACCACCAGCGGCACCCGCTGGTAGACGTCGGCACGGATGATCCGCGCTCCCGCCGCCTCAAGCTGTGCGGCAATCAGGCCGCGGCCGCCGGGCGCGGTCACCAGGCCGATGTCGGTGCCGCGCACGTCGGTCAGCACCGGCAGGCCCAGCAGGCCTTCGCTGTCCATCCGCTGCGGCGCATACACGCCGGTGATGCCCTGCGCGTGCAGGGCGCGTGCGGTGCCTTCGCCCACGGTCAGCCACGGGCCACGCTGGGCCGCAGGCAGGTGCTGCAGTGCCGCAGCGGCCGCGACCGCCGCCGGGCTGGTGAACACCACCCGCGTGCAGGACAGCGCCCGGTTCAGCCGCTGTTCGACCGCCGCGCCCTGCAGCCGCTGCAGCCGCCACGGCGACAACGCCACGGTGGCGCCGCCCAGCCTGGCCGCAGCCAGCCTCAGCCCGGCATGCTGTCCCTGCGGCCGCAGCGAGATCAGGGTCCAGCCAGTGGGTATCGTATGGTTGGCCATTGACGTCATTATGCGGGCCCTTCGTTGTCGTGGTTGCTGCTCGATGTCCGCTGATGCCCTGACCTCCTCGCTGGCCTCCCTGCAGGACGTGCTTGACTGCATGCCGGCGGTCCGTGCGATGCAGATCCGCCTGGATGGCTACGCCGACGGCGTGCTGCGCATCACCGCGCCGCTGGCCGCCAATGTCAACGACAAGGGCAACGCCTTCGGTGGCAGCCTGGCCTCGGTGCTCACCCTGTCGGGCTGGGCGCTGGTCAGCCTGCGCCTGCGCCTGGCCGGGCACGACGCCGAGGTCTACGTGGCCGACAGCAACCTGCGCTACCTGGCGCCGGTCTACGAAGACCTGCACGCCCACGCCGAAACCGCCGAAGCCAGCAGCTGGGACACCTTCCTGGCCACCTTCCGCCAGCGCGGCAAGGCCCGCATCAGCATCGTCGCCCGCCAGCCGGGGGCCGATGGCCGTTCGGCCGCCGAGCTGAGCGGTCGCTTCGTTGCCTTCGCCAAAGGGTAGGATGGCAGGCTGACGTCCTGGGGAAACCACCGATGCGCCGCCTGATCCAGATCCTGATGTGCTCCCTGCTGCTGGTCAGCGCCGTGGCCGGCGCCGCTGCCGATGACCTCACCCGCAAGCAGCGCAAGCTGCTGGAAGAGACCCAGATTGCCTACGGCGCGACCATCCGCTGGGGCAGCATGGACGATGCCATTGCTTACCTGGACCCGGAGCTGCGCAAGGAAAAGCCGCCCACCGAGTTCGAGCTCAACCGTTACGCGCAGCTGCGCGTGTCGTCCTACCGCGAGCGAAGCAGCGCCTCGCTGGACGGTGGCCAGGTCGAGCGCCGGGTGGAAATCGGGGTGATCAACCAGAACACCCAGGCCGAGCGCACCGTGGTGGTGGTCGAGCGCTGGCGCTGGGACCCGGAGGCCAAGCGCTGGTGGCAGGCGGCCGGCCTGCCGGACCTGTGGAAGGGGCAGTGACGGGTCCCCTGCGGCTTGTGCGACAATCGGCGCCCGCTTAATCGACCCGTGACCTGAGTGAATTACGAAGAGTTGCTGGCCTTTGCAGGCCGAAACCCGATGCTGTCCGCGGCCCTGGTCGGCCTGACCGTGGCCCTCATCGTCACCGAAACCCGCCGCCTGTTCCGGGGCTACAAGGGCATCAAGCCGGCCGAGTTGACCCACCTGATGAATGCCGGTGGCGCGGTCGTGGTCGATCTGTCGCCCAGCGCTGACTTCGAAAAGGGCCACATCGCCGGCAGCCGCAGTGCCCAGGCCAGCGCTTTCAACGCCGAGCACAAGCTGGTGGCCAACGCCAGGCAGAGCCCGGTGGTGCTGGTGTGCCGCAGCGGCAACGCATCGGAAACCGCAGCCAAGACGCTGAAGAAGGCCGGCTTCGAGAAGGTCTTCGTGCTGGAAGGCGGCATTCCCGCCTGGCAGCAGGCCGAGTTGCCGCTGGTCAAGGGCCGCAACTGATTGCAGGGGATGGCGGAACTGGCCTTGTATGGTCCTGCCGCCGCCCCCAACCCTGTAGTTCGACACTCGTTTTCATTGCATTCATTGGAGTTACTGGAAATGTCCGAAGAGACCACCAACGGCGCCGTCGCGCCGGTCGATGCCGCCAACGGCCCCGCGTTCACCGTCGAGAAGATCTACGTCAAGGACGTTTCCTTCGAGTCGCCGAATGCCCCGACCATCTTCAATGACCAGGTGCAGCCGGAACTGCAGCTCAACCTGAACCAGCAGGTGCAGCGCCTGGGCGAGAACGCCTTCGAAGTCGTGCTGGCCGTCACCCTGACCTGCCAGGCCGGTGAGCGCACCGCCTACGTGGCCGAAGTGAAGCAGGCCGGCGTGTTCGGTCTGGTCGGCCTGGACCCGCAGTCGATCGACGTGCTGCTCGGCACCCAGTGCCCGAACATCCTGTTCCCGTACGTGCGCCAGCTGGTCAGCGACCTGATCCAGGCCGGCGGCTTCCCGCCGTTCTTCCTGCAGCCGATCAACTTCGAAGGCCTGTACGCAGAAACCCTGCGCCAGCGCCAGGAGCAGGGCGACGCACCGTCGCTGGCTGACTCCGAGCCGGTCGGCAACGCCTGATCCCCGCTGCGACGTCACGGATGAGCACTACCGCTGACAAGATCGCCGTGCTGGGCGCCGGTTCCTGGGGAACCGCGCTGGCCACCCTGCTTGCCCGGCACGGCCACCCGACCGTGCTGTGGGGGCGCGATGCCGCCGTGGTCGAAGCCATCGACCAGCGCCACGAGAACCCGCGTTACCTGCCGGGCATCCCCCTGCCGGAAAGCCTGCGTGCGACCACCGACATGGCGGCCGCCCTGCAGGATGCCGCCTGGGTGCTGGTGGTGACCCCGTCGCACGCGTTCAACGAAACCGTGCGTGCGCTGGCACCGCTGCGTCCGGCCGGTGCCGGCGTGGCGTGGGCCACCAAGGGTTTTGAACCCGGTTCGGGCCGCTTCCTGCATGAAGTGGCGCGCGAGATCCTGGGGGACGACGTGCCGCTGGCCGTGGTCACCGGGCCGTCGTTCGCCAAGGAAGTGACCCTGGGCCTGCCCACCGCCATCACCGTTCACGGCGACGTGCCGGAGTTCGCGCAGACCGTGGCCGAAGCCATGCATGGCCCGGCGTTCCGCGCCTATACGGGCGATGACATGGTGGGTGCCGAGCTGGGCGGCGCGATGAAGAACGTGCTGGCCGTGGCCACCGGCGTGGCCGATGGCATGCAGCTGGGCCTGAACGCCCGTGCCGGCCTGATCACGCGTGGCCTGAACGAGATGCTGCGGCTTGCCGCCGCCATCGGTGCCAAGCCGGAAACCCTGATGGGGCTGGCCGGCCTGGGCGACCTGGTGCTGACCTGCACCGGCGACCTGTCGCGTAACCGCCGCCTGGGCCTGGCCCTGGGCCGCGGGCAGACGCTGCAGGATGCCGTGCGCGAAATCGGCCAGGTGGTGGAATCGGTGCAGACCGCCGACGAAGTGATGCGACAGGCGCGCCGCCATGGCATCGACCTGCCCATCTCTGACCGCGTGCGTGCCGTGCTGCACGGCGAGCAGACGCCTGCAGAAGGCCTGCGCGCCCTGCTGGCGCGGGAACAGAAACCGGAATATCCGGACACGCTGTTCAAGTGAATCGAAAGACCCCGGCTACGTGCCGGGGTTTTTTTTTGCGAGTGAAACCCGACGGTAGCGCCGGGCCATGCCCGGCGGAACGCCCGCACCGCGTAGATTCTCTCCGTCGCACTCCACACACCCGAGGACAGGGAATGACGTCTCGCCATATCGGCCTCTCATGGATGATCGCGCTGCTGGCCGCGTGTTCGCAGGCCCCGGCACCGCAGGCAGGCGCCGATTCCGCGCCGGCTGCTGCAACGCCCGCTGACGCGCCCGCCGCCCCCGCCGTGGTCGAACCCGAACCGAACATCGAAGACGGAGTGAACCCTTCGGTGTGGGACAACGAAGGCGAGCCGGAAGAACAAACCCCCGGCGCGGAACTCACCTGCAAGGACAATCCGCTGGCCACCCACTTCTTCACCCTGGTGGGCGGCAACACCGTGGACGACTGCGGCCGCAAGGACCAGAAGGTGCTGGCCGCCTTCAACACCCTGATGCAGAACACCGCAGCGGCCGAAGCCAGCGACAAGGACATTCCTTCGCTGCGCAAGCGTCTGCTGAGTGGGCCCAGCGCACCGGGTGAGCTGGTGGTGCTGCAGGGCGAGCCGTGGTGGTTCTACACCGCCTGCCAGGCCCACGATTGCCCGGGCACCGCGCTGGCGATGCTGTACTCGCCCGAGCAGTCGAAGATGGTCGGCCGTCTGACCGCGCGCTGCCGGGTGTGGTGGCTGGGCGGGCCGACGGCTGCACAACGTGAGCAGATCGCGCAGCTGCGCCCGCTGGATGATGCTGCGTTGACGGAAGACAGCGTGCTCTGCGAATGAGGCAGCGGTAGCGCCGGGCCGAGCCCGACGCATTGCCTGCGCCGCGCGTCATTCCTCCGGACGCATGCGCGCGGAGGCCTGCCGATTGATGGCCATGCACGCCATGATCAGACCTTCCATCACCCGGTCGCCGGGGTAATCCTCATCCGGACCGTTCTGGCGGATGCGTTCGCCTGCCAGCAGCATTTCCAGGGCGATGGTCAGGCCGGCGCGTGCGCAATCTACATCGGCCAGGGCGATGCGGCGGCCGATGCGCAGCTCCGGTTCGGGCCACGGCTGGCCATCGGCGGCGGCACCGCAGCCGATGCCTTTCAGCGCGTTGATGAAGGCGCTGCCCGGGCGGGGCGACGGGGTGTCGTCGTCTTCGCTGTTGGCAGGCGTGTGGGCGGGAAACTTCGGTGTGGTCATGGCGAGAGCTCCGTGCAGACAGTTGGTAGCCGCCACACGAAGGTGGCGGGCGGAGACGTGGCTCGAAAACCGGGCGCTTGTTCAAACCGGCAGGCACAAGGCCTCCACGCTCCGCCCGCCATAGCCGGCAGACGGATTGCCCGCCGGCGCCACAGGGGGTGACGCCGGCGGGCAAGCGTAATCAAACAAGCGCACGGGTTTTCGAAGCCCGGCCACCCGTTGTCGGTGGCACGTCATCTGTACTCGCTTGCTTGCGCTGCGCCCATCAGACAAGTTGCAAACCCGTTCGATGCAAGACGCTTTCGGCATTCTTGCACGCTGTTAAGGCGCGCCAGAGCCAGGCGCCGCAAGGCCCGGCGGCGTGCGGGGAATATGCGACATGCGTCGAAGTTGCCGGACAGGCCACGGACGCCACTGCCGGTCGATGGCGACATGTCTGGCGGTCGCGCGGGGTACGCGCTGGCAGCTGATACGCTTGGGCGCAATGGTCCGTGCGACCAAGGAGTGGATCGGCAATGGAGTTTGATTCGATCAGCCCTGCCATCAGCGGGGTGGTGGGCGGAATGCTCGCGACTTCGCTGGTCGCGCGCTGGTCGCGCAATCTGCCTGGCGGCTACAGAGGTAAATCCCGCCAGCGCCTCGCCCGCGAGCATCGTGCATCCATCTGGACGGCGAATGCACTGTTCTTTGTCGGCCTCTTTTCTGGCGTGGCGCTCTACCCGCTGGGTGGTTTCGCGAATACGGATTGGCGGCCGCTGCTCTGGGGCTTCGGCCTGGCATCCGTGCTTCCCCTGCTTGCGATTGCCGTTGTCTCGCTTCTCTCGGGTCGCAGGCTGAAAGAGGCATTCGTTGCGTTCGCGCTGGGCCAGGACAGCCCTGTGTGGGTGACCTATCTTCCCTTGGGTGCGGGTGTCGTGGCGTTTGGATTTGCGGTTGCAGATCTGGCGAGCTGATTCATGTTGGCGATGCGCGTCTGCCGTCCACTACTTCCCCCAGCGCCATCCCGGCGGCGCGCCTTTCAGCCAGCAGACCAGCACAAGCACCAGAATCACCGCCCACGTGTACAGCTGGAACGCCACGGGCCGTTGGATCGGGGAGAACAGGAACGGACCTGCCGACAGCAGAACGAGTGCAATGGCATAAACCACCCAGCCCTGCCAGGCGCAGGGCAGGCCCCAGCCCCAGCCGTATCGCTTCCGTGTGAACCAGTATTTCTTGTCGTCCATGCGTGTCTTGTACCACCTTGTGGGTACCGCTCCAACCGTCACCCCCGTTCACCCCCGCAGCAGCGAGAATAGGGCACCGGGCACGCGCCGATGCGTGCCACTTACTGCCTGCAGGATCGCAACGATGTCCAACACTCCCTTTGGCGAATCGTCATGCGCTGCCGCCGCCAGCGGTTGCGTCGAGGTCCGCGGTGCGCGCGAGCACAACCTGAAGAATGTCGACGTCTCCATTCCGCGCAATGCACTGGTGGTGTTCTCCGGCGTCTCGGGCTCCGGCAAGTCATCGCTGGCCTTTGGCACCGTTTACGCCGAAGCGCAGCGGCGCTACTTCGAGTCCGTCGCACCCTACGCGCGGCGGCTGATCGACCAGGCCGGCGTGCCCGATGTGGATGCGATCGATGGTCTGCCGCCTGCGGTGGCGCTGCAGCAGCAGCGCGGTGTCAGCAACGCGCGGTCATCGGTGGGCAGTGTCACCACGCTGTCCAGCCTGGTGCGCATGATGTATTCGCGGGCCGGCAGGTATCCCGCCAAGCAGCCCATGCTGTACGCCGAGGATTTCTCGCCCAACACGCCGCAGGGCGCCTGCACCACCTGCCACGGCCTTGGCCACGTGTACGAGGTGACCGAGGCGCTGATGGTGCCCGATCCTTCCCTCAGCATCCGTGAGCGCGCCATCGCCTCCTGGCCACCGGCCTGGCACGGCCAGAATCTGCGCGACATCCTGGTCACGCTGGGCTACGACATCGACGTGCCGTGGAAGAAACTGCCGAAGAAGGACCGGGACTGGATCCTGTTCACCGAGGAGACGCCGAGCGTGCCGGTCTATGCCGGCTTCACCCCTGCCGAGACCCGTGCCGCACTCAAGCGCAAGCTCGAGCCCAGTTACATGGGCACCTACACCGGCGCGCGACGCTACGTGCTGCACACGTTTGCCAATACGCAGAGTGCGCTGATGCGCAAGCGCGTGTCCCGCTACATGGAAGGCAGGCTGTGCCCGGCCTGCGAGGGCAAGCGCCTCAAGCCCGAAGCACTCTCGGTCACCTTCGCAGGCGTGGATATCGGCGAGTTCATGCGGTTGCCGCTGGATCAGCTGGCAGAGCTGCTGGATCCGATTGCGGCGGGGGATTTCAGCGCGCACAACCCGGGCGCAGGCACCAGCCGCACCGCTACGGGTCGCGATCGCCGCCAACGGGCGGCCGCTGGCCGTGCAAGCCACGCGGCAGCACCGGATGTGCGGCGCACGTCGGCAATGTCCGAAGAAAAGCAGCTTGCGGCACAGCGACTGGCTGCAGGAGTCATGGCACGCGTGCATCAGCTGCGTGGCCTGGGCCTGGGCTATCTGTCTCTGGATCGCGCAACACCGACGCTGTCTGCCGGCGAACTGCAGCGCCTGCGGTTGGCCACGCAGTTGAGTTCGCTGCTGTTCGGCGTGCTGTACGTGCTCGATGAGCCCTCGGCGGGCCTGCACCCTGCCGACAGCAAGGCGCTGTACGACGCACTGGACCGGCTGCGCGACGGCGGCAACTCGGTGTTCGTGGTCGAACACGATCTGGAGCTGATGCGCCGCGCGCAGTGGCTGGTGGATGTGGGCCCGGAGGCGGGCGAGCACGGTGGGCGCGTCCTTTACAGTGGCGAGCCCGACGGCCTGCGCCAGATCGCGGACTCGCGCACGGCCCGCTATCTGTTCGACCAGGTACCTGCACCCGCCAGCCGGCAGCGTAGCGCGGACAGCTGGTTGGAGCTGCGGGAGATCCACCGGCACAACCTGAAGGGGGTGGATGCGCAGGTACCGCTGGGCCTGCTGACTGCGGTGACCGGCATTTCCGGCTCGGGCAAATCCAGCCTGATGGCGCAGGCCTTGCCGGAGCTGATGCTGCTGCACCTGGGCCATGAGCTGGTGGAGGACACCGCTGAAAGCACGCCGACCGATGGCCCCACGGTGATTGAAGCAACGCGCGGCCGGCTGGCTGGCGATGTGGACGCCATCCAGCGGGTCGTGCAGGTGGACCAGAAGCCCATCGGCCGCACGCCGCGTTCCAACCTGGCCACCTACACCGGGCTGTTCGACCACGTGCGCAAGCTGTTCGCGGCAACGCCGGCCGCGCGTCGTCGAAAGTTCGACGCAGGGCGCTTCTCCTTCAACGTGGCCAAGGGCCGCTGCGAGACCTGCGAAGGCGAGGGCTTCGTCAGCGTCGAGCTGCTGTTCATGCCCAGCGTCTATGCGCCGTGCCCCACCTGCCACGGTGCGCGTTACAACGAGGCCACGCTGAAGGTGCTGTGGAACGAGCGCACCATCGCCGAGGTCCTGCAGATGACGGTGGACGAAGCGCATGCGTTCTTCAGCGAAGAAGATGCCATCGCACGCCCGCTGCACCTGCTGCAGGAGATCGGCCTGGGCTATCTGCGGCTGGGGCAGCCGGCTACCGAGCTTTCAGGCGGTGAGGCACAACGCATCAAGCTGGCCACCGAGCTGCAGCGCAGCCAGCGTGGGCGCAGCCTGTACGTGCTGGATGAACCCACCACCGGCCTGCACGCATCCGATGCGGACCGGCTGATGGTGCAGCTGCAGCGCCTGGTGGAGGCGGGAAACACGGTGGTGATGATCGAGCATGACATGCGCGCGGTCGCGCAGGCGGACTGGGTGATCGACGTCGGGCCGGGGGCAGGCGGGGCGGGCGGCACCATCGTGGCAAAGGGAACGCCGCACCAGGTCGCGCGTGCGAAGGGCAGCAGGACGGCGCCGTTCCTGGCGCAGGAGCTGACGAGGCGCGCTTGAGTTGAGTTCTGCATGACCGAGCGTGGCCTGCCGGGCAACCGGGTATGGCCATCGGCCAGCAGCACATAACCAGTCGGCATTTCTGCATTGGGGCGTGAGCGGGGTTAATGAATGTGCAATGTCTGACGCGCCCATTGCGGCGCGCAGGCAGCGCTTCCCCCACTACCCGTACGCCCCACGATGACGACTGCTCGTTCCTCACTGCGCCCGCGATTGCTGGCGTTGGCGGTGTTGCTTGCCACCGCGTCCCCCGCACTGCATGCCCAGTCCACCACCGGCGCCATCGCCGGCCTCGCGCCTCCTTCGGCGCAGCGCATCTTCGTCCGCAGCGACACCGGCCTCACCCGTGAAGTGACGGTGGACGCGCGTGGCCGCTACACCATCGGCCAGCTGCCGCTGGGCCGTTATTCCGTGGAAGCACGCGATGCCGACGGCAAGGTGCTGCAGACCCGTGAGGGCGTTGCGCTGACCGTGGGTACCAGCACCGAGGTCTCGTTTGGTGAGGTCACGCGCCTGGATGGCGTGCAGGTCAGTGCTGATCGCGCGGCGGCTGCGATCGATGTCAGCAGCGTGGATTCGCGCACGGTGATCACCGCCGAGCAGTTGCAGCGCCTGCCGCTGGGCCGCTCGGCCGAGGCCATCGCCCAGCTTGCACCGGGCGTGGTCGGCAACGGTGGCAATGGCAGCTATGCGGGCCCGACCGGCGCGCAGCTGGCCAGCTTCGGCGGCTCGTCGGCGGCCGAAAACGCCTACTACATCAACGGTTTCAACAGCACCGATCCGCTACGTGGCCTGGGCGGCCTGACGCTGCCCTATGGCAGCATCGACCAGCAGGAAATCTACACCGGCGGCTACAGCGCCAAGTACGGCCGTTCCGACGGCGGCGTCATCAATGCCGTCGGCAAGCGTGGCACCAACGACTGGCACTACGGCGGGCAGTTCACCTGGGAACCGGCCTCCACCCGCTCGGACAAGGACGACGTGCGCTACCCGGGCGACGGTGCGCTGTACTCGCCGGAGAGCAAGGACCGCGAGTGGGTGACCACGCAGAGCATCTACGCCGGCGGCCCGCTGATCGAAGACACGCTGTTCTTCTTCGGCTCCTACGAACTGGAGCGCCGCGAAGGCACCGACGTCAAGAACGTCGAGGCGACCAACGCCTACTCGAAGTATGAGTACAACCGTCCGCGCTGGTACGCCAAGCTGGACTGGAACATCACCGACAACCACCTGCTGGAACTGACCGGTGCCTCCAGCCGCAACGTGTTCCGCGGCGACATCTTCGCCTACGACTACGACACGCTGACCCGTGGCGTGCAGCGTGGCAAGGAAGACACCACCAAGACCGGCGGCGACCTGTGGACGGCCAAGTACACCGGCTACCTGACCGACCGCCTCACCGTGAGCGCGCAGTACGGCGAAATGAAGACCGATGACTACATCGGCAATCCCGCCTACGACGGCAGCCTGACCTACATCAACAGCGCCAACCTGCAGAACCCGGCGCTCAACGGCGGCACGCCGATCACCAATGCGCAGACCACCTCGCTGCTCGTCGATCCCGCGCGCGGCAACCGCAGCAGCAACCTGCGCGTGGATGCGAACTATGTCCTGGGCGACCACAGCATCACCGTGGGCATCGACAACCAGAACGCACGCGCGCTCAACCGTGGCTCGGTGGCATCGGCCGATGGCTACTACTGGATCTACGGCCAGTCGAACCCGAACGTGCCGATCAACACCGGCCTGGGCGTGCCGGCCACCGGCGGCATCCGCAATGGCCAGGACGGTTACTACGTGCGCCAGTACATCTACAGTGCATTGGCCTCGGTGCGCGCCTCGCAGCGTGCGCAGTACA
Organism: Stenotrophomonas testudinis; assembly: GCF_024499815.1. NCBI lineage: Bacteria > Pseudomonadati > Pseudomonadota > Gammaproteobacteria > Lysobacterales > Lysobacteraceae > Stenotrophomonas > Stenotrophomonas testudinis. Next base: position 197,934 of record NZ_JAMOKY010000004.1, on the reverse strand, counting down.
TCGAAGACAACTGGCAGATGACCGACCGCCTGCTGTTGAACCTGGGCCTGCGCCTGGACCAGTTCACCAACTACAACCGCGATGGCGACGCCTACATCAAGCAGACCAGCGGGCAGTGGGCGCCGCGCTTGGGCTTCAGCTGGGATGTCGGCGGTGACGGCCGCTTCAAGGTGTTCGGCAACGTGGGCCGCTACTACCTGGCGCTGCCGCTGAACCCGGCGTTCAATGCGGCCGGTGCAACGCTGGCGACGTCTACCTACTACACGTACGGCGGCATCGACAGCAACGGCTACCCGACCGACCTCACCCAGTTCTCCGATGCGGTGTCGTCCAACAACAACTACGGCCTGCTGCCGGACGCGAAGACGGTGGCCACCTCCGGCATCAAGCCGTCCTTCCAGGATGAGTTCATCCTCGGCTTCACCAAGGCGCTGGGCCAGGACTGGGTGTACGGCGCGAAGGCGACCTACCGCGTGCTGCGCAGCGGTGTGGATGACTACTGCGATATCGATGCGGTGCTCGGCAAGGCCAGCAGCCTGGGCTACAACGTGACCAAGGACAGCAATCCGGTCAGCTGCTGGCTGATCAACCCCGGCCGCGCGAACACCTTCAATCTGGTCGACACCGGCGGCAACTATGTGAGCGTGCCGCTGACCAATGCCGAGATGGGCTTCCCGAAGTTCAAGCGCAACTACTACGCGGTGAACCTGTCGCTGGAACATCCGTTCGACGGGCGCTGGTACGGCCGTGCGGACTACACCTGGTCGCGCAGCTACGGCACCACCGAAGGCCAGCTGCTGTCGGGCATCGGCCAGACCGCGGTTTCGACCACGCAGGCCTGGGATTACGCCCAGCTGATGGAGCACACCAACGGACCGCAGAGCAACGACCACACGCACCAGTTCAAGCTGCACGGCTACTACCAGCTGACGCCGGAATGGCTGGTCTCGGCCAACGTGCGGGTGATCTCGGGCACGCCGTTCAGCGCACTGGGTTCGTATGGCCCGGACTTCGAAGATCCCTCCGGCTATGGCATCGCCTACCACTTCTACAACGGCCAGCCGGCGCCTCCGGGCAGCCAGGGGCGGCTGCCGTGGCTGAGGCAGCTGGACCTGGGTGTGTCCTACCGCCCGGCCGCGGCCGAGGGTCGACTGGGCTTCAACCTGGATGTGTTCAACGTGTTCAACAGCCAGGTGGCGCTGTGGAAATCGCCGTACTCCGAGCTGGACCCGGGCCAGCCTGACCCGCTGTACGGCGCGGCGACCGTGCGCCAGGCACCGCGCTCGCTGCGGGTGAGCGTAAGTTACGACTACTGAGGGAGGGGCTCGGCGCTACCGTGGTCGGAAGCCCCGTGTAGAGCCGAGCCCATGCTCGGCTGCGATCAGCCGGATGCAAAGCCGCCGGGCGTGGCCCGGCGCTACCGCCATCACCGCCCGGCCAGTTCCTCGCGCACGATCTGCGCGCCTGCACTCAGCGCACGCAGCTTGCCGCGCGCCACTTCACGCGACAGCGGCGCCATCCCGCAGTTCGTGCATGGGTAGAGCTTGTCGGCGTCGACGAACTGCAGCGCCCTGCGCAGGGTGTTGGCCACGTCTTCCGGCGTTTCCACCGTGCTGGAGGCCACGTCGATGGCGCCGACCATCACCTTCTTGCCGCGCACCAGCTCGATCAGGTCGATCGGCACGTGCGAGTTGTGGCACTCCAGCGAGATCAGGTCGATGCTGGATTTCTGCAGCTTCGGGAACGACTCCTCGTACTGGCGCCATTCCGAGCCCAGCGTCTGCTTCCAGTCGGTGTTGGCCTTGATGCCGTAGCCGTAGCAGATGTGCACGGCCGTCTCGCACTTCAGCCCTTCAATCGCGCGCTCCAGGGTGGCCACGCCCCAGTCGTTCACTTCGTCGAAGAACACGTTGAAGGCCGGTTCGTCGAACTGGATGATGTCGACGCCGGCCGCTTCCAGTTCCTTCGCTTCCTCGTTGAGGATCTTCGCGAATTCCCAGGCCAGCTTCTCGCGGCTCTTGTAGTGCGCGTCATACAGCGTGTCGATCATGGTCATCGGGCCGGGCAGGGCCCACTTGATCGGCTGCGCGGTCTGCCGGCGCAGGAATTTCGCATCCTCGACGAACACCGACTTCGGGCGACTGACTGCGCCGACCACGGTCGGCACGCTGGCGTCGTAGCGGTTGCGGATGCGCACGGTTTCGCGCATGTCGAAGTCGACGCCGTCGAGGTGTTCGATGAAGGTGGTGACGAAGTGCTGCCGCGTCTGTTCGCCGTCGCTGACGATGTCGATGCCGGCGTGCTGCTGTTCCTGCAGGGACAGGCGCAGCGCGTCCTGCTTGCCTTCGGTCAGTGCCTCATCCTGCAGTTTCCAGGGCGACCAGAGCTTTTCGGGCTCGGCCAGCCAGGTGGGCTTGGGCAGGCTGCCGGCGGTGGAGGTGGGCAGTAGTTTCTTCATCGTGTTCGGGGGCGTTGTCCTGGGGGAGGGAGAAGCGGTGAATCAGCGGGCAGCCCACTGCTCGAGCACGGCGCCATAGGGCTTGATGAAGTGCTCTTCGGTGAACCTGCCCTGCTTGACCGCCAGCTGGCTGCGTTCTTCGCGGTCGTAGACGATGCGGGTGGACGAGTAGTCCTGGTGCTTCAGGCTGGGCTGGTAGACCTTGCCGGCCACCGAATTGGCGTTGTAGATCTCCGGGCGGTAGATCTTCTGGAACGCTTCCATGGTGCTGATGGTGGCGATAAGTTCCAGGTTCGAGTAATCGCCCAGCAGGTCGCCCTGGAAGTAGAACGCCAGCGGCGCGACGCTGCCCGGCGGCATGAAGTAGCGCACCTGCAGGCCCATCTTGTCGAAGTACTGGTCGGTGGGCGAGAACTCGCCCTGGCGGTACTCCACGCCGAGGATGGGATGATGGTTCTCGGTGCGGTGGTAGGTCTTGCTGCTGGACACGCTGATGCAGATGACCGGTGCCTTGCTGAAGTTGGCGCGGTAGGCATCCGACTCCAGGAAGTGCTTGAACAGCTTGCCGTGCAGATCGCCGAAGCCCTCGGGGATGCCGAACGTCGCCTTGCCTTCGTTGCTGGCCGGCAGCACGACGCTGAAATCGTAGTCGCGCACGTAGGAGGAGAAATTGTTGCCGACGATGCCTTCGGTACGCGCCCCGGTGTGCGTGTCGACGATGGTCGGGCGAAGTACTTCTATCAGCGGGAAGGGATCGCTGCCGTCATCGCCATCGATGTGCATCTCCACCGAGATGATGTCCAGCTCGACCGCGTAGCGATCGGCGCTGGGGTTGTCCCAGTGCGCCAGATCGTTGAAGCGGTTGTTGATCATGCCGATCGTGTTGCGCAGGTTTTCCTGGCGCGAGGCGCCGCGCGCCAGGTTGGCGAAGTTGGTGGTGATGCGCGTGCCGTCGGCCGGCTGGTAATCCTCGTTGAACGGGATGCGCGTGATCTGGAAGGTGAAGTTGTCGGCAGTCATGGCGGTGTTCCGGTTACTTAGAGGGCGTCGGCCGTTTCGGCGGGCATGGGCGCGGGGCGATGGGACAGCGCCAGCAGGGGCAGGGCCCGCTGCACGGCCAGGCGTGCGCGCTGCAGCAGGGCCTCGTCGTGCACGCGGCCGTCGGCGAAATCCTTGTCGGTGGCGTACACGCCCAGCGGCAGGGTGCGTGCCTGGAAGAAGCTGAAGAGCGGCCGCAGCTGGTGGTCGATCATCAGCGCGTGGCGCTCGCTGCCGCCGGTGGCGGCCAGCAGGGTGGGGGTGTCGACCAGCGCGTCCTGGTGGATGAAATCGAAGAAGTGCTTGAACAGGCCGGTGTACGAACCGCGGTAGACCGGGGTGGCGACCACCAGCACGTCGGCCTGCTCGACCGTGGTCAGCGCCTGTTCGGCGGCCGCAGGCAGCTGCGAGCGCCATAGGGCACCGGCCAGCTGCGGGGCCAGCTCGCCGAGTTCGACCAGGTGCGGTTCGCTCGGCAGGTGCTCGCCGATCAGGTCCAGCAGGTGCTCGCACAGGGTGGCCGCCCGCGAGGGGCGCTGCAGGCCGCCGGAGACGGCGACGATACGGAGGGGGCGGTGGGGAGAAAGCATGACCCGATCCTAGTCAGGCCTTCCCATGACGTAAAATGGTTTTACTTCACACATCCATGAGTGGGATTCATCGACATGCTGGAACGAATCCACCTGAGCATCGTGCAGCAGGTCGAACTGCAGGGTTCGCTGACCGCTGCCGCCGGCGTGCTCAACCTGACCCAGTCGGCGCTGAGCCACAGCATGAAGAAGCTGGAACAGCAGCTGGGCACTGACGTCTGGCTGCGCGAGGGCCGCAGCCTGCGCCTGACCCAGGCCGGCCAGTACCTGCTGGCGGTGGCCAACCGGGTGCTGCCGCAGCTGGACCTGGCCGAAGAGCGGCTGGGCCAGTTCGCCCAGGGCGAGCGCGGCTCGCTGCGCATCGGCATGGAGTGCCACCCCTGCTACCAGTGGCTGCTGAAGATCGTCTCGCCCTACCTGGCCTCGTGGCCGGACGTGGACGTGGACGTGAAGCAGAAATTCCAGTTCGGCGGCATCGGTGCCCTGTTCGGTTACGAGATCGATCTGCTGGTGACGCCGGACCCGCTGCTGAAGCCGGGCCTGACGTTCGTGCCCGTATTCGACTACGAGCAGGTGCTGGTGGTGGCCAGGAACCACCCGCTGGCCAAGGTGGAGTACGTGAAGCCGCGCCAGCTGACCCAGGAAGTGCTGATCAGCTACCCGGTGCCGTTCGAGCGCCTGGACATCTACAACCAGTTCCTGCTGCCGGCCGGGGTGACCCCGCGCCGCCACAAGGCCATCGAAACCACCGACATCATGATGCAGATGGTGGCCAGCGGCCGTGGCGTGGCCGCGATGCCGCGCTGGCTGGTGGAGGAGTACGCGGCCCGCATGGACGTGGTGCCGGTGCGGCTGGGCGCCAAGGGGATTCCCAAGCAGATCTACCTGGGCGCGCGCGAGGCCGACACCGCCATCGATTACCTGCAGGCCTTCGTTGAACTGGCGCGGGGCAGCTCGATCGCCGGCACCCTGCGCGGGGCCAAGTGATGCCTGCAGCAACCGTGCAGGGCGCACGCGGCTTCATCGATGCCTGTTCGCTGGAAGTCAGTGCGAAGGCCATGCCCGCGCTGCGCGCCGAGGCAGGCCGCATCGCTCCGGGGACCACGATCTCGATTCCCTATCTCGCCAGCGAAGACGACGAGGCTCGGCTGGCCGCGGCGCGAACCGTGCGCGAACTGGGGCTGCAGCCGATGCCGCACCTGTCCGCGCGGCGGATCGGTTCGCAGGCGGCGCTGGAGCACTTCATCGCCCGTGCGGTGGGCGAGGCCGGTGTCGAGCAGTGCCTGCTGATCGCCGGTGACCTGGCCACGCCCGCCGGTCCGTTTGCAGACAGTACGGCGATCATCGAGACGGGCCTGCTGGAAGATGCGGGCATCAAGGTGGTTGCCGTGGGCGGGCACCCCGAAGGCCATCCGGTGATGGACGCTGCCGGGCGCTGGCAGGCACTGGAACGCAAATGCCAGACCATCGAAGCGCGCGGCATGGCGCCGAAGATCATCACTCAGTTCGCCTTCGATGCCGACATCGTGCTGGCCTGGCTGGATGCGCTGCGTGCGCGCGGCATCGACCACCCGGTGCTGGTGGGCGTGCCCGGGCCGGCCAGCGTCACCCGGCTGCTGCGCTATGCGGCGATGTGCGGCGTGGGTGCCAGCGTCTCGATGCTGGCGCGCTACGGGATCTCGATCGGCCGGCTGCTGGGCACCGCCGGGCCCGATGTGTTCGTGGATCGCCTGGTGGGTGGACTGACCGAGGCACACGGTCAGGTAAGCCCGCACCTGTTCCCGTTCGGTGGCATTGCGCCGTCGCTGGACTGGGTGGCGCAGTATCGGCGGCGCGCGGGTTCGCAGCAGCGCTGAGACCGCGCAGGATTCATCGAGGTTACGCAGTTGAAGCGCTATAAGTGAAGGCGAATCCGCCTGCTCGTGGGCGGACGTTTTCATTGCAAGGAACACAGCGCAGATGAGCATCACCCTTCCCGAAACCATCGCCGTGGTCACTGGTGCGGCAGGCGGCATCGGCCGCGAAATCGTCAAGGCCCTGCACGCGGCCGGCGCAACGGTCATCGCCACCGACCTGCGAGACAGCGCGGAGATCGAAGGCGCGGCGGCCTACCTCAAGCACGACGTCACCAGCGAAGCGGATTGGCGCGCGGTCGAAGCGCTGCTGCACGAGCGCTACGGGCGCCTGGACGTGCTGGTCAACAATGCCGGCTATTCCATCGTCGAACGCTTCGAGGACACCACCCTCAGCCTGTTCCACAAGGTCAACGCCATCAACGTCGATTCGGCCATCATCGGCACCCAGGTGCTGCTGGAGCTGCTGAAGCTGGGCGGCAAAGCACACGCCACCGGCGCATCGGTCATCAACATTTCCAGCGTGGGTGGCCTGCGCGGTGCGGCCTTCAACGCGGCGTACTGCACCAGCAAGGCGGCCATCCGCATGCTGAGCAAGTGCATGGGCGCCGAATTCGCTGCGCTGGGTTACAACATCCGGGTGAACTCGGTGCACCCCGGTGGCATCGATACGCCGATGCTGGGCGCGATCATGGACCGCTATGTGGAACTGGGGGGCGTGGAATCGCGCGAAGCGGCCATCCAGGCACAGAACAAGGCGCACCCGATCGGCCGCCTCGGCAAGCCGGAAGAAATCGCGGGGGGCGTGGTGTTCCTTGCGTCGTCGGCGGCCAGCTTCATGACCTGCGATGAGCTGGTGATCGACGGCGGCTTCAGTCAGGTCTGAATCAGCCAAGCCTGGACGTGCGTGCCATGGCGGACTGCGGTTCGCCATGGCAACGCTGCAACGCGGATCGGGCGGGCCTTACTTGCTTGCTGAGCGCGAACCCTTCTCGTCGCTGTGTTCGGCACGGCTCTGCGCGAACGCGGGGAAGGTCTTCTCCAGCGAATCCTTGTCCGGCAGCACGTAGAACACGCCGCCCTTCTGGAACGTGGACTGGACGACCTGCTCGTAGAAATTGGCGCTGACGTTGATGCAGCCGTGGGTGACGCGGTTGTCATCCGGGGTCGGCGTTGCCAGTCGTTCGGCGCGCTTTTCCTTCGGCGTACCTGGCGGCAGCGGGTGCATCGAGACTGCCGAATCGTAGTCCACCCACAACACGCGGCCGGCGTCGTCGGACGGGCCGTAGCCACCAATGAAGCGGCCGGCGGGGGTCGTGCGGTCGTGGCCGGGAATCGCGCTCAGCGCGACCTTGGCAACGTTCGGTGCGGAATGATCGCCCTTGGCCGAACCAAACAGCGCCGGTGCCGCGCCACGCAGCTTGCCGTCACTGCCGAAGATCAGCACCTGTGCGGCGGCCTTGTCCATGATCGCGAACGGATAGCCTTCGCTGTCCTTGCTTGCGACCACCCAGCCTGCGAGTTCGATCACCGTCTCGGACACTTCCTGTCCTTCCGGCAGTTCATCGACGGCAGCGGTGGGTTGCGTAGCGGCATCCTTGGCGCCCTTGGCGCTGGCCACGCCGGTACCGGCCAGTGCCAGCGCAACGGTCAGCGCGACGCAGGCGGTGCGGATTGCGGGGGATGAGTGCGTACGAATGGCACGGTTCCTCGAATGAATACGGTGACTCAAGGGAACCAGTGGCCGGGGGAGACCACTGGTTCCCGGTTCAGCTTAGCCGCGCGGAGTACGACGGGGGGCCGATTCGAGCTGCTGGACGCGACCTTCGATCTGGTCGAGACGCTGGTTGGCCTGCTGTGCGGACTGGTTGGCGGACTCGGCGCTCTGCGCCGCGCCCTGGACCTTCACGTCAAGAGCGTCGAGACGCGTGTTGACCTTCGCGAAGTCTTCTTTGTAGCTGGCGCACGCGCCGAGGCTGAGGGCAAGAATTGCCACGCCGAGGGGACGAGCGATCTTCAGGTGCTGCGTGGAAAGGGTCATTGCATTCCCTCCTTCGTCTGGGGAGTCTGGAATATAGCGGGCTTTTTGTTAGTTCCATGAATGCCTTTTCAGCTGCAGTTCGCGGACGTGCAGACACTGTGAAGAGTGCGCAGTCATGTTCGATTTCCCGCGAATTCAGCTGTCTGAGCCGGGCATGTGCTAGCTGCTGCCACCCCTGAATGAGCGCAGTGTTCGTTGTGCGGTGTCAGTTAAACGCGCGGGCGCATCGCGCCGTGCGCGCAGAAAAGCGATCGCGCATTTGTGGCGAGCGGAGGCCGCTGGTAGCCTGATCCACTGCGCAGGGTGTTGCGGCATCAACTCACGATGCGTCGTGCAAAGACGATGCCGGGCGCGTCGGGGCAGCGCTTCGAACGTATCGCAAGCACGCAATCCAGGCCCATAGCTGCATGAACAGTGCCGGTCCGTGCAGGATGCACCGGCGCTGCCAGCATGGCGAATAACAAGGCAGGGAGCACGACAGCAGCGGCCGTGCGGATGCCTCTGCGCCGCAGAGCGCGAAGGACGAAGTAGAGCGCAAGCGCAAAGCCGGTAACCGCCGGGAAAATCCGCGGGCAGTGGCTGTCCTGCCAGGTGCTCCTGCACGGGCTCGATGGCGCCCGTTTTTTTTCCAGCACCGTCTTTCGTATTGAAGTCATCGCTGACGATGATGGCCGACGGGTCACCGGGGACCATTTCCAGGATCGCTGCATCGTTCGATAGAGCGGCCAGGTAATAGTCGCCTACGCTCAGTTTTGGATTGCAGCACCCGATCGAATAGGTGACGCCGGATGCCTTCGGCGTGCCACCCTTGAGCGTGCGGATCACAGTGATGCGGCCGCTCAAGGTGCTGTACCAAGGCTCCCCGTCGGCGACCTCGAGTGACATGAGCCGGAATACGTAGACGTGGCTGGCACGATCCAGGTTCTGCACCAACGTCCGAAAGGGAGAAGTGCCCATGTGGTTGTGGTGGTCGTCATTCGACCAGGCTCAGCTTCACCTCGGCGCCTTCGGGCAGCCCATCGATCTGTTGCGCCATGCTGCCCGACGCGCCGATCAGTTCGGCCAGCGGCACCGTGGCGAGATTGCCGCCGCCGTACTCACCGCCCAGCGCGCCGGCGAAGCACGCCGGGCGGTGGCCGATGAACATACGCGCCTGCCCACGCCCTTGGCGGAAAGGCCTGCACGCCACGTTTGCTATCATGCGCGCCGATGGCCACCCGCCAGATGCCGATCGTGCGCCCGCGCGCGTTCCTTCCTCGAAAGAGGACGCATCTGCGGCCAATCGCAGCGAAACCTTGCCCGGCCAGGCGCCGCCAGCCGGGCCCCCGTAAAGATCGAACAAGGAAAGCCGGCCGCATGCCTGCGGCCGTAATACATGAATTCACCTGCAACTTCGCGTCCCGGGTTGATCCCGGTGCTGGCCCTTCTGCTGGTCGGCCTCAACCTGCGCCCGGTGCTGGCCGTGGTCAGCCTGCTCACCGATTCCATCCGTGCCAGCAATGGCATGAGCTTCGAACAGATCGGCTGGCTCACCAGCCTGCCGATGATGGCCATGGGCCTGATCGCCATGGCCGGCGGCCTGGTCTATCGCATGGGCTATCGGCGCGGCGTGGCCATCGGCCTCGCGCTCACCGCGGCGTCGGCGCTGGCCAAGCTGGCCTCGCACGAGCCGCTGTGGCTGATGGGCTCCAGCGTGGCCGCCGGCCTGGGCATCGGCATCGTGCAGTCGCTCATTCCCGGCTACATCAAGACCCGCTTCCCGCACCGCGTCGACCTGCTGATGGGCCTGTACGTGAGCATGATCATGGGCGGCGCGGCACTGGCCGCCGCCAGCGCGTCGGCCCTGCTGCACTGGCTGGACTGGCAGGGCACGATGGCGTTCTGGGCGGTGCTGGCCATCGCCGGCATCGCGCTGTGGCTGCCCAACAGCGGCCATGCCGATGCGCCTTCCACCGGCACCTCCGCCAAGGCAGCCACGCCCTCCGCATTCCGGCCCTGGCAGCATGGCCGCACCTGGTTGCTGGTCGCACTGTTCTGCGTGTCCAGCAGCTGCTACACGCTGTGCCTGGCTTGGATCGCGCCGTACATGATGGAAGCCGGCGTGCGCGCCAACGAGGCCGGCTTCATGCTGGCGGCACTGAGCCTGTCCGAAGTGGCCGGTGGCTTCCTCGTCTCCTGGCTGGCCCCGCGCTTCCGTGACCGCCGCGTGCTGCTGGCGCTGTTCCTGGCAGCCACCGCACTGACCTACGTGCTGATCGGCGTGGCACCGATGTATGCCCCGTGGCTGATGATGTGTCTGCTCGGCCTGTCGATCGGCGGTCTGTTCCCGATGACCCTGATCCTGGTGATGGACCACTGCAGCCAGCCGGCCAAGGCGGGCATCCTGGTGTCCTTCGTGCAGGGCGTGGGTTATCTGGTCGGCGGCATCCTGCCGTTCGTGGCCGGTTCGATCCGCGACACCGTGGGCGACCTCAGCGTCGCGTGGGTGGCGATGGCCTGCGTGACCGCTGCCGCACTGGTGCTGGCAGCGCGGGCAACGCCGGCCAGCGCTGAACGCTTTGACGCGCGTTGATGGATGCGGCTGCAGGCGTCGGTAGTCACCGGTGCCTGCAGTGCCTGCCTCGGCCTGCCTGGCCCAGGCGCGTCCTCAGTCCTCGAACGTCACGGTCCCCATGATCAATCGAATGCCCGCCTCCGCAGCCTTGCGATTGGCGTCCACGGTCCAGATGGACGCATAGCAGTCCCACCCTGAACTGCATTGCTTGACGGCCAGCAGCTGCAGGCGCCGGGCATACGGTTCGTCGTCTTCGAAAACGTGGTGCTGGAACTGCGCGACATGGGCAAGCGTTTGCTCAGTCGGTCGGTGAAGCGAACCCTGCGCCTGAAGATTCAAGGGTGCACCTTTCTTCTGCGTTTTCGTCGCAGCCTACGGAGGCGCTCTGCCTCGTATCTGCAGTTCTGACGGTGGGCAACCCAAACAGCAAGAGCTGTCAAGGTGACGCAATAGATGATAACGATGTCCGCAAAGAGACTCATTTGCTGAAAAGTAGTCCAAGACTCGAAGAGGCCCATCGCGGCATCCTGATCAAGTGGTGGCGCTCAAGTGGAAAAGGCCTCGATTTCAGCCGTCTCCGCAACATCATCAGCTCAAGCCTAGCTCTTGAGCGGGCGGGAATGTGCGCCTCGAATGATTTGTTTGCGGTGCAACCGGTGGGCTTCTGCGGGCTCTATGGATGCAATGTGCGGGGAGCGTAGCTGCATTGCTGGCATCCTCAATTAGACGTCATGGATCGAGCTTGACCCGTATGAGGGCGTCACTTCTCGGGTAGCTCTGGTGACTCGGCCAGTCGATCAGCGATGGCGTGTGCACGGCGCGTTACCGTCATGCCTCGTCAGTCAGCCCGCCAAGTCAGGCAAGCTGGGGACTGGTGAGCAGCGACTCTGATCCAGGCTCGCATTTGTCCCCATAGTTTGTGCAGGTGATTGCTCCCATAGTTTGTGCAATCAGCAGGAACTATGGGGACGTGGCTGCCAGGCAGTCACCAGAGTTCCCTGAACAGCAACTTCATTCATGTACTGGTCAGTTCAATATTCAGGGTCGATTTCATCAGCAAACGGATAATTCACACCTGTCGACCGCCTCTTCTCTCCCTCTCTCCCGGGGGGCGGCCGGCGAAATCAAAAATAATTAAAGGTGTGTCCCGATGAACAAGAATTCGCTGCTCGCCCTGGGTCTGCTGGCTGCACTGCCGTTCGCTGCATCGGCTGCCGATGGCCTGTCGTACAACTACGTTGAAGGCGGTTACGTGAACACCGATGCCAAGGGCGGCGACGCCGATGGCTGGGGCGTCAAGGGCTCGGTTGCCGTGCACCCGAACTTCTCGGTCTTCGCTGATTACAGCAAGCAGGAAACCGACACCTTCAAGAACGACGTTGACCAGTGGCGCATCGGCGCCGGCTACAACTACGGCATCGCACCGAACACCGACCTGGTGGCTCGTGTTGCGTACCAGAAGTTCGACCTGGAGCATGGCCTGGACTTCAACGGCTACTCCACCGAAGTGGGCCTGCGCACCGCGTTCAACCCGTACCTGGAAGGCTACGCGCTGGCCGGCTACGAGGACTACAGCAAGAAGCACGGCATCAACCCGGACGGCGAGTTCTACGGCCGCGTCGGCGCCACCGCCAAGTTCACCCCGAACTGGGGCCTGAGCGGCGAAGTGAAGCTGGCCAAGGCCGGCGACCGCGAGTGGTTCGTAGGCCCGCGCTTCACCTGGTAATAAGCAGTACTGCAGTAGAAAAGCGTTACCGGCGTGTGCTCTCTCTCTCTCTCCCGCACGCCACCCGAAGCCCGGCCTCGCGCCGGGCTTCTTTTTTCTGAGTAGAGCCACGCCGCGCGTCGCGCTACGGTGAACCCTGCGAAAGATCAATCCACCGCCGTGCCATAACTCTCGGCGAGGATGGCCTTGTACTCGGCAAGTGATGGCAGGCCCATCGCCCTGCGTCGCGCGTCCAGCCCGGGCATGTCTTCGACAGGGCGAAGCCGCATCACGCCGTCGTCGCCCTTTACGAACTGGCTGCCGTAGCGCAGCGGCTTGCCCTGCGCCACCAGCACGCGGTCGGTGAGCAGGGCTACGTCCGCACGGTCAGCCTCATCTGCCTTGGCGGCGCGCTCGATCAATGGCAGCACCTTGGCCTGGAAATCAGGGTCCTGGTCAGCATGTTGCACCAGCAGCCAGGCCGCCTTGGCGCCATCGCGACCCACCTTCGAACGCGTCGGCCAGCCCTTTTCAGCGATCACGGCCTTCAGCCACTCCGCATTGGCGCTGGCCACGGGAAGGGTGCTCTTGAAGGCCTCGCTGCCGCCGGCCGCGATGGCCGCATGCTGCGCGGCCTGGTCACGGGACTCACGGTCGAGGAGTTCCTGGCGCAGCGCAGCGTCGATCAGCCCGGCACGCTGTTGCTGCATTGCTTCCGCACGGGCCAACATCTGTGGCCACGCCGGTTCGGCGCGCAGGGCATTCAGGCCTGGACGATCCTTGTGCAGCAGGTCCTCCAGCGGAAGGCGGTCCTGGGCCAGCAGCGCGAGGACGTAGGCCATCGCTGCGGCGTGGTCACCGGCGGCAGCGGTGCATTCGACCAGCAACAACTCGCCGCCGTCCGGGAAGCGCTCGTTGCTGCGATACATCGCGCCGAGAGTATCGGCACAGCCTTTGAAGTTGTCGTCCTGATAGCGCTGCAGTGCCTCGAAGAACGAACCGGCCCCGGCCGCATGAGCGCTGCCGGCCACAGCCAGCAGCGCAAGCAGTGCCGGTGCCAGGCGGAGTGCGTGGATGGATGCCATCGGGTCTTCCTCCATGAAGGGCGTTGCATGGGCAAGGCCATGCTGCCGGTTCCTGCAGTGTGCCAGTGTTGGCTGCTCTGGACGAAGTGCGACGCCTTGCGTGGCTCTACTGCAGCTGTGCTTCCAGCTCGGCCAGCCGGTCCAGTCGCCGCTGCCGGCGGCGGCCAGCCCATGCGCCAGCCAGCGCTGCCACCACGACGACCGCAGCGTTCAACCACAGGTTCAGTGCCCAGGTCCGGGCCGGCAGCGCCCCGGGCGCGTCGGGTCCCGCCTGCATTGCGGTAAGCGCCATCCACACCAGCCCGCCCCAGACGGCCAGGGACAGCCAGATGTTGACCCGCCAGATCTGCATCGAGATGCGCGCGCGCTGGCGCTCGAACGCCAGCAGTGCGGCCGGAGCCAGGCCGCGGCTACGCCACTGTCGCCGCCGTTGCACGAAGATCCAGCCGGCCACGGCCAGCACGAGAGCGATCAGGCCCCACAGCAGCCCATGCGCGATCAGCTTGCGCGGATCGAGCAGGGCGCGGACGCAGTTGGCCACGGCCACCACGGTGATCATCAGTTCAACGGCCGAGCGCAGGCGGATCCAGCGACTGCGACGCTCCGCCTCGCGCTGCAGTGCGGCTACATTCACCGCAGGCAGGCCGGGCTGCTGCTGCCACAGGTCCTGCAGATCGCTCCACTCCGGGTTGTCGGTTGCCGGTGTCATCGGGTGCCTCCCATCCGCTCACGTAGTTGCCGGCGTGCGCGGCTCAGGCGCTGGGCAACGGTATTCTCTTCAAGGGCCAGTGCCTGGCCGATCTCGCGCTGCGAAAAGCCCTCCAGGGCAAGAAGCACTACCTGGCGCAGGCCCAATGGCAGCTGTTGTACCGCCCGCAGCAGGGTGTCCTGCTGCTGGGCGCGCGCGGCCTGCTGCTGAGGGTCCGCATCGGGATCGGGCAGGTGGTCGTCCAGCGCGCTGCCGCGATGGCGCTGCTCACTGGCCAGTGCATCCATCGCACGGTTGTGTGCCACCCGCGCGATGAAGGCGCGCAGCGTGCCTTCTTCGCCGCGCCAGCGTGGCAGCGCCTGCCACAGGGCGATGCTGATCTCCTGCAGCAGATCGTCGCGACGCGCCGGTTCGCGCGCATAGCCGCCGGCCATGCGTGCGAGCAGGGGCCAGTGCGCCTGCAGCACCTCTGCGATGTCGATGGACTGCATACTGCCCACCCGCGCTCCTCAGCCGATGCCGTCCGCGAAAGCGTCGCGGTAGATCCAATAGGATACGTAGCCGAGAAGCAGCAGGGGCAGCAGCAGCCACGGCTGGTACGGCAGCGCCAGCAGCAGCACCGCATTGAGCAGCAGGTAGGCACCGAGCGGACGCCAGCCTTCGCGCAGCAGCCGCAGGTTGTCGCGCAGGGCAGCCCGTACAGGCATGCCATCCAGCAGCGCACGCGGCAGGGTTGTCAGCAGCAGCGTGCCCAGCGGCAGACCGCTGGCCAGCACCAGGGCGATCTGCAGGCGGGTGACCGTGGTGGCCAACACCGCGCTGTCACCCAGGGCGAAGGCACCCGCAGCCGCGGGCCCGGCCAGTACGCCGGCCATCGCCACCTGGCCGGCGAAGACCACTGCCGAGAGCAGCGCCAGTACCGCGACCGTCGCGGGACGTGCACGCAGTCGGCGGCCTGCCTGCAGCGGCGCGAAGCGCCCACCGCGGACGAACTGATCCAGCATCAGCAGGGCCCACATCGACACCAGTGGCACCACCAGCTTGGACAGCACCACGCCGGCGGCCGGCACGCCCAGCTGCAGCACGAGTTCCACCAGCATCGGCAGCAGCGCCAGCACGAACAGGCGCAGCGGTGCGCGCCGTAGCATGCCTGCACTGAGCATCAGCCAGTGCAGCAGGCGTCGGGAGGACCATGGCTGGCTTGCTGGGGCGATGGCGGTGGCGATATCCGTGGCGTGCATCGGGTCTCCAGACGGGGTGTGTTAGGTCTGAAGACGGGGCCAGCAGAAAAAACCTGACATCGCTTCTGCTGGAATCGCCTGCAGGTCGCCACCGGCGACGCGCTTGGGTAGAGCCACGCCACGCGTGGATGCTCTTCTCAGCCACGCATGGCGTGGCTCTACCGGAGCTGGGTTCGGCTAGAATCGCCGGCACTTCGCCCCGCGCGACGCGCCCGCCCCACGCCAGCAGGATGTACCGTGAATTCCCAGCCCGCACCGATCACCGCCCTCAACCACACGCTCGACAACGAGCCGCAGCAGATCACCGCGCCGTTGACCCACTCGGCCGCGTTCCTGGTGCTGAAGGTGAAGGACGATGCCGATTCCATCGCCAAAGTGCGCGAGGTGCTGGGCAGCACCGATGACCTGATCAAGAACACCGCCATCCGCGATATCGAGCGCACCTTCACCTGCAACGTGGCCATCGGCCACCGCGTGTGGGAGGCGGTGGTGGGCAGCACGCCGCCGCGCGAGCTGAAGCCGTTCCGCGAGATCAAGGGTGCGACCCACACGGCCGTGTCCACCCCGGGTGACCTGCTGTACCACGTGCGCGCGCGCACCATGGACCTGATCGTCGCCTTCGAGCGCAACCTGCTGATGGCCTTCGGCAATGCCGTGGAGACAGTGGATGAGGTAGCCGGCTTCCGCTACTTCGATGGCCGTGACCTGCTGGACTTCGTCGATGGCACCGCCAATCCGGAAGGGCTGTCGCTGCCGGAAGCCACGATCGTCGGCGATGAAGACCCCGAGCACGCCGGTGGCAGCTACGTGGTGGTGCAGAAGTACCTGCACAACCTGGACGCCTGGCGCACGCAGAAGACCGAGGCGCAGGAAGCGATCATCGGCCGCACCAAGCACGACAACATCGAGCTGGACGATGCCCCGGCTGACGCGCAGAAGTCGCACAAGACGCTGTGCACCATCGAGGATGCCGACGGCGAGCATGAGATCCTGCGTGACAACATGCCCTTCGCCAACCCGGGCCGCGGCGAATACGGCACTTACTTCATCGGCTACACGCGCCGCCTGTGGGTGATCGAGCAGATGCTCGAGCGCATGTTCATCGGCAACCCCGCGCCGCTGCACGACCGCATCCTGGATTTCTCGACCGCCACCACCGGCGTCACCTTCTTCGCGCCCTCGCGCAGGGTGCTGGCCGACCTGGGCGAATAACCACGCGTCATGCGTGGATGAGCGCTCCATCGCTGCGGGAGCGCCAACCAAGGTTGGCGGCTACCGCTGCTCGCGGGTGGCAGCGCTCCACGCACGCAGGCCGAACACCGCCAGGCCCAGGAAGAACACGTACAGCGCCGCGGTCACGTGCAGTGACTTGAACAGGTACGTGCCCACGTAGACCACGTCCACCGCGATCCACACCCACCAGCACGCCACGTGACGGCGCGCCTGCCACCACTGCCCGACCAGGCTCAGCGCGGTCAGCATCGCATCCAGCCACGGCAGTGCCGCATCGGTGAAGCTGTGCATGGCCGTGCCCAGGGCGATGCCACCGCACAGGCCGATGGCCAGGTCGCGCAGCGCCTTGCCGCGCGCCAGCGGCACGATGCGGATGCTGCCTTCGTCAGCGACATGCTGGCGCCAGTTGATCCAGCCATAAACCAGGAACCCACCGAAGGCGACCTGCAGCAGCGTGTCCGAATACAGCTTGGCCTCGGCGAACACCATGCCGTACAGCGCCACCGACAGCAGGCCCACCGGCCAGGCAGCCAGCCGGCGCCGGGCCATCAGCCAGACGCCGAGCACGCTGCACAGCGCGGCGGTCCACTCGAGCAGGACGCCGCTCACAGCGCGAACGTCACCGACAGGCGCGCCTGTCGCGGTGCACCGGGGAACAGGTAGTAATCGCCGCCGCTGCTGCCGGTATCGCGCCAGTAGAAGCGGTTGAACACGTTGTCCACCGACAGGTTCCAGGTCACCGCACGCTCGTGCATGCGATGCTGGAAGCGCAGGCCCGCATCGAACACCGAGTAGTCCGGCGCACGCACGCTGCCATCGGCGCGGGCCACGTTGGAAGAGGCATAACGCCAGCCACCGGTCAGATCCAGGCCCTGTACGAAGGGCAGCGCATAGGCCAGGTGCACGCTGGCACGCACCTTGGGCACGTTCACCAGCTGGTGGCCCTCATAGGCCGGCGTACCGGCATCGCGTGCACGGGCCTGCAGCACGCTGGCGCTGGCGACGATCTGCAGCGCATCGGTCAGCTGGCCGTTGGCGGTCAGTTCCAGGCCGCTGTGGGTCTGCGTGCCCTGCTGCACGAACGTGTAGCCTGCATCGCTGTCGTCCGGCTGGGCGAACTGGTACGGCTGGGAAATGCGGAACAGCGCCGCGCCCAGGGTCAGCGTCTGCACCGGCACGTACTTCACTCCCACTTCCAGCTGGCGCGACTGCACCGACGGCAGGAACTCATCGGCATTGGAGGTCCAGAACGGCGCCTCCTGGCCCAGCGAGATGCCGCGCACGTAGCTGCCGTAGACGTTGAGCTGGTCATTGGCCTTCCACACCAGTGCGGTCTGCGGCAGGAAGCGCGACAGGCGGCTCTGCCGCTGCAGGGCGCCGCGCTTGTCATAGGCACGTTCGTCCAGACGCACGAAACGGCCGCCGGCCAGCCACTGCCAGTCATCGCCGAAGCGGATGCGGTCCAGCGCGAAGACGGCGGTCTGGCGGCTGTCCAGGCGACGCGCGGACGGGCCCGGCTGCAGCGGCGAGGGCTCGTACACCGGTACCTGTGCATCGTGGATGTTGGCGCTGCCCACGTATTCGTTGACGCTGGGGCGGCGGTCGACGGTGCGGCGGAAATAGTCGGCGCCGACGGTCAGCTCGTGGCCGACGCTGCCGGTATCGAAGCGGCCACGCAGTTCGGCACGCGCCTGCTGGTTGCGGCGGGTGTCATCCGGGCTGCGGTAGTCGTAGATGTCGTAGTCGCCATTGGGCGCGAAGTAGTTGCCCGGCGTGCTGCCATCGGCGCACTGCGCTGTGTAGTAGCAGCCGTAGGCGAAGGCCACGTTGTCATCGATGACCGAGCGGCTGTAGCCCACCGACACGCGCGACTGCCAGCGCTCATTGAAATCGTAGGTGTGCAGGGCGGTGACGTTGGTGCTTGCGATATCCACCGGGCGCTGCCACGGCTGGTAGCCAAGCAGGTGCTTGCGGTCGACGCCGCGCGGCAGCTCGCTGGCGCCCAGCAGCTGGTAGCCGGACGCCGAGCGCTGCGTGCTGGTCTGGTAGTTGGCATCCACTTCCAGCTTGCCGCGTTCGCCAATGAACCAGTCAGCGGCCAGCGAGTAGAAATTGCGGTTGCCGTCGGCGTGCTCGACGTAGGAATTGCTGGCGTCCCACGCCGCATTGAGGCGCACGCCGAATCGCGGCGTGATCCAGTGGCCTACATCGGCCGCGACATAGCGCGAGCCTTCCGAATCGGTGCCCAGGGTGACGGTGCGCACTTCGGCCGGGCGCTTGCCCACGTAGTTGATGATGCCGCCCGGCGCCATCACGCCGGCAGCGAGGCCGGCTTCACCCTTGAGGATCTGCACTTCCTGCACGTTTTCCAGGGCCAGGCGCTGTTCGCCGGCGATGGCCAGGCCGTTGAAGCGGTAGCCGGTGGCCGCGTCCAGGGCGAAGCCGCGGATGGCGATGTTCTGGTAGTAGCCGATCGGCGCGTAGGCATCGCCCAGCGAGGCATCGTTGCTGGCCAGCTCGGACAGCGAACGCACCTGGCGACGGTCGAGGTAATCGCGGTCAAGCACGTTCACCGAGGCCGGCGTGTCCTTCCAGCTGCCGCCGCCGAAGGCATTGGCGCGCGAGGTATCGGCTGCGGGTTTGCCGGCCTGCACGCGCACGGCGGCCAGCTCGGTCGGCGATTGTTCGGCGCCAGAGGCGTCCACGTCGGGGGATGCCTCGGCAGCGCTGGCATGCAGCGGCAGGGCGGCGCAGAGGGCAAGGGCGAGCAGGGTGGGGCGCAGGCAGCGGTTCATTCGGTTCGTCTTCTGACAGCAAGGGAGACGAAGCGACGGCGCACGGACGCACCTGCCCGGAACGGGGGTGCGACTGCTGCTCAAAGCTCCCTACGCCGGTGCAAACCGGATCAGGTTCCAAGGGACTCTCTCAGCCTGGCAATCCAGGCACCCCCGCTTCAGATCACCATTTCACTACAAACGGTACGGATTTGCGAGCGTTGGGGTCAGAGCCCTTAGCTGCGCAAAGGGCTCTGACCCCTGCCTGCCCTCACGCCACCGCGCGCAGCGCCTGCAGCAGCCCTTGTCCCGCCTCGCTGTGGAACCACGCCGGGTGCCCCAGCATGAACGGCTGCCAAGCCACGTCGGCATTGGCGGTGGAGCCGGTGACGCCTTCGAAGTACTCCACTTCGGACAGTGCGAAGTCGAAATGGACCATCGGCAACAGGTCGGCCAGCAGCTGCACGCGCCCGGCCGACAGCGGCAGCACCTCGCGGTAGCCCTGCAGCAGGGCCAGGGCGATGTCGATGCGCACGGCGTCGTCGCCGCGTTCCAGTTCCAGCCAGGCCACGGCGTTGCGCTCGATGGCGGTGGCCAGGTCGAACAGTGCGCTGGTGGGCGAGGCCAGGCCGAAATCCAGCACGGTGGCCACCGCGCCGTCGGCATCCCACAGCAGGTTGGAGACGTGCCAGTCGTTGTGCGCCCACAGCCGTGGCTCGTCGCGCAGGCGCGCCGGCAGGCCCTCGTGCCAGGGCAGCACCTCCGCGCGCAGCTGTGCCTGCCAGGGAATGCGCGCCAGGTAGCGCCCCAGGCCGGGCCGGTTCGGCAGGTCTGCCTGCAGCGTGGCGATGGGATCGTCGGCGCGGATCAGGTCGTCGCGCGCCACCAGGATGTGGGTGCTGCGCTGGGGCGCGTGGAAACTGGCCGAGGCCTGGTGCAGGCGCGCCAGCATCCGCCCGGCCTGCAGCGCCTGCGCGGTGTCGGTCAGCAGCGACCACGACACCGCATCGCGGTACAGATCCGCGCCGGCGCCGGCCGCGTGCAGCTCGTAGGTCCACGGCCCGTGCTTGACGGCGGTCGCGCCGTCAGCGGCGGCCAGCACCTGCACCACCGGCACGCCATGCGCGGCCAGATGGGCGATGAAACGGTGTTCTTCCTGCAGGCAGGCCGCGTTGCGCACACTGTGGTGGTGGCGCTTGATGAACACCCGGCCCATCGCGCCCTGCACGATCGCCGCCGCCGACAGTGGGCGCGGGCTGTGCCAGTGCAGCGTGCTGTCCGCCGCCAGTGCCGGGTACTGCGTGCACAGCCACGCCACTTCGTCGGCGCGGATCGCCGGCCAGTCGGCAGCGACCTCGTCGTTGTTGAGGCCCTGCACGCGATGGGGGGAAGAAGTCATGCCGCAGCCGCTGCCCGGAAAGGAGTCACCAAGGCTGCGCATTCAACGCCATGGGCGCTGCCGGCGCAACCTGCGCGGGACAAACGAAAACGGGCAGATCCAGGATCTGCCCGTTGCCGGAATCATCAAGCGGCGGCGCGCTTACCAGCCGCGATGACGGCCGCGGTCGTGGTAGTGGCGGCGGTCATGGCCACGGTCGTGGTAGCCGCGGCTGTAACCCCGGTTGTAACCGCGATCGTAGCGACGGTTGTCGTAGCGACGGTCATAGCGGCGATCGTGGTGGTCCTTGGTAGTCAGGTTGCCGATGGCACCACCGGCCACCGCGCCACCGACGGTCGCGGTCGGGTCGCCGTTGGAGATCAGATGGCCGGCCACGCCGCCCACCACCGCACCGACCACGGTGCGCTTGTCCTTCCTCGACATCGCGCTGGCATCGCTGACCACCGCGACGCCGGCCAGCAGGGCAAGGGCCATCGCCAGGCCACGGAAGCTGATTGCGGACGTACTGATCATGTTCGGTTCTCCTGTCTGGGGCTTGCCACGGTGGGCAGGGAGGGCGGAGGCGCCCTGGCTGACGTGCTGTCCAAACTGGTCTTCCAACATTGTCGGAACATTGCGCCTGGGCAGCCTGCGGCGTGCGTATTCATCTAGCGTCATGGGCGATGAAGCGCACCTGAAAATCCGCCTGAACGGGAGCTGCAGCACGCGCGGCCGACATCATTCCTTCAGGAAAACAGGAACGGGGTCAGAGGCCTTTCCTGCGGAAAGGGATCCGACCCCGCCTGGATCAGTGGCCCATCGCGCGCTGGGTCTGGCGCTGCTGCTCCTGGTGCTGCTGGCTGTCCTGCTGCATCACGTTCGGTGCACCCTGCACCGCGCCGCTGTTCAACGCCATGCTCTGTTCGCTGGCGGCCTTCACGTCCACCGCCGCACGCATCGCGGCCGGGTCGTTCATCGCGCCCTGCACGGCGAAAAGGCGCTCGCCGTTGGTGCTGGGCACCACCGAATCAATGCGCTGCAGGCCGGCTTCGTGCGACTGGCGGGTCAGCGATGCGGCAGCGGCTTCCAGCGAATGGCGATCCTTGAAGGTGCCGGCCGGCAGCTGCTCCAGGCTGTTCACCGCCTGGTTGTACATCGGGTTGCGCGGGTGGCGCTCGTCGTTCAGCAGTGGGCGTTCGCGTGCTTCCTGCATCGCGCCCTGGGTCTTCGGGCCGATGATGCCGTCCACGGCCAGGCCGTTGTCCTTCTGGAACTGGCGCACCGCCGCTTCGGTGTTGCGGCCGAACTTGCCGTCCTCGAACAGCGGCTTGCCGTCGGCACCGACATAGCCCAGGTGGCCGAGATTCTCCTGCACCTTGCGCACGCCTTCGCTGTGGTCGCCCTGGCGATGGATCTCGTTGCGTGCGGGCTGCGGTGCGGCCGCGGTGGCCTGTGCCGGCGCGTCCTTGCGCTGGCCCTGCTGCTGCGTCTGGGTATGGGTCTCCAGCAGGTCACGCGCCTTGTGCAGCGGATCGGAGGCGAACAGCTTCCAGTTCGGGTGGTTCTGCACCTGCTTCAGGTAGTCCTCCACCGGCATGGTGTGCACGCCCTGCTTGCCGGTGGACTGGCTGATCAGCAGCTTGTCGGTGTTGGGATCGCGCACCACCATCACGATGTGGTCGATGCCGTTCCAGTGCTCGTGCTTGGTCTTGGCCGTATCCAAGCCGATCACCATGCCTTCCTTCAGCGCACCCGGCTTGAGGATGTCGTCGCGCTGCAGCAGCACGCCCGAATCCTTGTAGGCCTGCTGCACGATGCCGCCGGAGCCGGCGAAGCCCAGCTTGATGCGGTCCGCATCACCGTAGACGGCGTGGCCGGCCTTCTGGTTGATCTCGTCCTGGGTCTTGTTGAGCATCGTGCCGACCCAGCCGGAGCAGTCCACGTAGCCCTGGTCGACGTTCTTGCCGGTGATGCCGTTGCCACGGTAGTACTGGCTGGACGGGATGTTGATGGCGTACTTCACGTCGTCGTACTTCACGCCGGCCTCGTAGGCGGCGCTGAGGCTGATGCCCGGCTTGTCCTGGTTGGCGGCCACGGGTGCGGCCACGGTGGCGGCGGTCGGTGCCGGCACCGTCTGTGTCGGGCCGGCCGGTGCCTGCACCGGGGCGCTGCGTGTCGGTGCATCGGCGCTGATCGGCGCGATGTTCTTTTCCGGAATGCTGATGCCGTCGTACTTGCGGTCGTAGTACTGGGCGAACGTGCTGGCCAGGTCCCTGTCGTTCATCGTGCTCATTTCCGCACGCGTGTGGCCGGTCAGCGCCTGGATGTCACTGCCGATCTGGCCCATGATCCGCGGCCGCATGTTGATCACATCGCCGTGGCCATCACGCACCACGCCGAAGGTGCCGGTGGCGATGGCGGTCTGGATCGAGCCGTAGCCGGCCGCACCCTGCTGGTGTGCCAGATACAGATCCAGGCCGGTCGGCGAGGCTTCGCCGGACAGGTACGGGTGACCGGTGCGCTCATGGCGCTTCTGCATGTCGGCCAGGTTGCGCTGGAACATGTCCGCCGCCGCTTCGGTGTTGCGGGTCGGGTCGTACTCGTGGCCGGTCAGGCCGTACTGGCGCGCGGAGGACGGCAGGAACTGGAACAGGCCCTTGGCGTCGGTGCGGCTGTTGTGCGCGCGTTCGTCGAACTGCCCGCCGGTCTCGATATGGGCGAAGCGCAGGAAATCCTCGCTGGAAATCCCCTTGCGCTGGGCGACCTGTTCGATGATGTCGAGAACTTCCTGTTTGCTGTAGTCACGCTGTGCCATGACGTTTTCCTCTGGGGTTGATGGAGCGGCCTGGGCCGCGTTTCGCCAACCGGACTCATCCTTGAGTCATCAACATGTCGGTCAACAGGTACTGCGATGTGTGCTTACTTTGCGACGTAGGCCTTGCGGGCGGCGTCATAGCGGTACTGGCGCGCGTCGGCGGCACCCAGCGCACGGGTCTGGCCCGGGGCGGCGATGGTGGTGCCGGTTTCGCTCACGCGGATGGCCGGCAGATCGCTGCCCGGCACGGCCTCGAAAGCCAGCGTGCCCTGGCTGCTGACGCAGGGCATCACTGCACCATCGTCGCAGGCCGCCGAATTGTCCTCGCCGGTGATCACGGTGCCGGCGCTGGCCCAGACCTGGCCATCCTCGGATTTCTCGTAGTCCGGGTTGAACAACAGGATCTCGTAGCTTTCCACGCTGACGCCGCTGCTGAAGGCGCGGGTCGGCACGGCCAGCACCAGCTTGCCCGACGCCGTGCGGTGTTCCACCGGCGCGCGCTTGCTGTCCACGTCCGGCGCGCTGCCGTAGCCACCGATCGCGCCGATCCACGGTTCAGCGCCCTTGAACACCCACGGGCGGTCCGGCTTGTCGCCGGTCAGGGTGAAGGTGGCTTCGGAGAGGGTGACGCGGCTGTCCGGGCCGGCCTCGTCTTCGCCGGCCTTGCCGAACTTCTGCGGGGTGTTCCAGGCAAAGCCGGTGTAGTAGCGGGTGCCGGCCACTTCATAGGTGTGGCCGAACCAGAAGGTGGCCACGCTGCCGTTGGCCACTTCGTAGGAGACGGCGCCATCGCCGTCCACCTGGTAGATGAAGTACAGCACGCTGCCGGCATCGGGCGGCGTGGCAACGGCCGCGGGGGTCGCGGCGGCGGTAGCGGAGCTCTGCATCGGGGCAACTTCCTGTCGTGGCGCGTCGGCGCCCTGCGGTGACGCGGTCGAGGTAGAAGGGGTGCATGCGCTGGCCAGCAGCGAAACGGCAAGACCAGCCAATGCCAGACGCAATCGCGTACGGGCCGGTGCCAGGCAGACGGTGGGGGAATGGATCATGCGCCTCTCCATGGTGTGCGGGCGCTGGGCAAGACGGCCAACGCAGAAAACCGTCCACCCTCGAAGGGGCAGCACGATGTAGCGATGAGCCGGTCGATTCCTTCGACCTCGCATGGGAGAGCCCATCGCGGCGGATCATGGCACAGCCGCGACGGCGATCACAGGGGAGGCAGACGTGAAGGCGTGAGCAACCCCGTGAAACTGCGAACCAGTTCTCAAATTTTCCCGTCACGCAGGTAGTCGAACAGTTCGGCGTCACCCTTCAGGCCCAGCTTGAGCATCGCATCGCCCTTCTGCCGGCTGATGGTGCTGACGCTCTTGTGCAGCTGCAGGGAGATTTCCTTGACCGTCATCCCGGTGCCGAGCAGGCGCAGCACTTCTACCTCGCGCGGTGACAGCGGCTTGCCGTCCCCTTCACGCATGCGCCAGCCGCCGGCTTCCTCCACCCGCTCGCGCAGGCTGCGGCTGATGTAGGACTGGCCGCGATAGACCGTCTGGATGGCCTGCGGCAGTTCCTCCATCGACGAGCTCTTGTCGACCAGGCCGAGCACGCCGCAGTCCAGCACCATGCGCAGGATGGCCAGGTTGTTGGACACGCTGAGCATCAGCACCGGCAGGTCGGGGTAGCGCCGGCGGATCATGCCGATCATCGCGAAGCCATCGGCCTGCGCGCTGCCGGGCATCGAGTAGTCGGTCACCAGCATGTCGCAGGGCTGGCTGGCCAGCACGGCCATCAGCGCCTGCACGCTCTCCGCTTCGCCGACGACCCGGCCGACGCCGCTGGCTTCGATCACGGCACGGGTGCCGATGCGTACTACGGGATGGTCGTCTGCGATGATGATGCGCAAGGTCATGATCTAGTATGGCCTTTCGGGCAGTGCCGGCCGCGAGCTGCGCGGTACCAGGCGGGTTTCTGGGAGAACGTCGCAGATGCGGAACCGGGCAGTGCGTGGATGGGTCCTCTTGCTGGGGCTGATGGGCCTGTCCGTGCTGGCGCAGGCCGAACCGGGACCCCTGCCGTTGACCGTCCCGCAGCGCCAGTTCCTGGCCGCGCATCCGGTCATCGTTGCCGGCCAGTATGACAGTGGTTGGCCACCGTTCGAGGCGCTCGAGCAGGGTCAGCCGGTGGGCTTGGGCCCAGAGTACCTGTCGCTTCTGGCTCGTCAACTGGGTGTGAAGGTGCAGTTCCGTCGTTACCCGGACTGGAACGCGGTGCTGGACGCCGCATGTCGCGGCGAGATCGACGTGGTGATGAACATCGCGCTCAATCCAGAGCGTGACCGCTGCATGGTCTTCACCCGCGCCTACGTAGAAGCGCCGCTGGCCATGGTCGGGCGGCCGGGGGATCTGCGTGCCTCCGAAGCGCCGGATCTTGACGGTCTGCGCGTGGTCATCGAGCAGGATTTCATGACCGCGCCGCAGGTGCGTGCGCGTTTTCCTCGCGCTCGACAGCTTGTCGCAAATGACACGCTGACGGCGTTGGAAATGGTCAGAGACGACAAGGCTGATGTCTTCATCGGCAATGCCTACGTAGCCACCGAACTGATTGCCAGGCAGAAGATCCAGGGTGTCACGCTGCTGCGCCCAAGCGATCTGCCGCCCGAACGCCTGCACTTCGGCGTGCCCAACAGCAGGCAGCCATTGGCGGAAGCGCTCGACGTGGCGCTGGCCGCCAGCAGCCAGGCGCAACGTGATGCGCTGGCGAAGCACTGGTTACCCTCCCTGCAGTGGTCGGCATCGGCACGGCTGGCGCTCAGCCAGACCGAGAAGCAGGTGCTGCAGGAAGCGCTGACGGTCGGCTTTGCACCCAACGCTGCGCCGCTGTCCTTTACCGGGCCGGATGGCCGACCCAGCGGCTTGGCCAGTGATTACCTGCAACGGTTGCGGGAGGCCGGGGCCACGTTGCGGATCGAACCCAGCCATGACTGGTTCGAGGTCCGCGAGAAGGCTCGGCGTGGCGAACTGCAGGCGATCATCGGCATTCCGCTGGATTCCCGTTACCTGGGGCCCAACTGGATCTTCAGCCAGCCCTTCATCAGCGTTCCCAACGTCATCATCACCGCCCAGGGCAGCCCGGTGCTGCTTGGCCTGGCCGATCTGCAGGGCAAGCGCGTGCTGCTGTCCGACCCGGAGCGGTTACGCGGCCATGTACTGCAGCAGGCGCCGGAGGCCCGCATCATTCCAGCCCGCAGTGCCGAACAGGCCCTGCAGAGGCTGGCCGATGGCGATGCCGATGCCTACGTAGGCAATCTGGCCCTGGTCGACCAGCTGATGCGCTCCCGTTTTCCGGGCCAGCTTCAGATTGCCGCACCGGCCAGTTTCAATGACGAGCTTGCGCTGGCCGTGGATGCCCGCTATGCCGCGCTGGCCACCACCTTCGACCGCCTGCTGCTGCAGATGACGCCGCGCGAGCGCGAGGCCCTGCGCGACGATTGGCTGGCCACCGAATACCACCACGGCGTGCAGTGGAGCACCATGCGGCGCTGGGGCATCCCGCTGTTGATGATCCTGCTGACCGCGCTGTTCGTGTATGCACTGGGTTACTGGCGCCTGCGCCGTGAGGTGGCCGGGCGCAGGCACGTGGAGCAGCGCCTGGCCGATGTTACCGACAACCTGCCGGCCATCGTCTACCAGGCCCGTCGTGCCGCCGATGGCGCACTCAGTTTCCCCTTCATCGCCGGTGACGTGCAGGCCCTGTTCGGCATCTCGCCGCAGCAGGCAATGGACGATGCCGATGCGCTGCTGCAGCGTATCGACGCGGAGGATCGCGTGCTCATCGTGCGTGGCACCGCCCTGGCCGCGCGCAGCTTCGCGCCGCTGTCGTTCGAGTTCCGCGTGCGCACCGAGGATGGCAACGCGCGCTGGGTGCGCACCCAGGCGCACCCGTATTCGGCCGAGGCCGGTGCGGTGACCTGGAGCGGCTACTGGGTGGATGTGAGCGAAGCGCGCGCGCAGGCCGATGCGCTGGCCACGGCCAAGGTCGAGGCCGAGCAGGCGGTGGAAGCCAAGTCGCGCTTCCTGGCCACCATGAGCCATGAGATCCGCACGCCGATGAGCAGCGTGCTGGGCATGCTGGAAGTGCTCTCGCATTCGCCGCTGGACCAGGAGCAGCAGCGCATCATCGGCGTGATCGAGGATTCCGCGCAGATGCTGCGGCAGATCCTTGATGACATCCTCGATTACTCGCGCATGGAAGCCGGTGCGCTGCGCCTGGCACCGGTGCCCATGCCGCTGCGGCCGCTGTTGGAAAGCGTGTGCCGGCTGCTGTCGGCGCAGGCCACCGCGCGTGGTCTGGACCTGCAGGTGGAGATCGATCCGCGGCTGGCGCAGGCGCATGAGTTTGATGGCGTGCGCGTACGGCAGATCATCTTCAACCTGCTCAGCAACGCCATCAAGTTCACCGCGCAGGGCAGCGTGCGCCTGCAGGTGGATGTGCTCGGTGCCACCACCGAAGAGGGCAGCCAGCCGCTGCGGTTGACCGTCTCGGACACCGGCATCGGCATCGCGGACGAGCAAATTCCGCACCTGTTCGCACCGTTTGCGCAGGCCGGCGCACACATCCATCGCGAGCACGGCGGTACCGGCCTTGGCCTGAGCATCTGCCACCGGCTGGTGCAGAAAATGGGCGGCGAGATTTCCCTGCACAGCGTGCTGGGCCAGGGCACGCGGGTGGAGGTGCTGCTGTCGCTGGTGGAGGCGCGTGCCGATGACGTGCAGGCGCTGCTGTCCGAGCAGGAACAGACCGCGCTGCTGCCGCCGGCGCTGCGCGAGGCCCGCGTGCTGGTGGTGGAGGACCATCCCACCAACCAGGCGATGATGGCTTGGCGCCTGCAGCAGCTGGGCGTGCCGCATGTGCTGGTGGACGACGGCCAGCAGGCGCTGGACCGCCTGTCGGTGGAGACGTTCGACCTGGTGATCACCGACTGCCGCATGCCGGTGCTGGATGGCTTTGCCTTCGCCCGCCTGCTGCGCGAACGCGAAAGCCGCAACGGCCAGCCGCGCCTGCCGATCCTGGCGCTGACCGCCAGCGTACTCAACGATGATGCGCGGCGCTGCCGCGATGCCGGAATGGACGACGTGCTGTCCAAGCCGCTGTCGCTGGCTACGCTGCGGCAGGCCTTGCTGCGCTGGCTGCCGCAGGCGGCGGCACTGGAGGCCGAGCCGACGGCTGAGGCACCGGTACGGGCCAGCGAAGATGCGCCCGCGCTGGAACTGCCAGACCTGGCGGCCCTGCAGCAGCGCTTCGGCTCACTGCAGGTGGCCACCCAGCTGCGCGACAGCCTGCTGCAGGCCAGCGCGGCGGACATCGCGCAGCTGCAGCGGGCGATGGGTGAAGGTGACCGCGCCAGTGCGATCCAGCAGCTGCACCGCATGGGCGGCGCGTTGGGGTCGGTGGGGGCGCGTGGCCTGGCAGAGCGTGCGGCGGCGCTGGAACACCAGCTGCAGCAGGCCAGCGATGCCGATGCGGCGCCGGTACTGCAGCAGGTCGGCCAGTTCGTGCAGCACCTGCAGCAGCAGCTGCAACGGCTGGCAGGCTGAGTGGCCGGCTACTGCGAGGCCTGCTCCTGCAGGTAGGCGATCACCAGGGCGCGGCGTTCGGCACTGGGGAAGGCGTTGTACATGCGCGTGCCCGGCACCACGTGGGTGGGCGACTGCAGGAAGGTGTCCAAGGTCTGCGCGCTCCACACGAAGCCGGCGCGGCGCATGCCATCCAAGTAGGCGTAGTCGGGCAGGCTGCCGGCGCGGCGGCCGATCACCCCGTGCAGGTTGGGGCCGAAGCGGTGGATGCCACCGGCCTTGACCGTGTGGCAGCCGGCGCAGATCTCGAAGGCCTGTTGCTGGGCCTGCAGGCGCGCCTGTGCGGGCGTCAGCGGTTCCGATGGCGTGCGCTGGCAGGCGCTGGCCACCAGGGCGAACGTCAGCAGCAGGGGCAGTCGAAGGGCGCGCATGGGCGGGCAGGATAACGGCGTGCCGCCGGCAGCGGGCTGCGACATGCGGTCGCAGCCCGGCGCCATCACATGCCCGAGTAGTTCGGGCCGCCGCCGCCCTGCGGGGTCACCCAGACGATGTTCTGGGTGGGGTCCTTGATGTCGCAGGTCTTGCAGTGCACGCAGTTCTGCGCGTTGATCTGCAGGCGCGCACTGTCACCTTCGCCGACGAACTCGTAGACACCGGCCGGGCAGTAGCGCGCTTCCGGGCCGGCGTACTCGGCCAGGTTCACCTGCACCGGCACGCTGGCGTCCTTCAGCGTCAGGTGGCTGGGCTGGTTTTCGTCGTGGTTGGTGCTGCTCAGGAACACCGAGCTGAGACGATCGAAGGTCAGCACGCCGTCGGGCTTGGGGTAGGCGATGCGCGTGTGCTTGGCCGCCGGTTCCAAGCAGGCGTGGTCCGGCGTGCTGTGGCGCAGGGTCCACGGCGGGTTGCGCACGCCCAGCTTGGGCAGCAGCCACTGCTCGATGCCGGTCATCAGCGTGGCCACGGTCTGGCCCTTCTTGAACCACTGCTTGAAGTTCTTGGCCTGCTGCAGCTCGGTGAACAGCCAGCTGGCTTCGAAGGCCTTCGGGTAGGCGTCCAGTTCATCGTGCTGGCGGTCGGCAGCCAGTGCATCGAAGGCTGCATCGGCACACAGCATGCCGGTCTTGATTGCGGCGTGGCTGCCCTTGATGCGGCTGACGTTGAGGTAGCCGGCCTCGCAGCCGACCAGCGCGCCACCGGGGAACACCGTCTTCGGCAGCGACATCAGGCCACCGGCGGTGATGGCGCGGGCGCCGTAGCCGATGCGGGTGCCGCCTTCCAGGTGCTTGCGGATGGACGGGTGGGTCTTGAAGCGCTGGAATTCCTCGAACGGGCTCAGCCACGGGTTCTTGTAGTCCAGGCCGACCACGTAGCCGATGGCGACCTTGCCGCCGTCGGCGTGGTACAGGAACGCGCCGCCGTAGGTGTCGTTGTCCAGCGGCCAGCCGGCGGCGTGCACCACCAGGCCCGGCTCGTGCTTGGCCGGGTCGATCTGCCACAGCTCCTTGATGCCGATGCCGTAGGCCTGCGGGTCCTTGCCTTCATCCAGCTTGTAGCGGGCGATCAGCTGGCGACCGAGGTGGCCGCGCGCGCCTTCGCCGAAGATCGTGTACTTGGCATGCAGGGCCATGCCACGCTCGAAGGCGGGGCCGATGCTTCCGTCCTTCTCGATGCCCATGTCGCCGGTGGCCACGCCGACCACTTCACCGTTGTCGCCGTACAGCACCTCGGCGGCGGCGAAGCCGGGGAAGATCGCCACTTCCAGTGCTTCGGCCTGCTGCGCCAGCCAGCGGGTCACTTCACCCAGGCTGATGATGTAGTTGCCTTCGTTGTGGAAGCACTCCGGCAGCAGCGCGTTGGGCGTGCTGCGCGCGCCGGTCTCGCTGAGGAACAGGAACTCGTCGCGGGTGACCTTCTGCTTCAGCGGTGCGCCGCGATCGGCCCAGTCCGGGAACAGCTCGGTCAGGGCGCGCGGGTCCATCACCGCGCCAGACAGCACGTGCGCGCCGGGTTCGGAGCCCTTTTCCAGCACGCACACCGACAACTCGCGGCCGGCTTCCACCGCGCGCTGGCGCAGGCGGATCGCGGTGGCCAGGCCGGCCGGGCCGGCACCGACGATCACCACGTCGAATTCCATTACTTCACGCGGGGGCAGGGCGTTGGCTTCAGCGCTCATCGATTGCATGACTCGTGGGTAGGGCCGGCATCGGGGCCACCGGCGGTGCCTGGGAATCGCGCGTGCGGCCACGAGCGAAACGGTTGTTTGAATGTGTCAGGGTACCGGGCCGCGCGTGATCGAGCTAGATAGACGCCGTTCACCGCACGATTGCTGCAGCGCAGCGTAATGTCCCGGCCCCGAATGACCGACAATGGACCGGTCCTGACTGCGCGTGAGTGCCATGGCTTTGCATCCGTACGATCTGTTCGATGTCCGTTCCCTGCTCAGCGAGGAAGAGCGCGCGGTGCAGGACAGCGTGGCCCGGTTCACCAATGAGCGTGTGCTGCCGATCATCGGCGATGCCTTCGACCAGGCCCGCTTCCCCGAGGAGCTGGTGCCGGAAGTGGCCGCACTCGGCCTGCTCGGCGCGACCCTGCCGGCCGAATACGGTGGCGGCGACCTCGGTGCGGTCAGCTACGGCCTGATCTGCCAGGAGCTGGAGCGCGGCGATTCGGGCCTGCGCAGCTTCGTGTCGGTGCAGAGCTCGCTGTGCATGTACCCCATCTACGCCTACGGCAGCGAGGAACAGCGCCGCCAGTGGCTGCCGGCGATGGCCCGCGGCGAACTGATCGGCTGCTTCGGCCTGACCGAGGCGCACGGCGGCTCCGACCCGGCCAGCATGAAGACCCGCGCGGTGCGCGACGGCAGCGACTGGCGCATCAACGGCAGCAAGATGTGGATCACCAGCGGCCCGGTGGCCGACCTGGCCATCGTCTGGGCGCAGACCGAGGACGGCATCCAGGGCTTCGTGCTGGAAAAGGGCATGGCCGGTTTCACCACGCAGGAGATCAAGCACAAGATGAGCCTGCGCGCCTCGCTGACCGGTGCGCTGTACTTCGATGACGTGCGCGTGCCCGACAGCCACCGCCTGCCGAACGTGAAGGGGCTGAAGGGCCCGCTGGGCTGCCTGACCCAGGCCCGCTTCGGCATCAGCTGGGGCCCGATCGGTTCGGCCATCGCCTGCCTCGATGAGGCGCTGGGCTATGCCAAGGAACGCGTGCTGTTCGGCCGACCGCTGGCCGCCACCCAGAGCGCGCAGATCAAGCTGGCCGAGATGGCCCGCCGCATCACCACCGCACAGCTGCTGGCCCTGCAGCTGGGCCGCCTGAAGGAAGCCGGACAGCTGCAGCCGCAGCAGGTCAGCCTGGCCAAGTGGAACAACTGCCGCATGGCGATCGATATCGCCCGCGAATGCCGCGACCTGCTCGGCGGCGCGGGCATCACCACCGAGCATGTGGCGATCCGGCATGCGCTGAACCTGGAATCGGTGATCACCTATGAAGGCACCGAGACCGTGCACCAGCTGGTGATTGGCCGGGAGCTGACCGGGATCAGCGCGTTCTGACGGTCTCCGGTTTCCTGGCGCGATACGGGGGAGCCGAGCGCGGGCTCGGCTCTACAGGAGCGTACGTGTAGAGCCGAGCCCATGCTCGGCTGCTTCCTTTCACGCGCCGCCGGCAAACCCGTGCTGGCGCCAGGCCTCGTACATCACCACGGCCACGGTGTTGGACAGATTGAGGCTGCGGTTGTCCGGGCGCATCGGCAGGCGCAGGCGGCGGCCTTCGGGCAGGGCATCGAGCAGGTCCTGCGGCAGGCCGCGGCTTTCCGGCCCGAACAGGAAGGCATCGCCTTCTTCGAACGCCACGCTGTCATAGCGCACGCTGGCCCGGGTACTCAGGGCGAACAGCCGCTTGGGCGCGATGCGCGCCAGCGCGGTGTCCAGGTCGGGGTGCACCTGCAGGCGCGAATACTCGTGGTAGTCCAGCCCGGCGCGCTTGAGCTGCTTGTCTTCCAGTGCGAACCCGAGCGGTTCGACCAGGTGCAGCTGCGCGCCGGTGTTGGCGCAGAGCCGGATCACATTGCCCGTGTTGGGCGGAATTTCCGGTTGGAACAGGATCACGTGGAACAGGGGCGCGGCATTCATCGCTGCAGTGTACCTGCGACCGATGCCGCCATTACGGCGCACGCCCTGCGCGGGGCAGGGCGGACGCCGCTTACGGGCGCAGCAGGACCTGGGCGGTTTCGGTGGCCAGGGCCTGCAGATCGGCAGAACTCGGGCGCACCTGCAGGGCCGGCAGGTTGGTGATGACCTGGTTGGCGACGCTGGTGGCGGCGGCGGCCAAGGTGGCGGCGTAGCGCTGGGCTTCCAGCTCGGCGGCCAGGGCCACGCGCTGTTCCAGGCTCGGGCGCACTTCGACGGCGGCCAAGGTGGTGATCGGCAGGGCAGCGGCGACCGGGGCGGCGATGAATCCGTCGCGCTCGGCCAGCTGGTCGGCGCTGGGGCGCACTTCCACGGTGGCGAGGGTGACGATGCCGCTGGCCTGTTCCCAGGCCTGCTGGGCCAGCTGGTCGGCGGCCGGGCGGACCTGCACGGTGGACAGGGTCTTGATGGATTCGGAGGCCTGCACCGACGAAACAACCGCGGTGCCGGCAATCAGGGCGATGGCGATGGCAATGGTCTTGGTGTTCATGACGGGGCCTGTTTAGTGTTGGTGAGCGGTGGTGTGGTAGTAAGGTAGAACACCAATTATGGGCATGCAAGGAAAATCTTCAATTTCCTGCTTTTGTTCAGCATCCAGTCATTTTTTATCTGAAGCCCTTCCTGGCACGGGAACTACAGAGCAATCCCCGTGCCAACTACAGGCAATTGATTTGAAAGGGTTTTGAGGCGGACGAAGAGTGTCCGCAGGGCGGACACCTGTCCGATCGAACGGCGGTGGACACTGTCCGGACGATGAACCGGGCGGCCCGTGACCGCCCCGAAGCGGGCCCGGGAGGCGCTCGGCGGCAAACACCCCCAGTGACTGGTGGCGGATACCGGCCCCCGCGCCCGCGCGCTAGGATCGCGATTCACCAACGTGACCAAGGATCCGGAAATGTCTCTCGCCCTGCGCCCGCGCACCGCGCTGCTGGCCGTCGCCCTCAGTAGTGCCCTCGGCACGCTTGCGCCGACCGCCGCACTGGCGGCCAAGCCGGCCGCCGCCACCAAGGTCGATATCCCGTTCGAGCAGTTCACCCTGCCCAACGGCCTGCGCGTGATCGTGCATACCGACCGCAAGGCGCCGATCGTGGCGGTCAACATCTGGTACCACGTGGGCAGCAAGGACGAGCCGGCCGGCCGTACCGGTTTCGCGCACCTGTTCGAACACCTGATGTTCCAGAGCAGCGAGAACCACGACGGCGAGTACTTCGAGCCCTTCAAGCAGGTCGGTGCCACGGGCCAGAACGGCACCACCAACACCGACCGCACCAACTACTTCGAGAACGTGCCGACCACCGCGCTGGACATGGCGCTGTGGATGGAATCGGACCGCATGGGCCACCTCGTCGGTGCGATCGACCAGGCGGCGCTGGATGAGCAGCGCGGCGTGGTGCAGAACGAGAAGCGCCAGGGCGAGAACCAGCCCTATGGCCAGGTGTGGGAGAAGATCAACCGTTCGCTGTACCCGGTCGGCCACCCGTACCACCACAGCGTCATCGGTTCGATGAACGACCTCAACGCTGCCTCGCTGGATGACGTCAAGACCTGGTTCCGTACCTGGTACGGCCCCAACAACGCGGTGCTGGTGCTGGCCGGCGACATCGACCTGGCCACCGCCAAGGAAAAGGCCGCCAAGTACTTCGGCAGCATCCCGGCCGGCCCGACCATGGCGCAGCCGAAGGTGGACGTCGCCAAGCGCGATGCCGACACCCGTGAAGTAATGAACGACAAGGTGCCGCAGGCGCGCATCTACCGCGCCTGGAACGTGGCCCAGGTCGGCACCACCGACATCGACCAGCTGCAGCTGCTGGGGCAGATCCTCGGTGGCGCCAAGTCCTCGCGCCTGAGCCAGCGCCTGCAGCACCAGGACAAGCTGGTGGACAACATCAGCGCCGGTGCCTACGGCTCGCAGCTGGGCTCCAACTTCATGGTCATGGCGACCGTGAAGCAGGGCCAGGACCCGGCCCAGGTCGAGAAGATCATCGACGAGGAGATCGAGCGCCTGCTGAAGGACGGCCCGACCGCCGACGAGCTGTCGCGCGCCAAGACCGGCTTCCGCGCCGGCTTCATCCGGGGCATCGAGCGCATCGGTGGCTTCGGCGGCAAGGCCGACGCGCTGGCCGAGTGCGCGGTCTACACCGGCGACCCGGGCTGCTTCCGCACCTCGCTGGCCAACATCGACAAGGCCACCGCCGCCGACCTCAAGCGAGTGGGCGCGCAGTGGCTGGACAAGGGCAGCCACACCCTGGTGGTCGAGCCGGGTGAGCGCGTCGCGCTGCAGGAAGAAGCCTCGGCCACGCCGAAGCCGTTCAACGTGCCGGCCGTGGACAGCAAGTACAGCACCCTGCCGGAACAGGTCGACCGCAAGGCCGGCGTGCCGCAGACCCGCGAGTTCCCGCAGCTGAAGTTCCCGGCGCTGCAGCGCGCCACCCTGAAGAACGGCACCACCGTGGTGCTGGCCGAGCGCCACGAGATTCCGGTGGTGCAGTTCAGCTACCAGTTCCCGGGCGGCTTCACCGCCGACCAGGGCCGCAAGCCGGGCACCGCCAACTTCACCATGAACCTGATGACCGAAGGTGCCGGCAAGCTGGGTTCGCTGGCCTTCGCCGATGCGGCCGACGCGCTGGGCGCCAGCCTGGACGCGGGCGCCGGCCTGGATTCGGTGACCGTCGACCTGTCTGCGCTGAAGGAGAACCTGGTGCCGTCGCTGGCGCTGTACCGCGACCTGCTGCGCGAGCCGCGCTTCGAGCAGGGCGAGATCGACCGGGTCAAGGCCTCGTGGATCGCCGGCATCAAGCAGGAGAAGGTCAACCCGAACGCGGTGGCCATGCGCGTGCTGCCGCCGCTGCTGTACGGCAAGGGCCACCCGTACGCCATTCCGTTCACCGGCAGCGGTGACGAAGCGGCGATCACCAGCCTGGGCCGCGAAGACCTGGTCGACTTCCACCGCGATTGGCTGCGCCCGCAGGACGGCACCCTGATCGTGGTCGGTGACACTACCCTGGCCGAGATCGTGCCGCTGCTGGACAAGCAGCTGGGCGACTGGAAGGCCAGCGGCGATGCGCCGGTCATCAAGGCCAGCACCGCCGTGGCCGTGCCGACCGCTCCGCGCGTGTTCCTCATCGACCAGCCGGGTGCGGTGCAGGCCAACCTGTTCGCCGGCCAGGTGGTGGCGCCGTCCAGCGACACCGGCTCGACCCGCTTCGACATCGCCAACGGCGTGCTCGGCGGTGACTTCACCTCGCGCCTGAACATGAACCTGCGCGAGGACAAGCACTGGTCCTACGGTGCCCGCAGCAGCGCCAGCAGCACCGTGGGCCAGCGCCCGTGGATGGCGATGGCGCCGGTGCAGATCGACAAGACCGGTCCGGCCCTGGCGGAGATGCGCAAGGAGATCGCCGAGTTCGCCGATGGCAGCAAGCCGGCCACCGAGGCCGAGGTCAACCGCATCCGCAACATCCAGACCCTGAGCCTGCCGGGCGCCTATGAGACCGCCGCTGCGGTGGCCTCGACCATCGGCAGCATCGTGCAGTTCAAGCGTCCGGACGATTACGTCGTGCGCCGCAAGGCCGAGATCGAGGCGATGACCCCGGCGCAGGTGCAGCAGGCCGCCGCCGCGATCAAGCCGCAGGGCCTGACCTGGGTGGTGGTGGGTGACCTCAAGCAGACCGAAGCGGCCGTGCGCGCGCTGAAGCTGGGCGAAGTGACCGTGATCGACGCCGAAGGCAACCCGGTCAAGAAGTAAGGGATGTGCCTGCCCGCCCCGGCGGGCAGGCCTCCTGTGGTAGCGCCGGGCCATGCCCGGCGAGCGCGTAGCGCGGGATCTGGACGTCTTCGAAGAACCGCCGGGCATGGCCCGGCGCCACCGCCCCCCACCCCCGGCTACCCCCGATTCAGGCTGTTCAGGCAGAATCGCCCCATACCCTTCCAGGATCTGCCCATGCGCTTTCTGCTGCTGTCGTCCCTGCTGCTCACCGTCACGGCCTGCACCTGGGTGCCGATGGAACCGGCCGGCAAGACCGTGCGCGTGCTCCCGGCGGGCCCGCTGCCGGCGGGCTGCATCACCAAGGGTGAGGTCGTGGTGACCGTGAAGAGCAAGGTCGGCTTCTACAACCGCAACCCGCTGCGCGTGCAGGAAGAGCTGGAAACCCTGGCCCGCAACGAGGCCCCCAGTGCCGGCGCCAACGCCGTGCAGGCCGCTGCGGCCCCGGCCGATGGCAGCCAGCGCTTCGCCGCGTTCCAGTGCCCGCCGCGCTGAGCGCACACCATACGGCCAAGGCTGAATCCGTAAAGATGCGGTTAAAGCCCCGGAGTTATAGAATAGCGCCCCCTTTTGCCTGAGCCTTGGCGCTAACCTCGATGCTCTTCAAGAATGTCTCGATCGCCGGCCTGGCACACGTGGACGCGCCGCATACGCTGACCACCAAGGAAATCAACGAACGGTTGCAGCCGACGTTGGATCGCCTCGGCATCCGCACCGACGTGCTCGGCGATATCGCCGGCATCCACGCCCGCCGCCTGTGGGACCACGGCGTCCTCGCCTCCGACGCCGCCACCATGGCCGGCCGCAAGGCGCTGGAAGATGCCGGCATCACCGCCGGCCAGGTCGGCCTGCTGGTCAACACCTCGGTCAGCCGCGATTACCTGGAACCGTCCACGGCCTCCATCGTCTCCGGCAACCTCGGTGTCAGCGACGAGTGCATGACCTTCGATGTCGCCAATGCCTGCCTGGCGTTCATCAACGGCATGGACATCGCCGCACGCATGCTTGAGCGCGGTGACATTGACTACGCGCTGGTGGTGGATGGCGAGACCGCCAACCTGGTGTACGAAAAGACCCTGGAACGGATGACCGCCCCGGACGTCACCGCCGACGACTTCCGCAACGAGCTGGCCGCCCTGACCACCGGTTCGGGTGCCGCCGCCATGGTGATGGCGCGCTCGGAGCTGGTGCCCGACGCCCCGCGCTACAAGGGTGGCGTGACCCGCTCGGCCACCGAATGGAACCAGCTGTGCCTGGGCAACCTGGACCGCATGGTCACCGACACCCGCCTGCTGCTGATCGAAGGCATCAAGCTGGCGCAGAAGACCTTTGCCGCCGCCAAGATCGCCCTCGGCTGGGCCGTGGAGGAACTGGACCAGTTCGTCATCCACCAGGTCAGCCAGCCGCACACCGCCGCGTTCATCAAGAACTTCGGCATCGACCCGAAGAAGGTCATGACCATCTTCGGCGAGCACGGCAACATCGGCCCGGCCTCGGTGCCGATCGTGCTGAGCAAGCTCAAGCAGCTGGGCAAGCTGAAGAAGGGCGATCGCATCGCACTGCTCGGCATCGGCTCGGGCCTGAACTGTTCGATGGCTGAAGTGGTCTGGTAAGACCCCCTGTAGAGCCAAGCCCATGCTCGGCTCACGCGCCCAGCGCGGTTCCACCGCGGCCTGACCGGAGAGCAGCCGAGCATCGGCTCGGCTCTACACTGCGCCGCGATTCACACTAGGTGCTCCGCATGCGCGATCTTCCCGGTTACCCCGCCCACCCGCAGCGTTTCGAGGTCCGTCCCGGCCTGTCGATGAGCTATCTCGACGAAGGCCCGCGCGACGGCGAGGTGGTGGTGATGGTGCACGGCAACCCGTCGTGGAGCTATTACTGGCGCACGCTCGTGGCCGGCCTGTCGGACAAGTACCGCTGCATCGTGCCGGACCACATCGGCATGGGCCTGTCGGACAAGCCCGACGACCAGCGCTACGAATACACCCTGCAGTCGCGCGTGGATGACCTGGAGGCGTTGCTGAAGCACCTGGGCATCACCGGCCCGGTCACCCTGGCCGTGCACGACTGGGGCGGCATGATCGGCTTCGGCTGGGCGCTGTCGCACCACGCGCAGGTGAAGCGCCTGGTGGTGCTCAACACTGCCGCCTTCCCGATGCCGGCGGCCAAGAAGATGCCGTGGCAGATCGGGCTGGGCCGCCACTGGAAGATCGGCGAGTGGATCATCCGCACCTTCAATGCGTTCTCGTCCGGTGCCTCGTGGCTGGGCGTGGAACGGAAGATGCCGGCCGACGTGCGCCGCGCCTACGTGTCGCCGTACAACAGCTACGCCAACCGCATCAGCACCATCCGCTTCATGCAGGACATCCCGCTGTCGCCGGCCGACAAGGCCTGGTCGCTGCTGGAGCGCGCCGGCCAGGCGCTGCCGTCCTTCGCCGACCGCCCGGCCTTCATCGGCTGGGGCCTGCGCGACTTCGTGTTCGATCATCACTTCCTGGAAGGCTTCCAGGCTGCGCTGCCGAAGGCCCAGGTGCACGCCTTCGAGGACGCCGGGCATTACGTGCTGGAAGACAGGCACGAAGTGCTGGTGCCGGAAATCCGCGCTTTCCTGGACGCGAACCCGCTCTGAGGGTTGTGCGGGGTCGGATCCCTCTCGCAGAGAGGGCTCTGACCCCATCCAGGCAATCCGGGGTCAGAGCCCTCTCTGCGAAACGGATCCGACCCCAGGCCTCAGGCCGCGATCGGGCTGTTGTCGTTGCCTTCCCAGTCCGCCGCGGTCAGCGGGTCCAGGCCATAGGCGATGCGTGCCTTGTCGCACTGCGGGCTGGCCTTGCCGTATTCCCACGACGCATCCACCTCGCGGCACACGCTGGGACGGTTGGGGTGGATGGTGCAGCGCGAATACACGCCGATCTGCGCGTCCAGCGCCACGCACCGCACCGGCTTGGAGTGCGTGCCGCGCATGCACAGGCGGTGCGGGTCCAGCACTTCGGTCAGCTGGTGCGGCACGCCGCCGGGGGTGACCTCGTCCGATTCCATCCAGTGGAAGGCCACGCGGTATTGGGTGCAGCAGGCGCCGCAGGTCATGCAGGGATGTTGCATGGGCAAGCCGCCTCGGGCGGCAGTGGGAATCGGGACGAGGCAGCGGATTTTCCACGAAGCGGGCGGCCGCGCAAGAAATTCCGTAAGCGGCGACAATGAACGGATGAACGGACCCTGCAATATCGCGGCGCGGCTGCCTGAACTGGCCCGCGAACGCCCTGACCAGATCGCCATCCGTTGCCCCGGCCGGCGTGGGGCCGGCAACGGCATGGCCGCCTACGACGTGACCCTGGACTACCGCCAACTGGACGCCCGCAGCGACGCCATGGCCGCCGGCCTGGCCGGTTACGGCATAGGCCGCGGCGTGCGCACGGTGGTGATGGTGCGGCCCTCGCCGGAGTTCTTCCTGCTGATGTTCGCCCTGTTCAAGCTGGGCGCGGTGCCGGTGCTGGTCGACCCGGGCATCGACAAGCGCGCGCTGAAGCAGTGCCTGGACGAAGCACAGCCGGAGGCCTTCATCGGCATCCCGTTGGCCCACGTGGCGCGGCTGGCGCTGCGCTGGGCGCCGTCGGCCACCCGCCTGGTCACCGTCGGTCGCCGCCTGGGCTGGGGCGGAACCACCCTGGCCGCGCTGGAACGCGCCGGTGCCACCCGCGGCCCGATGCTGGCCGCCACCGATGGCGAGGATATGGCCGCCATCCTGTTCACCAGCGGCTCCACCGGCGTGCCCAAGGGCGTGGTCTACCGCCACCGCCACTTCGTCGGCCAGA
Organism: Stenotrophomonas testudinis; assembly: GCF_024499815.1. NCBI lineage: Bacteria > Pseudomonadati > Pseudomonadota > Gammaproteobacteria > Lysobacterales > Lysobacteraceae > Stenotrophomonas > Stenotrophomonas testudinis. The sequence continues at coordinate 157,122 of NZ_JAMOKY010000004.1, read as the reverse complement.
TCCAGCTGCTGGGCAGCGCCTTCGGCATGGAGGCCGGTGGCGTGGACCTGCCGACCTTCCCGCCGTTCGCCCTGTTCGACCCGGCGTTGGGGCTGACCTCGGTCATCCCGGACATGGACCCGACCCGGCCGGCGCAGGCCGACCCGGCGCGCCTGCACGATGCCATCCAGCGCTTCGGGGTGACCCAGCTGTTCGGTTCGCCGGCCCTGATGCGGGTGCTCGCCAGGCAGGGTCGGCCGCTGCCGACGGTGCGCCGGGTGACCTCGGCCGGTGCGCCGGTACCGCCGGACGTGGTAGCCACCATCCGCCGCCTGCTGCCCGACGACGCGCAGTTCTGGACGCCCTACGGCGCCACCGAGTGCCTGCCGGTGGCCGTGGTCGAAGGCCGCGAACTGGAGCGCACCCGCGCCGCCACCGAGGCCGGTGCCGGTACCTGCGTGGGCAGCGTGGTCGCGCCCAACGAGGTGCGCATCATCGCCATCGATGATGCGCCGCTGCCCGAGTGGTCGCAGGCGCGCGTGCTGGCCAAGGGCGAAGTGGGCGAGATCACCGTGGCCGGGCCCACCGCCACCGATACCTACTTCAACCGCCCGCAGGCCACCGCCGCGGCGAAGATCCGCGAAACCCTGGCCGATGGCAGCACCCGCGTGGTGCACCGCATGGGCGACGTCGGCTACTTCGACGCGCAGGGCCGCCTGTGGTTCTGCGGGCGCAAGACCCAGCGCGTGGAAACCGCGCGCGGGCCGCTGTACACCGAACAGCTCGAGCCGGTGTTCAACACCGTGCCCGGCGTGGCCCGCACCGCGCTGGTGGGCGTCGGCGCTGCCGGCGCGCAGATCCCGGTGCTGTGCGTGGAACTGCAGCGTGGGCAGTCCGACAGCCCGGCGCTGCAGGAGACCCTGCGCGCGCATGCGGCCACCCACGCTGCCGAGGCCGGCCTGCAGCACTTCCTGGTGCATCCGGCCTTCCCCGTCGATATCCGTCACAACGCCAAGATCGGCCGCGAGAAGCTCGCCGTCTGGGCCCGCGCCCAACTGGAGAAGCGCGCATGAAAATCCTGGTCACCGGTGGTGGTGGTTTCCTTGGCCAGGCGCTGTGCCGCGGGCTGCTTGAACGTGGCCACCAGGTGCTGGCCTTCAACCGCAGCCACTACCCGGAACTGCAGGCTATGGGCGTGGGCCAGATCCGCGGCGACCTGGCCGATGCGCAAGCGGTGCTGCATGCCGTGGCCGGCGTCGACGCGGTGCTGCACAACGGCGCCAAGGCCGGCGCCTGGGGCAGCTATGACAGCTACCACCAGGCCAACGTGGTCGGCACCGACAACGTCATCGCCGCCTGCCGCACGCACGGCATCGGCAAGCTGGTCTACACCTCCACGCCCAGCGTGACCCACCGCGCCACCCATCCGGTGGAAGGGCTGGGCGCGGATGAAGTGCCTTACGGCGAGAACTTCCAGGCGCCTTATGCGGCGACCAAGGCGATTGCCGAACAGCGCGTGCTGGCGGCCAACGACGCCACGCTGGCCACCGTGGCGCTGCGCCCGCGCCTGATCTGGGGCCCGGGCGACCTGCAGCTGGTGCCACGCCTGGCCCAGCGCGCCCGCCAGGGCCGCCTGCGCCTGGTCGGTGATGGCAGCAACAAGGTCGACACCACCTACATCGACAACGCCGCGCTGGCGCACTTCCTCGCGCTGGATGCGCTGGTGCCGGGTGCGGCCTGTGCCGGCAAGGCCTACTTCATTTCCAACGGCGAACCGCTGCCGATGCGCGAGCTGCTCAACAAGCTGCTGGCGGCCGTCGGCGCACCGGCCGTGGAGAAGACCCTCAGCTTCAAGACCGCCTATCGCATCGGCGCGATCAGTGAACGCCTGTGGCCGCTGCTGCGGCTGCCGGGCGAACCGCCGCTGACCCGCTTCCTTGCCGAACAGCTGTGCACGCCGCACTGGTACAGCATGGAACCGGCGCGCCGCGATTTCGGCTACGTGCCGCAGGTGAGCATCGAAGAAGGGCTGCGCCGCCTGAAGGCTGCGTCGTGACGGCAGCGTCACGGCGCTGAAGGCTTCATCAGCCGAAGAGATCGCCGTCACCGGTTGCACACCGGCAGATCTGCAGGATGGACCCAACGCCACACCGGCCGGACCACCCGCGAGGAACGCCATGCTGCATTACGCAATCATCTTCTTTGTCATCGCCATCATCGCCGCCGTGCTCGGCTTCTCCGGCATCGCCGGTGCCGCCACCAACATCGCCTGGATCCTGTTCGTCGTGTTCCTGATCCTTGCGGTGATCTCGATGTTCCGCAAGCGCGGGTAGTCGATTTCGCTTTCTGTAGAGTCGAGCCGTGCTCGACTGATCACAACGCAGTCGAGCATGGCTCGACTCTACAGAAGGCCGTTACACCAGCGCCCGATCGGCCGCGTGCCGTTCCAGCGCCAGTTCAATCAACCGCGTGATCAGCGCGGTGTAGCCCAACCCGCTGGCGCCCCACAGCTTGGGGTACATGCTGATGCGGGTGAAGCCGGGCAGGGTGTTGATCTCGTTGATGACGATCTGCCCATCCGCGGTGAGGAACACATCCACCCGCGCCATGCTCGCACACTCCAGCACCTGGTAAGCCTGCAGCGCGATCTGCTGGATCCGCGCCTGCGCATCGCCATCGATCGCCGCCGGCACCACCACGTCCGCCCCATCGGGGTTGATGTACTTGGTGTCGTAGGCATAGAACTCGTCGTGCACCACCACCTCGCCGCAGACACTGGCCTGCGGCATATCGTTACCGAGCACCGCGCACTCGATCTCGCGGCCGACCACGGCCGATTCCACCAGCACCTTGTGGTCATGCCGCAGCGCCAGCTGCAGCGCCTCGGCGAACTCGCCAGCCTGCTTGACCTTGTTGACCCCCACCGACGAGCCCTAGTTGGCCGGTTTGACGAACAGCGGCAGCCCCAGTCGTGCGATCAGCGCCTGCACGTCCACGTCCGCCGCTTCATGGCGACGGATGCACACCCACGGCGCCACCGGCAGCCCCGCATCGCGCAGCAAGCTGCTTGGCCACGTCCTTGTCCATCGCCGCCGCCGAGCCCAGCACCGGCGAACCGACGAAGGGCAGGTTGGCCATGCGCAGCAATGCCTGCAGCGCGCCATCCTCACCCAGCGGCCCGTGCACGATGGGCAGCACCACATCGATCTGGCCCAGCGCGGTGGACGCATCCACCGGCTGCAGCTGCGCCTGCCCGGCACCGGGCCGCACCGCCAGCGCCGTGCCCGAAGGGTGCAGCGCGATGCGTGCCGGGTCATCGGCATTGATCAGGAAGGTATCGGGCTGGCTGAGGTGCCACTGGCCCTGCTTGTCGATGCCCACCAGCACCGGCTCGAAGCGCTCGCGATCGAGCGCATCGAGGATGTTCTTCGCCGACTGCAGCGACACTTCGTGCTCGGAGGACATGCCCCCGAAAATGATCCCGACCCGGGTCCGTGCCATGCGGGTTGTCCTGTGTAACAAGGCCACACAGCATGAACCTCTCACGGCCCACCAGGTGAGGCACGCATGAATCACCCGTGGGGTCAGAGCCCGTTGCATCGCAACGGGATCCGACAGCTCACGGGAAACTGCCGAAGGCGGGGTGGGTCCGGTTGCGGGGGCGTGAGCCGCATGGATGCGGCGACCGAGCTTACATGGACGTACTTGCAGCGTCCCCCGCAACCGGACCCACCCCGCCATCCCAAGGACAGCCCGCTTTTGACGTTGATCTTGCCGGCCAGAGGCCGGTGCCTCTGCAGGTGCCGGGCGGCAGCCCGGCCCAAGCCCCCCACCCACGCAGGTAGAATGCACACATGGCTCTCTCCCTGCTCTCGTCCCTCAAGCCAGTCGCCGGCCGTGCCCTGCAGACCGCACTGAACCGCGCACTGGCGCTGGATCCGGATACCCGGCACGCCCTGGCCAGCCTCGACGGCCGCCACATCGACCTGACCCTGGACGCACCGTCGCTGGCGATGCGCATCAGCGTCGATGGCGACATGCTGCGTGTCGGCCCGGTGGATGCACAGGAAGCCGACCTGGCCGTGCGCAGCAGCCTGGCCGGCGTGCTTGCCCAGCTGCCGCTGCTGGCCAACGCCCGCCGCGGCAACGACAACGGCAAGGGCCGCGTGCGCGTGGCCGGCGATGCCGAACTGGCGCGCCGCCTGCAGCAGCTGGCCAAGGGCTTCGACCCCGACTGGCAGCAGCCCTTCGTCAGCGTGTTCGGCGAAGTACTCGGCGTGCAGGTCGCCAACACCCTGCGCAGCGCCCTGCAGCACGTGCGCCAGGGCGCCATCGATCTGGCCCACAGCGCCGCCGAATTCATTACCGAGGAGTCGCGCGACGTGGTGCCACGTGCCGAACTGGATGCTTTCCACGACGACGTGGACGTGTTGCGTGACGATGTCGAGCGCCTCGGCGCACGCGTGCAGCGCCTGCGGGGTGCCGCATGAAGGCGCTGCTGCGGGCCAACCGCATCGGCCGCGTCATCCTGCGCTACCGCCTCGACGACCTGCTGCAGGGCACCCCGGCCGAGCGCTGGCTGCGCCTGGCCAAGCCCTTCGTACCGCGTGCCTCGGCCGACATCGCCTCGCAGTCGCGTGGTGCGCGCCTTCGCCTGGCGCTGCAGGACCTCGGCCCGATCTTCGTCAAGTTCGGGCAGATCCTGTCCACCCGCCGCGACCTGGTGCCGCCGGACGTGGCCAGCGAACTGACCCTGCTGCAGGACCGGGTCAAGCCCTTCGATGGCGACACCGCGCGCCGCATCGTCGAGGAAGCGCTTGGCCTGCCGGTCAGCGAGGCCTTTGCCAGCTTCGACACCGAGCCGCTGGCCTCGGCCTCGATCGCGCAGGTTCATGCCGCGACCCTCGGCGATGGCCGCCAGGTGGTGGTGAAGGTGCTGCGCCCGGGCATCGAGAAGCAGATCGACGCCGACATCGCCCTGCTCAATTCGCTGGCCGCGCTGGTCGAGCGTACCCACCCGCGCGCCGACAAGATCCGCCCGCGCGAAGTGGTGGCCGAGGTCGAGAACACCCTGGCCGCCGAACTGGACCTGCAGCGCGAAGGCGCCAATGCCAGCGTGCTGCGCCGCTTCTGGGAAAACAGCGACGACCTGTACGTGCCGGAAGTGATCTGGAGCCACACCGCCGAGCGCGCGCTGACCCTGGAGCGGGTGTGGGGCATTCCCTCCGATGACATCGTCGCGCTGGACAAGGCCGGCATCGACCGCAAGGCGCTGGCCGCCAAGGGCGTGCGGGTGTTCTACACCCAGGTGTTCCGCGACAACTTCTTCCACGCCGATGCGCACGCCGGCAACATCTGGGTCGACACCGATCCGGCGCGCCGCGACAACCCGCGCTTCATCGCACTGGATTTCGGCATCATGGGCCAGCTCTCGCAGGAAGATCAGTACTACCTGGCCGAGAACTTCATGGCCATCTTCAACCGCGATTACCGCCGCATCGCCGAACTGCACGTGCAGGCGCGCTGGATGCCGGACAACGTGCGCATCGACGACCTGGAAGCGGCGGTGCGTTCGGTGTGCGAACCGTACTTCACCCGCCCGCTCTCGCAGATTTCGCTGGCCGAGGTGCTGCTGAAGCTGTTCCGGGTGGCCCAGCGCTACCAGCTGACCCTGCAGCCGCAGCTGATCCTGCTGCAGAAGACCCTGCTGAACATCGAAGGCGTGGGCCGCCAGCTGGACCCGCAGATCGACATCTGGGCGGTGGCCAAGCCGGTGCTGGCGAAGATCCTGCGCGAGCGCTACAGCCCGCGCCGGGTCGTGCGCGAGATCGGCAAGCGCCTGCCGGAAATCATGACCCACGCGCCGGACATGCCGCGCCTGGTGCACGCCTGGCTGACCCAGCAGGTGGAAGGCCGCCACGAACTGGCGATGCGCTCGCGTGACCTGGTCACCCTCGATGCCAGCCTGCAGCGCCTGCAGAAGCGCGCGGTCGGTGCCATCACCGGCGTCGGCCTGCTGGCCATCGCCACGCTGATGTACGTGCTGCAGCCGCCGGGCTGGTACTGGGGCGACCTGCCGGTGCTGAGCCTGGGTGCCGCCGCGGTGGGGGCCTTCGCCCTGGCCCGCGCGTGGTGGCGGTGAGCAACGCGCGTCATCCGCTCTGGTAGGTGACGACCGTTGGTCGTCACGCTCTCCCATCAGCCATCAAGCAGACAGTCGGCCCGACACAGGTGACGACCAACGGTCGTCATCCACCGGATTCGCGTGCCGTGTACGCACGGTCCCCCATCACCGATAATCCACCGGTGAGCACCGAACCTGACACCCTCGCCGCGGTCGAGATCGAAACCGCCCCCCTGCAGCTGCTTCATCTGGACGAGCGCCTGGCCGTGGTCAACAAGCCGGCCGGGCTGATGGTCCATGACAGCAAGCTGGCCCGTGGCGAAGACGATTTCCTCGCCGACCGCCTGCGCGAGCAGCTGGGTCGGCCGATCTTCCTGGTGCACCGCCTGGACCGCGCCACCAGTGGCTGCCTGCTGCTGGCCTTCGACCGCGACACCGCCAGCGTGCTGGGCAAGGCGCTGATGGGCGGCGAGGTCAGCAAGGATTACCTGGCCATCTGCCGTGGCTGGCCGGCCGAGGAGGCCTGGCAGGTCGACCACGACCTGGACGGCGGCCCCGGCAAGCCGGTGAAGAAGCCGGCGGTGACCGATTTCCAGCGCCTGGCCACCGGCGAGCTGTCAGTGCCGGTGGGCGACTTCGCCAGTTCGCGCTATGCGCTGCTGCGCTGCCAGCCGCAGACCGGCCGCTTCCGGCAGATCCGCCGCCACCTCAAGCACCTCTCGCATCACCTGATCGGCGATACCAGCCACGGTGACGGGCGCCACAACCGCAATTTCCGCATGCAGGGCGTACACCGCATGCTGCTGCACGCCGAACGCCTGCGTTTCCCGCACCCCGATGGCGGCACGGTGGACGTGCGCGCGCCGGTGGACGGTGAATTCCAGAAGGCGCTGGACCTGTTCGGCTGGCAGGTGCCGTAACCGATCCGGGGTCGGATCCCTTTCCCGCAGGGAAAGGGCTCTGACCCCATTCAACTGAAGCGGCCGCGCTTCTCGCTCGCCGGGCATGGCCCGGCGCTACCGCTTCACTTGGTTTCCGGCTCGTTGAGGATCGCCTGCATGTCCTTCTCCAGGTCGGCCATCAGCGGCTTCATCTTTTCCTGGATGGCGATCATCACGTTCTGCATCAGCAGCGGGGTCTTGTCCAGCAGGCTCTGCCCGGCCGAGCTCTCGTAGAACTCGGCCATCGCCAGCACGTCTTCCTTGCTGAAGCTCTTCTTGTAGAGATCCACGTACATCGGCCGCAGCTGCTGCCAGGACAGCGCCTTGGTCAGGGTGGCGGTGGTGCGCTGCTGCATGCGCTGCAGCTGTTCGGTCTGCTGCGGGGTCAGCTGGCGCTGCCGGGCGATGTCTTCGAACTGCTGGCGCTGCATCGTCTCCAGCTGCGGCAGCATGCCGTCCAGCAGGCTCTGCGCACGCGAGGCGGCCAGCAGGCGGTTGATGTCGGCATCGGTGGGTGCCGCGGCCAGGGCCGGCGTGCTGGCCGCTGCCAGTGCCAGCAGCAGCACGGTACGGCGCAGGCCGGTGGACAGGGCGGGAATGAAGCGGGTCATGCGAAGCTTCCTGCGGTACATGGGATGGCCAGCATACCCGCTGCACAGGCGAAGGCGACGTGTTCGGTGCCTGATCGGCGGCATACGGTGCGCGATGGCAGCCACGGCAACGCGGCTGCCGCTACAATGCGCGGATGGGCAGTGGACCGGTCACCATCAGCGCGCAGCTTGAAATCCCCGACGGCGAGATCGTCGAGCGGTTCGTGCGTGCCAGTGGTGCCGGCGGGCAGAACGTCAACAAGGTTTCCACCGCAGTGGAACTGCGTTTCGACGTGGCCAACTCGCCCTCGTTGCCCGACCCGTTGCGTGAGCGCTTGCTGGCGCGGCGTGACCGGCGGATGACCGGCGAAGGCGTGCTGGTCATCGACGCGCAACGGTTCCGGACCCAGGATCGCAATCGCGAGGATGCGCGCGAGCGGCTGGCGGCCTTCATCCAGGCCGGGTTGAGCGTGCCCAAACCACGCAAGGCCACCAAGCCGACCCACGGGTCGAAACTGCGTCGTCTGGACGCCAAACGCGGGCGCGCGCAGATCAAGCGCGGTCGCTCATCACGTGACTGGGAGTGATTGCTTGAACAAGCCGAATTCATTGCTGCCGGCCGTGCCGCCGCAGATGCCGCAGGTCAAACCCAACGCCTTCCTGCGCTGGCTGGCACGCTGCACCCTGCGTGTGGGCGGCTGGAAGGTGGTCGGCACCCTGCCCAACGTTCCCAGGGTGGTCTTCATCATCGCTCCGCATTCGTCCAACTGGGACGGCCTGTGGGGGATGGCGGCCAAGATCGCGCTGGGCATGAAGGTGAAGGTGCTGGGCAAGGCCTCGCTGTTCTGGTGGCCGCTGGGCCCGCTGCTGCACAAGCTGGGCGTGATCCCGCTGGACCGCAGCGCGCCGCAGGGCACCGTCGGCCAGGCCGTGGACCTGCTGCGCAACAACGAGAAGATGTGGTTCGCCATCACCCCCGAAGGCACCCGCAAGGCCGTGAAGGACTGGAAGGCCGGCTTCCTGAAGATCGCCCGGATGGCCGACGTGCCGATCCTGGCCGCCTATTTCCACTACCCGGAAAAGACCATCGGCATCGGCCCGCTGTTCCAGCCGACCGGCGATGATGCCGCCGACATGGCCGCCATCCGTGAGTTCTACCGGCCCTGGATGGGCAAGACCCGCGGCACGGTCTGAGCCGGCCACGGCCGGCAACCGAGGCGCCACGTCCGGCACATGCCGGGCGAGCGCGACAGGAGTAGGGTGGAGGGCTGGTATCCCATACCGTCCGCCCAAGGAGCGTTTTTACATGTCGCGTACCGTAGTCCTGGCCGCCGCCATCAGCCTGGCGCTGGCGGCCTGTTCCGGCAAGGAGTCCACCCCCGTGTCCGATGCACAGCAAGCCCCGGCCCAGCAGCCGGCCGAAGCCTCCACCAACCCGCTGCTCAGCGCCAGCACACTGCCGTTCCAGGCGCCGCAGTTCGACAAGATCAAGGACAGCGACTACACGCCGGCCTTCGAAGAAGGCATGCGCCAGCATCTGGCCGAAGTCCGCAAGATCGCCGACAACGCCGAGCCGGCCACCTTCGACAACACCATCGTGGCGATGGAGCGCAGCGGCGAGACCCTGAACCGCGTGTCGCGCATCTTCTTCGGCCTGGTCCAGGCCGATGGCACCGAAGCGCGCCAGAAGATCCAGGAAGACATCGCCCCGAAGCTGGCCGCGCACCAGGACGAGATCAACCTCGACCCGAAGCTGTTCGCCCGCGTGAAGTCGCTGTACGACCAGCGTGACACGCTGGAGCTGGACCCGGTGCAGAAGCGCCTGGTCGAGCACTACTACGACGGTCTGGTGCGCGCTGGCGCGCAGCTGTCCGACGCCGACAAGGCGAGCCTGCGCAAGCTCAACGTGGAAGAGACCACCCTCTCCACCCAGTTCCACACCCGTCTGGTGGCCGCCACCGCTGCGGCGGCCGTGGTCGTCGACGACAAGGCCAAGCTGGCCGGCCTGGACGAGAACGCGATCAACAACGCGGCCAACGCCGCCAAGGATCGCAAGCTCGATGGCAAGTTCGTGCTGCCGCTGCAGAACACCACGCAGCAGCCGGTGCTCGGTTCGCTGAGCGACCGTGACCAGCGCGCTGCCGTGCTGAAGGCCTCGGAAACCCGTGCCGAGCGTGGCGACAAGAACGACACCCGCGAGACCGTGCAGCGCCTGGCGCAGCTGCGTGCGCAGAAGGCCAAGCTGCTTGGCTTCGAGACCTTCGCCGACTACCAGCTGGGCGACCAGATGGCCAAGACCCCGGCCGCGGCGCTGAAGCTGCTGACCGACACCGTGCCGGCCGCCACCGCCAAGGCCCGTGCCGAAGCCGGTGAGATCCAGAAGGTGATCGACGCCCAGAAGGGTGGCTTCCAGGTTGCCGCCTCGGATTGGGACTTCTACGCCGAGCAGGTCCGCAAGGCCAAGTACGACCTGGACGAATCGCAGGTCAAGCCGTACTTCGAACTGGACAACGTGCTGCAGAACGGCGTCTTCTACGCCGCCACCCAGCTGTACGGCATCACCTTCAAGCAGCGCACCGACATTCCGACCTACAACCCGGACATGAAGGTGTACGAAGTGTTCGACAAGGACGGCACCTCGCTGGCCCTGTTCTACACCGACTACTTCAAGCGTGACACCAAGTCCGGCGGCGCCTGGATGGACGTGTTCGTCGAGCAGGACGGCCTGACCGGTGCCAAGCCGGTGGTCTACAACGTCTGCAACTTCACCAAGCCGGCCGATGGCCAGCCTGCGCTGATCAGCTTCGACGACGTCACCACCATGTTCCATGAGTTCGGCCACGCCCTGCATGGCATGTTCTCGAACGTGAAGTACCCGTCGATCGCCGGCACCGCCACCTCGCGCGATTTCGTCGAGTTCCCCTCGCAGTTCAACGAGCACTGGGCGCTGGACCCGAAGGTCTTCGCCCACTACGCCAAGCACTACAAGACCGGCGAAGCGATGCCGCAGGAACTGGTCGACAAGATCCTCAAGGCACGCAGCTTCAACCAGGGCTATGCGACCACCGAGTACCTGTCGGCCGCACTGCTTGACCTGGCCTGGCACACGCAGAAGGCCGATGCCCCGCTGCAGGATGTGGGCGCCTTCGAAGCCAGCGCGCTGAAGAAGTTCAAGGTCGACCTGCCGCAGGTCCCGCCGCGTTACCGCACCACCTACTTCGACCACATCTGGGGCGGCGGCTACTCGGCCGGTTACTACGCCTACTTCTGGGCCGAAGTGCTGGACCATGACGCCTACCAGTGGTTCACCGAACACGGTGGCCTGACGGCGGCCAACGGCCAGGAGTTCCGCGACAAGATCCTCTCGCGCGGCAACAGCGTGGAACTGTCGACCCTGTACCGCGATTTCCGCGGCAAGGACCCGTCGGTGGAACCGCTGCTGAAGTTCCGCGGGCTGAAATAAGAAACAGAAAACGGCGGGGGCAACCCCGCCGTTTTTCTTTATGTAGAGTCGAGCCATGCTCGACTCTACAGAAGCAGTTACGCACCTTTTACGCGCCACGCCCTCCCCCGGCATCGCACCTTTACGGCCTGCACGCGCATCGTGTGCCTACCGCGCCGCAGGGCGCTTTGTGCAAGGTGGTGTATGACCCTCCTGGTGATCCGGCACGCGCCGTCGTCGGCGCCGCGCCCGCAGCTTCCGCTGGAACTGTGTGGCCATCGCGTGCTGTGCAACGACTGCGCCAGCCTGTCCGATGTGCGCCAATGCCTGTGCCAGGCACAGGCCGATGACTGGGTGCTGCTGGACGTAGGCGTGGTCGACGACGCGCAGTGGCAGGCCGAGGGCGGCGCCCTGCAGGCGGCACTGGAGCGCATGCCTGCCTCGTACATCGAACTGCAGGCCCCGCACGCACCGGGCCTGGATGCACGCCTGCGCCTGCAGCACGGCCCGGCCGCGGTGGTGGTCGACCAGCGCAGCCAGCAGGCCGGCTACCCGCTGTCGCTGGCCATCGTCGGCCGTCGCCTGGCGCAGGAGGACTGAGCCATGTCGATCTTCATCATCCGTGGCCCGGAGGCCGCCGGCACGCTGATCCGCACAGCCCTGCCGCTGCCCGCCCCAGTGCTGAAATCGCTGGTGCACCGCGCGATCGATGCCGGCACCAGCGTGGCGATCCGCGCCTGCGGTTCGGAACAGGAGCTGCTGGACGCGCTGCGCGTAGCCGACCACAGCCGTGGCGAAGTAACCCTGCTCGACCCCGGTGCCTGTGCCGGCAGCCTGCGCCTGCAACGCCTGCTGCCGTACCTGCACAACGCCTACGTGGAAGTGCACGACGATGGCGCCGTGGCCGAGCCGTGCCTGCCGGCCGGTGTCGGCCAGCGACTGGGCATCGCCGCCGGCTACGGCGCGCAGAGCTACGTGCTGGCGCTGGACATCGCCCTGGACCACCTCGGCCTGGCCGAGCACGCCAACCGCGTGCACGTCGGCACCTGACGAGCGCCAGGGCCGGATCCCTCGTTTACGTGCCGGGTAGCGCCGGGCCATGCCCGGCGGATGGCAGGAGTGACCGCGCTGCGCGCTCGCCGGGCATGGCCCGGCGCTACCGGGAACCTCCCGCGCCTGCCGCAGGTCTGACCCAGCTTCCACCCACCGGAACCTGTCATGGACGCCGCCGCCCGCCCCCCGTTTGCCGAACGCGCGCTCACCTGGCTGAAGAAGGAAGCGCTGCCGCTGCTGGTCATGCTCGGCCTGCTCGCCGCCGCCCGCGACACCCTGGCCAACCACTACGTGGTGCCCAGCGGCTCGATGCAGCCGACCCTGCAGCCCGGCGACCGCGTGGTGGTGGACATGCGCGCCTACGGACTGCGCCTGCCGTTCACCAGCCAGCAGCTGCTGGCCACCGGTACCCCCCAGCGTGGCGAAGTGGCCGTGTTCGATTCGCCGGCCGATGGCACCCGCCTGATCAAGCGCGTGGTGGCCGTGGCCGGTGACCACGTGCAGCTGCATGGCGGCCACCTGGCCATCAACGGCCAGCCCCTGCAGATCGCCGACCTGCGCGACACCGAAGCCTTCGGCGAGCGCCAGGCCCAGCTCGACCTCGACATGGGCGGTGGCCCCGACATCGCCGACCTGGTGGTGCCCGACGGCAAGCTGCTGGTGCTGGGCGACCACCGCGGCAACAGCTTCGATGGCCGCTTCTTCGGCTTCGTCGACGCCGGCAAGGTCTACGGCCGCGCCGTGGCCATCTACTACCGTCGCGGCGATGGCTTCAAGTGGAAGCACCTCTAAGCTGAAGTGATACGTTCTGCATATCGATCCTGACTTATCAGGTTATGGATCGACTGGATCGAGGGGCCTACGCTGGTCCCCGTATCCCCCACGTCGGCCGCCCCCACGGCCCTTCGATCCCATGACTGGCGAAACTGCGGCGTCCCTCAGCGGCCGCCCCCGCACCTCCGATTCCGTTGTCGATACCCGCATCCAGCAGGGCACCCCGGCGTTCCGGCGCACGGCGGTCGCGCTGTTCCTGGCGGGGTTCTCGACCTTCGGCCTGCTGTACACGGTGCAGCCGCTGCTGCCCGAGTTCAGCCGCCACTTCGGGGTGTCCGCCGCCGGCAGCGCGATGTCGCTGTCGCTGAGCACCGGCACCCTGGCCGTGGCCATGCTGCTGGCCGGCCTGCTGTCCGATGCGATCGGCCGCCGGCCGATGATGATCGCCGCGCTGATGGCCTCGGCCCTGCTGTCGCTGTGCACCGCGCTGGTCGATGACTGGACCACGATGCTGGTGCTGCGCACGCTGCTGGGCCTGGCCCTGAGCGGGGTGCCGGCGGTGGCGATGACCTACCTGGTGGAGGAAATGGACAGCCGCGCGCTTGGGCTGGCGATGGGCCTGTACATCGGTGGCAACGCCATCGGTGGCATGAGCGGGCGCCTGCTGGCCGGCATCATCGCCGACCACTGGGGCTGGCGCTGGGGCATCGGCGCGGTCTCGATCATCGCCGTGGCCAGCACCGTGCTGCTGTGGCTGCAGCTGCCGCCGTCGCGGCACTTCCAGGCCCGCCGTGGTGGCCTGCGCCAGTTGCCCTCGCGCTGGCGCACGCTGTTCGCCGATCCGGGCCTGCCGTGGCTGTTCGCCACCTCGTTCGTGCTGATGGGCGTGTTCGTCACTCTCTACAACTACTTGGGCTACCACCTGCTGGCGCCGCCGTACCACCTCAGCCAGACCGTGGTCGGGCTGATCTTCAGCGTGTACCTGGTCGGCACCTTCAGCTCGGCCTGGATGGGCCAGCAGGCCACGCGCTACGGCCGCGGCCGCGTGCTGACCATTGCCTTCGGCCTGATCGGTGCCGGCATCGTGCTGCTGTCGATGCCGTGGCTGACCACGATGGCGCTGGGTATTGCCCTGGTCACCTTCGGTTTCTTCGGCGGCCACTCGGTGGCCAGCAGCTGGGTCGGCAGCCGCGCCGGTTCGATGCGTGCCGAAGCCTCGGCGCTATACCTGTTCGCCTACTACCTGGGCAGCAGCGTGCTCGGCGCCGTCGGTGGCCTGGCCTATGCCGCGTGGGATTGGCTGGGCGTGTGCGTGTTCACCGGCGTGCTGACCCTGCTCGGCGGCGGCATCATCTGGGCCCTGCAGCAGCGCGCCCCGCAGCCGGTTACCGCTTGAGGTCCGCCGGGCATGGCCCGGCGTTATCTGTGTCGATGGGTCGGCGGTAGCGCCGGGCCATGCCCGGCGAGCGCGCAGCGCGGCGCATCACCCGCCCGCGAACGCCCCGCGCAGCAATCCGGCGAAATTGCGGATCAACGGCGTCACCCCTTCGCGGCGCCAGGCCAGCTGCACTTCCGAATGTGCCCCGGCGTCGGCCAGCGGCACGAAGCGCGCGCCTTCCACCCGGATGTGGTCGCACGACGACGGCAGGATCGCCGCACCCAGACCGGCCGCCGCCAGGCTGATCAGCGTCGATGCCTCGCCCGCCTCCTGCACGATGCGCGGGGTGAACCCCGCCGCCGCGCACAGCGCGATCATGTGGTCGTGGATGCCGGCCCCGGCACTGCGGCGGAACGCCACGAACGGCTCCTGGGCGAAATCACGCAGCGCCAGCGTGCCCTGCTTCGACAGCCGGCGCAGGGCAGGGTGGTCGGCGTGCACGATCAACGCCAGCGGATCGACGAACAGGCTGTGCGCCACCAGTTCCGGCGGCAGCGCACGCTTGCGGATGATGCCCACGTCCAGGCTGCCATCGAGCAGCGCATCGATCTGCTGCAGGGTGTTCATCTCGCTCAGCTGCAGCCGTACCTGCGGGTATTGCTGCCGGTACTGCAGGATCGACCGCGGAATCTGCGGCGACAGCGGCGTAGCCCGGGTCAGGCCGATATGCAGCTCGCCCTGCTCACCGCGCTGCGCGCGCTGCACCTCATCGACCGCCGTTTCCACCTGCTGCACGATGGCCCGCGCCCGCTCCTGCAGCAGTTCACCTGCGGCCGTCAGCTGCACCCGGCGATGGCTGCGCACGAACAGGCGCGCCCCGATCAGTTCCTCGAGCTGGCGGATCTGCTGGCTGAGCGGCGGCTGCGACATGCCCAACCGCTCCGCCGCCTGGCCGAAGTGCAGCGTATCGGCGACAGCGAGGAAGTAGCGCAGGTGACGGAGTTCGATGGACATGGGGCCATTTTATTCATCGTCAGCCGGAAATGAATCAGAGATGGGATCCGATCCCGTGCCGACCAACGGTCGGCACCCACCAACAGCAGCTGGCACCAACAGCAGCGACCAACTGTCGAAGGCGGGGTGGGTCCGGTTGCGGGGGTGTGAGCGGCATGGATGCCGCGACCAAGCCCCCATGGACGGGTTTACGGCGTCCCCCGCAACCGGACCCATCCCGCCATCCCACGGAATGCCCGCTGTTGCTGTTGACGTTGCCGTTGCTTCGGCCTCTGCAGGTGCAGGGCGGCAGCCCTGCAACCCAGAACACCCTCACCGCTCCGAATGCCCGCTCTGGTCGTAATCGCGCGGGCTGAACAGCTCCGGCTGGATCAGCTCGATGAACGCCCGCGCCTGCGCCGACAACGCCTTGCCCCGCCGCACGATCACTCCGTAACTGCGCTCCGGGAACCAGCGCTTCATCGACCGCGCCGCCAACCGCGCGTGATCGCTCTCGTGCAGGCACAGCGCCGGCACGATCGAAATGCCCATGCCCATCGCCACGTACTGCTTGATCACCTCCCAGCCGCCCACCTCCAGCGCCACCGTGTAGGCGATGCGGTGGCGCTGGAACACCTGGTCCACCAGCCGGTAGGTGATCTGCCGCTTCGGCGGCAGCACCAGCGGGTAGCGCGCAATGTCGGCCAGTTCCAGTTCGCCACTGCTGGCCAGCGGATGGTCGTGCGGCGCGATCAGCACCTGCTCGAAGCGATAGGCGGGCGCATAGGTCAGGTCGGCCGGCACGTCGGTCATCGACCCGATCGCCAGGTCGGCCGCGTCCTCGCGTAGCAGGTCGGTGCCATCGGCGCTGATCGCGTTGTGCAGGGTCAGGCGTACGTCCGGATGGTGCAGGCGGAAGCGTTCGACGATCTTCGGCAGCAGGTAGAGGATGGTCGAACTGTTGGCCGCGATGTTCAGCTCGCCCGCATCCAGCCCGCGCACCTTGTCGCGGAAGCGCGCTTCCAGCCCGTCCAGGCTTTCCACCAGCGGCTGAGCCATTTCGTACAGCACCTGGCCCTCGCGGCTGGGCACCAGGCGACGCCCGCTGCGCTCGAACAGCGGCACACCCAGCTCACGTTCCAGTGCCTGCAGCTGCAGGCTGATCGCCGGCTGGCTGACGAACAGCGCCTCAGCCGCTCGTGAGACCGAGCCCAGCCGCACCGTCTGGCAGAACGCCCGCAGCGGCTTCAGCCTGTCGGATTTGTAGGAAAAACGAGGACTTGGCGGGCTGCGCGTGGTCATGGCGTCATAAGTATTAGCACAACTTATGTAAAGCATTGCAAAAACTGTTTTGCCAAATACTCCGTGTGGGCGGCACTTTGGGGGCGTTCCCCCACCGCTGGAGTCGCCCCATGTCCGCCGTTGCCTCCGCCGTTTCCTCCACCTCTGCCAAGGCCACCCCCGGTATCGCCCTGGCGACCCGCGTGGCTGGTCAGGAGACCGTGCTGCCGGCACCGCTGCTGGCCCTGCTGGTCTCGCTGCACCGGGCGGTGGAACCGGGCCGGCAGGCGCGGCTGCAGGCCCGCCGCGAGCGCCAAGCGTTCTTCGACCAGGGCGGCCTGCCGGACTTCCGCGGCGACACCGCCGCGATCCGCAGCGGCGACTGGCGCGTGGCGCCGTTGCCGGCCGCGCTGCAGGACCGCCGCGTCGAGATCACCGGCCCGACCGATCCGAAGATGGTCATCAATGCGCTGAACTCCGGTGCCAAGGTGTTCATGGCCGACTTCGAGGATTCCACCTCGCCGACCTGGCGCAATCTGCTGGCCGGGCAGCAGGCGCTGGCGGCCGCCGTGCGTGGCGATCTGGAGTTCACCGCGCCGGCCGCCAACGGCAAGCCGGGCAAGCACTACACCCTGCGCCCCTTTGAGGAGCAGGCGGTGCTGATCGTGCGCCCGCGCGGCTGGCACCTGGACGAGAAGCACGTGCGCGTCGATGGCCAGTTCATCGCCGGCGGCCTGTTCGATGCGGCGGTGTTCGCCTTCCACAATGCCCGCGCGCTGCAGGCCAGGGACCGCGGTCCGTACTTCTACCTGCCCAAGCTGCAGAGCATGGAAGAGGCCGCGCTGTGGGAGACCGCGCTGTCGCACATCGAAGGCATGCTCGGCCTGCCGCACGGCCAGATCAAGGTGACGGTGCTGATCGAAACGCTGCCGGCGGTGTTCGAGATGGACGAGATCCTGCACGCCCTGCGCGAGCGCATCGTCGGCCTCAACTGCGGCCGCTGGGATTACATCTTTTCCTACCTGAAAACCTTCCGCCGCCACGCCGACCGCGTGCTGCCCGAGCGTGGCCAGGTGACCATGACCCAGCCGTTCCTGAAGGCCTATTCGGAACTGCTGATCCAGACCTGCCACCGCCGTGGCGCGCATGCGATGGGCGGCATGGCCGCGCAGATCCCGATCAACAGTGATGCCGCCGCCAACGAACAGGCCATGGCTCGCGTGCGCGCCGACAAGCTGCGCGAAGTCAGTGCCGGCCACGATGGCACCTGGGTCGCGCACCCGGCGCTGATCCCGGTGGCGATGGCCATCTTCGACGAACACATGCCCACCGCGAACCAGCACCAGGTGCTGCGCCAGGACGTGCGGGTGGGCCGCGATGAACTGATCGCGCGGCCGCCGGGCAGCATCACCCGCGCCGGTTTCGAGGGCAACGTCGAAGTCTGCGTGCGCTACCTGGCCGCGTGGCTGGATGGCAACGGCTGCGTGCCCATCCACCACCTGATGGAAGACGCGGCCACCGCCGAGATCAGCCGCAGCCAGCTGTGGCAGTGGCTGCACACGCCGGGCCAGCAGCTGGACGACGGCACCGCCATCGACCTGGCCCTGCTCGACACCGCCCTGGCCCAGCTGCCGGCACGGCTGGGCGATACCCGCGCGCTGCCCGGTGGCGCCCGCATCGGCGAGGCCATCGCGCTGCTGGGCGAACTGAGCCGCAGCGACGAACTGACCGATTTCCTGACCCTGCCGGCCTACGCGCGCATCGACTGACGGCCTGCTTCCCCGAATCCATCCCAGCCGGGCAGCGCCCGGCTCTACAACACCGAACTGGAGAAAGACATGAGCACCCTGCCCACTGCCGAACAGATCCAGCACGACTGGGACACCCACCCGCGCTGGGAAGGCATCCAGCGCAACTACAGCGCCGCCGACGTGGTGCGCCTGCGTGGCACCGTCCATATCGAGCATTCGCTGGCCCGGCTGGGTGCGGAAAAGTTGTGGAAATCGCTGCATGAGCGCGACTTCGTCAACGCGCTCGGCGCGCTGACCGGCAATCAGGCCATGCAGCAGGTGAAGGCTGGGCTGAAGGCGATCTATCTGTCCGGTTGGCAGGTGGCGGCCGATGCAAACCTGGCCGGGCAGATGTACCCGGACCAGTCGCTGTATCCGGCCGATTCGGTGCCAGCAGTGGTCAAGCGCATCAACAACACGCTGCTGCGTGCCGACCAGCTGCACCATGCCGAAGGCAAGGATGACATCGACTTCCTGCAGCCGATCGTGGCCGATGCCGAGGCCGGCTTCGGCGGCGTGCTCAACGCCTTCGAGCTGATGAAGGCGATGATCGAAGCCGGTGCCGCCGGCGTGCACTTCGAGGACCAGCTGGCCTCGGTGAAGAAGTGCGGGCACATGGGCGGCAAGGTGCTGGTGCCAACCCGCGAGGCCATCGAGAAGCTCAACGCCGCGCGCCTGGCTGCCGACGTTCTGGGCGTGCCGACCCTGCTGGTGGCGCGCACCGATGCCGAAGCGGCCGACCTGCTGACCAGTGACATCGACGACAACGACCAGCCGTTCACCACCGGCGAGCGCACCGTGGAAGGCTTCTACAAGACCCGCAACGGCCTGGACCAGGCGATCAGCCGCGGCCTGGCCTACGCCCCTTACGCCGACCTGGTGTGGTGCGAGACCGGCAAGCCGGACCTGGAATTCGCACGGAAATTCGCCGAGGCGATCCACGCGAAGTTTCCCGGCAAGCTGCTGGCCTACAACTGCTCGCCCAGCTTCAACTGGAAGAAGAACCTGGACGACGCCACCATCGCCAAATTCCAGCGCGAGCTGGGCAGCTACGGCTACAAGTTCCAGTTCATCACCCTGGCCGGCTTCCATGCGCTGAACTACGGCATGTTCAACCTGGCCCACGGCTATGCACGCCGGCAGATGAGCGCCTTCGTGGAACTGCAGGAAGCCGAGTTCGAAGCGGCCGAGCGTGGCTTCACCGCGGTCAAGCACCAGCGCGAGGTCGGCACCGGCTACTTCGATGCGGTCACCCAGGCCATCCAGCAGGGCCAGTCGTCCACCACCGCGCTGACCGGCTCGACCGAGGAAGAACAGTTCCATGGCGGCCGCAGCGAGCGCGCCGCCTGACCCAACCTCGACTCTACCCGGGCCTTCGAACCCATCAGGGTGGCCAGGGAAGGGCCAGACGACGCCGGCAGGTCGGGGACCTGCCGGCGTTGTTGTCTCCGGGGGTGCCGCCGCCCCTGAGCTGCCCTCATGAATACGGGTTGCCCGCCTGTTCGGTCCCGATCGTGATGTCTTCATGAAAAATGAGAAGACGCGCACAGTTTGATTCACTGCTATGCTCCGCTTTCACCAGGGGACGCTGGCGGCGGGGAATGACCGGCAGGGGTGCGGCCGAGAACATCGACATGACAACCGGTATCGCCCAAGTGGCGATGGCCGAGATCGTGCACGCCCTGTTGTCGGACGCCGAAGTCGCCCTCTTTGCGCGCTTCGCGAGGCCGCTGAAGGTCGAGGCCGGGCAATGGCTGTTCCACCGCGGCTACCGCGGCGATGGCATGTACGTCATCGTGGAAGGATTGATCGAACTGGATTTCGGCGACGACCTGGTGACCAAGACGCTGGGACGATATGAGTTCTTCGGTGAACTCGGCCTGCTGGTGGGCGACCACCTGCGCAGTGCCGGCGCCCGTGCCATCGACGATTGCCACGTGCTTGAACTGGGCCCGGCCGATTTCCATTGCCTGGTCGAATCCGATCCAGGGATGGTGGCCTACTTCCTGCGCCGCACGATCATGCGCGTGCTGACCAACGAACAGGCCCTGATCAGCCAGCTGCGCCGGCGCAACCACGATCTGGAAACCGCGCTGGACAACCTCTACATCACCACCCATCAGCTGACCCACACGCGCGAGCTGGTGCGTACCGATGAACTGACCGGCCTGCACAACCGCCGCGGCCTGACCCTGTACCTGCAGGAATGCCGCAGCCAGCCGCAGGGCGCGCCGCAGGCGCTGCTGCTGATCGACTGCGACCGCTTCAAGCTGGTCAACGACCGCCACGGCCACCAGGCCGGTGACCGCGTGCTGCAGAGCATGGGCAACATCCTGCGCTCGATGGCCGGCGAGCACGACCTGGCTTGCCGCCTGGGCGGTGATGAGTTCTGCCTGATCCTGCGCCATGCCGATCGCGAGGCGGCCCAGCACGCGGCTGAGTTCATCCTCAGCGCGGTGCACGGCCTGCTCGAGCGCAGCCATGGCACACCGCACGTCACCCCGGCCAGCATCGGCGTCAGCCTGCTGGCGGCCGATGCGGACTGGAGTGAATGGTATGCAGGCGCGGACCGTGCGCTGTACCGGGCCAAGCGCGCCGGCGGCAACTGCCTGCATTGGGCCGACCCTACGGACGGACAGTGAGCGGAGACTGTGGCGATGAACGGCGATTCCGGAACATCGACTCCGCATACCACGCAGCTGCGTGCCCTGCTGTTCACCGATCTGTGCGATTCCACCCTGCTGGTGGAACGGATGGGAGACGCTGCTGCGGCTGAGCTGTTCCAGGACCATGACCGCCTGGTGATGGCCCTGCAGCAGCGCTGGAACGGCCAGCAGATCGACCGCTCCGATGGTCTGTTCATGCTGTTCGAACGCCCGGTGGATGCCCTCGGTTTCGGCCTGGATTACCAGCGCGGCCTGCAGGCGCTGGGCGGCAAGCGCAACATCCTGCTGCGCGCACGCATCGGCCTGCACGTGGGTGAAGTGCTGCTGTGGAACAACAGCGCCGAGTCGATCGCGCTGGGTGCCAAGCCGGTGGAAGTGGAAGGCCTGGCCAAGCCGATGGCCGCGCGCCTGATGCAGCTGGCGCAGCCCGGCCAGTTCCTGGTGTCGGCCACCGCCGAATCGATGGTGCGCCGCGCCGCTGGTGATCTGGGCGAGGCGACGCAGGGCCTGAAGTGGAAGTCCTTCGGGCGCTGGCGCTTCAAGGGCGTGGCGCAGTCGATGGAAGTGTTCGGCCTGCACGACCCGGCGACGCGCGGTCTGGGGCGCCCGCGACAGACCGCGAAGGCATCGCGTGACATCCCGGTCTGGCGGCGGCCGCTGGTGATGACGGCCGAAGTCACCCTGGCCGCGGCGCTGCTGGTCGGCGGCTGGCTGCTGACCCGGCCGCAACCGGCCATCGCCTTCGCCGAGCGCGACTGGGTGGTGGTCGGCGATCTGCGCAACCTGACCGGTGAGACCCTGCTGGATGGTTCCACCCAGCAGGCTCTGCGCATCAGCCTGGAACAGTCGCGCTACGTCAACGTGATCAGCGACCTGAAAGCGCGCAGCGTGCTGCAGCAGATGCGCGCCTCGCTGGATGCGCCGCTGGACGCGAACAATGCATCCGAGATCGCCCAGCGCGTGGGCGCGCGGGTGGTGTTGATGCCAACGCTGTCCGAAGCCGGCGGTCGCCTGCGCCTGAGCGTGGGCGTGGTGGATCCGGCCAGCCGTGCCACGCTTGCCGTCGAATCTGCCGATGGCCGTGGCCTGGAATCCCTGCTCGCTTCCACCGATGACGTGGTGGCGCGACTGCGCAGCCGCCTGGGCGAGACCCTGGACCAGGTCGAGCAGGATTCTGCGCCGCTGCCTGCGGTCACCACCGGCAGCCTGGATGCGTTGCGCGCCTATTCGCTCGGGCAGAAGCTTTACGCCCGCAACGACTACCAGGGTGCGCTGGCCATGTTCCAGCAGGCGGTGGAGCTGGATCCGGAATTTGCCCTGGCCTGGATGGCGCAGGTCCGTGCGCGCTTCGCGGTGGATGATCTTTCCGGAGCGATGCAGGCGGTGGACACCGCCAAGAGCCTCAAGCGCCGCCTGCCCACACGCGAGGCACTCTATCTGGATGCGTGGGCGGCAACGCTGCGCGACCGCGGGCAGGCCTCCGATGCATGGCGGCGCCTGTCCAGCCTGTATCCGGACTACTTCGCCGCGCAGTACAACGCAGCCCTGTGGCTCTATGCGGAAAACCGGTTCGAGGAATCGCTGCCCTACGCGCGGCAGGCAGCGGATCCGCGGTTTGAACTCAGCAACGTGGCGCACGATCTCCTGGGGCGCATCCTGGTGGCGCGTGGCGATGTCACCGGCGCCCGCCAGGCCTTCAAGCGCGCCATCGATGGCGGGCGCACCGCCAGCAACCGCTACCTGGGGTCGGCCGAGGCCAGCCTGCGCAACTATGCGGCTGCAGAATCGCTGCTCGATCGCGCGGCACCGTCCCGCCACGTGGTCATCGAACGCACCAGCATCGCTGTCGACCGCAAGCAGTGGACGCACGCGGTGCAGATCGCCCGCGATGGCAACTCGCAGTTCGCCAGCGCGTCAGGGTTCGACCATCAGGTGATGCTGGTGCCTCTGGCAACCGCGCTGTTGGGCGCCGGCGATGATGACGCAACGCGTGCACAGCTGCGCCACAACGTGGACAGCGCTCTGCGACGGGTCGACAACCGGGCCCCGGCCGACGGTGGCGATGACGCGATGGTGGCACTGGCGTCGGCCCTGTTGTCGGTGCGGATGGGTGACACCGCGCTGGTGGAGCGGGTGCTTGCCCGCTTGTCCTCGATCAATGAGGTGTTGGGTCAGCCGCCGGTTGCGGAAACGATGGCCGTGGTACGCGCCAGCCTGGCCACGCACCAGAAAAAGCCGGATGAGGCGCTGGCGATGCTGGCGCCTTGGTTGACCGGGCAGGCCAGCTTCCAGACCCGCGTGGCCGCGATGGATGCGTACCTGGCCAAGGGCGCCAACGCGCAGGCACTCGCGCAGGCGGACTACCTGGCCGGCAACCGCGGCCGTGCCTATGCCGAGCTGGACTGCGCGTACTGCCTGCAGCCGCTCAACGTCCTCGACAGCAACCGCGCCGCAGGCGTGGCTGCCACGCTGCGCCGCCGGCCGGAGCCGACGGCGGCCGCGATTACGGTCCCTTGAGGGTCCAGCCCGGGCCCGGGCTGGCATCCAGCGCCGGAACCAGCTGACCGAGCTCCCGGGTCAGCATTGTCTGCAGTTCCTGCTTGGCATCGTGGATGGCTTCCTTGGAGGCCAGCTGGTTGACGTGGCAGCACACTTTCAGCAGTTCCGCATCAGCGGCGGGCAGGCCAAGGCTGACCAGGGCAGAGGCAGGGTTGGAAGCGAACAGCGCGCGGAACGCATCGTCTTCAGCGAGCGCGCAGATCAGCGCCATGGCGATCGGCGCGGGCAGGGTAGGCAGGGACACGAAGAACCTCGGGAACGGCGACGGAAGAAGTGGACAAGCGCTGTTAGATCGGCCCACGCAGCCCGCACTTGAGTGCGCGATGAAGTTCCGTCGGCGGCGGCCGCTAGTGAACTGCGCCCTTTCGAATCCGATGTCATGTCCGTAGATTCTGCCGTGTCTTCCGCCCGCATCCGACGTTGCGAGATCCTGCTGCTGGAACCGCGCGAGAGCGCCGACTTCGATCTGCAGGACCTGCTCTCCGGCGGCAACGGCATCCGCCGCCAGATGCGCTGGGTGGCACTGGCGCCCCATCTGGGCGAGCCGGTGGACGTGGATGCCGCACAGCGCGAGCTGCTGGGCCGTATCGGCCCCACCCAGTGGCAGGACCTGCCCACGGACGAGGACGAACTTGCCGCGTGCGAGGCGCTGCTGCGCCAGGGCCTGCTGGTCAGTGCATCACCCGCCGATGACGCGGCGCTGCAGGTCCGCCAGGCCGATGATCGTCAGCGCGAGGCGTACTGGCATCCGCTGGCGGCGGTGCTGCATGCGTTCACGCGGTGGGATGGCGTCGATGCCGTGAAGAACACGCGCGACTCCGGTACCGATACGGCCGTGGGCATGCGTGACGTACTGGGGCCGCCGCCGGCACCGACGGCGGTGGCGGTGGATGCCGAAAGCCAGGTGCTGCCGCTGCAGGACGATACCGCTTTCGATGCGCTGCTGGCGCGGCGCGCGACCTGCCGCAACTTCGATGAGCACCGGCCACTGCCGATGGCGCTGTTCTCCACCATGCTGGCGCGTGTGTTCGGTGCACGCGCCCATGTGCAGGTCAGCGATGACCTGCGTTTCCAGAAGAAGAGCAGCCCCTCCGGCGGCGGCCTGCATCCCACCGAGGCGTACCTGGTGGTGCAGAACGTGGACGGTGTGGCGCCGGGTGTGTATCGCTACCTGCTGGACGGGCACCGCCTGCTGCGCCTGCCGGATCCGCCGATGGGACTGCGTGCGTTCGCCATGGAAGCACTGGGCCAGCAGCACTGGTTTGCCAATGCGCACTGCCTGGTGACCCTGGTGCCGCGCTTCGACCGCACGTTCTGGAAGTACCGCCGCCACGCCAAGGGCTACCGCGTGGTCGCGCTCGAGGCGGGGCACCTGTCGCAGACGATGTACCTGTCGGCCACCGACCTGGGCCTGGGCGCCTTCATCACCGGCGCGATCAACGAGCGCTGCCTGGAACCGGTGCTGCAGCTGGACCCGGTCCAGCAGGGCGCATTGGCGATGTGTGGTTTCGGCTGGCGCGCGGCAAGCATGGAAACGGCCGAGCTGGACCCGGCCGGCGAGGTCTGGACGCGCGCCGGCTGAGCGCGCGTCCGTCCTTTCCACGTCTCAAGCGGCTTCAAAGTTCACCAGTACGGCGCCGTCGCCCACTTGGTCGCCTGCCTTGGCGCGATAGCCCTTCACCGTGCCGTCGGCCGGGGCCTGCAGGGTGTGCTCCATCTTCATCGCTTCCAGCACCACCAGCGGCGTGCCGCGCTTCACCTGCGTACCGGCCTCGACCAGGGTGGCCACGATCCTGCCCGGCATCGGTGCCAGCAGGCTGCCGGCATCGGCGGTGGCGTTGTCTGATTCACCGACCGGATCGTGCAGGGTGAAGCGGTGCTGGCCATCGGCGCCGAACAGATACAGCTGGTCGCCTTCGCGCAGCAGCTGCAGCTGCCAGCGGCGACCGTCCAGCTGCACGCTCAGGCGCTGGCCATCGGCGCTGCCGAGCACCATGGCCGGTGCAGCATCATCGCGCTGCACGCGCCAGCCCTCGGCCTGCGCCCATACCTTCAGCGTGTGCCTGCGCTCGCCCTGCTGCAGCGGCAGCACACGCGGTGCCGAAGCACCCAGGCGCCAACCGTCCTGCGCCTGCCACGGCGAATGCGGATCGCGTGCATCGCTGCCCGCACGCGCGGTGCTGGCCACGGCGGCGATGGCCGCCAGCTGCCACAGCGCATCGTCGCTATCGCCCACGGCGCTCAGCGCGGCCTGTTCGCGTTCGATCAGCGCGGTGTCGAGCTCCGCGTGAGCGAACGAATCGGTGTTCACCAAGCGACGCAGGAAACCGGCATTGGTGGTCACGCCCACCACCTGGCAGTCGGCCAGGGCCTGGCTCATGCGGCGCAGCGCGGCCTCGCGGTCCACGTCCCAGACGATCAGCTTGGCGATCATCGGATCGTAGTACGGGGTGATGCTGTCGCCTTCTTCCACCCCGGTATCCACGCGCACGTTCGCCGAGGGCATCGGCAGGCGCAGGCGGCGCAGGGTGCCGGTGGACGGCAGGAAACCACGGTCGGCGTCCTCCGCATACAGGCGTGCTTCGATGGCATGGCCGTGGATGGCCAGCTGTTCCTGGCGCAGCGGCATCGACTGTCCAGCGGCTACGCGCAGCTGCCACTCCACCAGGTCGGTGCCGGTGATGTACTCGGTCACGGGGTGTTCGACCTGCAGGCGGGTGTTCATTTCCATGAAGTAGAAATCGCCGTCCGGGCCGGCGATGAACTCCACCGTGCCCGCCCCGACATAGCCCACGGCGCGCGCGGCATCGACCGCGGCCTTGCCCATCGCTGCACGGCGCTCGGCGCTCATGCCCGGTGCCGGGGCTTCTTCCAGCACCTTCTGGTGGCGGCGCTGCACCGAGCAGTCGCGCTCGAACAGGTAGACCGCATCCCCGTGGGAATCGCCGAACACCTGGATCTCGATGTGGCGCGGGCGCTCGACGTACTTTTCCACCAGCACGTGGTCGTTGCCGAAGGCCGAGGCGGCCTCGCGCTGGCAGCTGGCCAGCGCATCGACGAAGTCTTCGCTGCGTTCGACCTTGCGCATGCCCTTGCCACCGCCGCCGGCGCTGGCCTTGATCAGCACCGGGTAGCCGATGGCATCGGCCTGCGCGCGCAGGAACGCGGGCTCCTGCTGGTCACCGTGGTAGCCGGGCGTCAGTGGCACGCCGGCCTTGGCCATCAGCGCCTTGGCCGCGCTCTTGTCACCCATCGCGCGGATGGCGCTGGCCGGCGGGCCGATGAAGGTGATGCCGGCGGCGGCACAGGCATCGGCGAAATCGGCGTTCTCGGACAGGAAGCCGTAACCGGGGTGGATCGCCTGCGCGCCGGCCAGGCGTGCGGCCTCCAGCAGCATGTCGCCGCGCAGGTAGCTTTCGCGCGCGGCAGCCGCGCCGATGTGGATGGCCTCGTCGGCCAGGCGCACGTGGCGCGCGTTGCGGTCGGCATCGGAATACACCGCCACGGTGGCGATGCCCAGGCGGCGGCAGGTGGCGATGACGCGGCAGGCGATCTCGCCACGGTTGGCGATGAGGATTTTGCTGAACATGGCGACGGGCTTCATGGGAGCTTGCTCGGTCATGGCACGGGTCACATGCGGAACACGCCGAAGCGCGTCTGCTGCGGGGCGGCGTTGAGGCTGGCCGACAGGGCCAGGGCCAGGACACGGCGGGTGTCGACCGGATCGATCACGCCGTCATCCCACAGGCGCGCACTGGCGTAGTAGGGGTGGCCCTGCTGTTCGAACTGGTCGCGGATCGGCGCCTTGAAGGCGTCTTCTTCCGCCGCCAGCCACTGCCCGCCCTTGGCTTCGATGCCATCGCGCTTGACCGTGGCCAGCACGCTGGCGGCCTGCTCGCCACCCATCACGCCGATGCGGGCGTTGGGCCACATCCACAGGAAGTTGGGCGAATAGGCGCGGCCGCACATGCCGTAGTTGCCGGCACCGAACGAGCCGCCGATGACCACGGTGAACTTGGGCACCTTGGCGCAGGCCACGGCCATCACCAGCTTGGCCCCGTCCTTGGCGATGCCGCCCTGTTCGTACCTGCGGCCGACCATGAAGCCGGTGATGTTCTGCAGGAACACCAGCGGGATGTTGCGCTGGGTGCAGAGCTCGATGAAGTGCGCGCCCTTCAGCGCCGACTCGGAGAACAGGATGCCGTTGTTGGCGATGATGCCGATCGGGTAGCCGTTCAGGTGCGCGAAGCCGGTGACCAGCGTGGCGCCATAGCGCGGCTTGAACTCATCGAAACGCGAGCCATCGACCAGGCGTGCGATCACTTCGCGCACATCGTAGGGCTTGCGCGTATCGGCCGGGATCACCCCGTACAGCTCGTGCGCCGGCAGCAGCGGTTCCTCGCTGGGCTGCACCGCCATCGCCGGTTCCGGCTTGCGCCAGTTCAGCTGGGCGATGATCGCCCGCACTCGCGCCAGCGCCTGCAGGTCGTTGTCGGCCATGTGGTCGGCCACGCCGGAAATGCGCGTGTGCACGTCGGCACCGCCCAGCTCCTCGGCCGTCACCACTTCACCGGTGGCGGCCTTCACCAGCGGGGGGCCGCCGAGGAAGATCGTGCCCTGCTCGCGCACGATCACCGTCTCATCGCTCATCGCCGGCACGTAGGCGCCACCGGCAGTGCAGCTGCCCATCACGCAGGCGATCTGCGGGATGCCCTGCGCGGACAGGTTGGCCTGGTTGTAGAAGATGCGGCCGAAATGATCGCGGTCGGGGAACACCTCGTCCTGCAGCGGCAGGAACGCACCACCGGAGTCGACCAGGTAGATGCAGGGCAGGTGGTTCTGCTCGGCGATCTCCTGCGCGCGCAGGTGCTTCTTCACCGTCATCGGGTAGTAGGTGCCGCCCTTGACCGTGGCGTCGTTGGCCACGATCACGCATTCCACGCCGCTGACGCGGCCGATGCCGGCCACCACGCCTGCGGCGGGCACGGCGTCTTCGTACATGCCGTGCGCGGCCAGCGGCGCGATTTCCAGGAAGGCGCTGCCGGGGTCGAGCAGGGCGTCGATGCGGTCGCGCACCAGCAGCTTGCCGCGCGCGGTGTGCTTGGCACGCGCGGCCTCGTTGCCGCCCAGCGCGGTGCGCGCCAGCGTGGCGTGCAGGTCATCGACCACGGCCTGCATGGCGGCGCGGTTGCTTTCGAAGGTGTCGCTGCCCGGTTGCAGCTGGCTGTTGAGGACGGTCATCGCAGTGGCCTTACAGGGTGCGCTGGAACAGTTCGCGGCCGATCAGCATGCGGCGGATCTCCGAGGTGCCGGCGCCGATTTCATACAGCTTGGCGTCGCGCCACAGGCGGCCGGTCGGGTATTCGTTGATGTAGCCGTTGCCGCCCAGGATCTGGATCGCCTGGCCGGTCAGCCAGGTGGCCTTCTCGGCGGCATACAGGATGGCGCCGGCGGCGTCCTGGCGGGTGGTGCGGCCCTGGTCGCAGGCGCGCGCCACGGCGTAGACGTAGGCGCGGCAGGCGCCCAGGCCCACATACATATCGGCGATCTTGGCCTGGATCAGCTGGAAGCTGCCGATCGCCTCGCCGAACTGGTGGCGCTCGTGCACATACGGCATCACCACGTCCATGGCCGCGGCCATCAGGCCCAGCGGGCCACCGGAGAGGACCACGCGCTCGTAGTCCAGGCCGGACATCAGCACGCGCACGCCGCCGCCGACCTGGCCCAGCACGTTCTCTTCCGGCACTTCGCAGTCCTGGAACACCAGCTCACAGGTGGGCGAGGAGCGCATGCCCAGCTTGTCCAGCTTCTGCGCGGTGCTGAAGCCCTTCATGCCCTTCTCGACCAGAAAGGCGGTGATGCCCTTGGCACCGGCGTCCATGTCGGTCTTTGCATAGACCACCAGCACGTCGGCATCGGGGCCGTTGGTGATCCACATCTTGTTGCCGTTGAGCACGTAGCGGTCGCCGCGCTTGTCCGCGCGCAGCTTCATCGACACCACGTCCGAACCGGCGCCCGGCTCGCTCATCGCCAGCGCACCGACCAGGGCGCCGCTGCACAGGCCGGGCAGGAAGCGCTGCTTCTGCTCCTCGTTGCCGTTCTTGCGCAGCTGGTTCATGCACAGGTTGGAGTGCGCGCCGTAGGACAGGCCGATGCCGCCGGAGGCGCGCGAAATCTCTTCCATCGCCACCACGTGGGCCAGGTAACCCATGCCGGTGCCGCCGTATTCTTCTTCCACGGTGAGGCCGAGCAGGCCCTGTTCGCCCAGCTTCGGCCACAGGGCCAGCGGGAACTGATTGGTGGCATCGGCCTCGGCGGCCAGCGGAGCGACCTCGGCAGCGGCAAAATGGGCCACGCTCTGGCGCAGCAGGTCGATCTCTTCGCCAAGATCGAAGTTCAGGGATGGCACGTGCATTGCGGCGGCTCCACGAGGAAGGTGGGGGAATGGACGCACCCGTCAGGGGGATGCTGAAGGCTGTTGAAAGCAGCGGCCAGCACGGGCGATGGGCCCAGCGTAGCGGGGTTCGGGAAAGAAGTGAATACAAATTCAAAAATTGAAAATAGAATCAGGATATGGCCTACAAACGCTCTGCATTGATGGAAGAACGGCTGGCCGGCGCCCGTGAACGGATCCTGCTGGCGACCCGCGAGCTGGTCGCTGCCGGCGGCTGGCGCAACGCCCCGGTGACCGCCGTGGCGACCCAGGCGGGGGTGTCCACCGGGCTGATCTACCGGCACTTCCCGTCCAAGGCCGAGCTGTTCGTGGAGGTGCTCAACGCCGCCGTGGCCCACGAGGTGGAGATCATGGAGCGCATCGCCAGCGGGCCCGAGGTGGCCAGCGAGCGCCTGCGCCTGGCGATCACCGCCTTCGTCCGCCGCGCCCTGGCCGGGCCGGGGTTGGCCCATGCCTTCATCGTCGAGCCGGTGGACCCGGACGTGGAGGCCGAGCGCATGCGCGGGCGCCGGGCCTTCGGTGATGTGTTCCTGCGCCTGGTGGAAGAGGGCGTGGCCGCCGGCGAACTGCCCGCGCAGGACGCGCATGCCACCGCCGCCTGCCTGGTCGGTGCCTTCACCGAAGCGATGGTCGGCCCGACCGCGCCCAGCCGCGAAGTACACCGCGACGAAGGCGCGCTGGTGGATGCGATCTGCAGCTTCTGCCTGCGCGCGATCGGCACCCCCGCAAAACGGTAGCGCCGGGCCATGCCCGGCGGCTGTTGCCGCGCTGCCTGGCGAAAGCAGTCGAGCATGGCTCGACTCTACAAAGGCGAGGCGGCCACGGCCGCATGCTGCGCCGCACCAGCATCGACGCCTGTTGTCGCACGCGAAGCGCGTTCTATACTCGGCCCATCACGCAGTCGCTCAGCCGTGGTCCAACGACTATCAGCCAGGGGTAACGAAGAGTGCGGAATTACGATCTGGAGTTCCTGAAACGCTTCTCCATGGTGATCGCGCTGCTGGCGGCCATCACCCTCGGCCTCATCCTCCTGGCGGCATACATCCACACCCGGATACCGCCCGAGGTGTCGCCCACGGCGGCCAAACGCACCGAGCAGCGCATCTCGCCCACCGGCGCGGTGTATGCCGGCAGCACCGGCGCCGCTGCGCAGGCCGCAGCCAAGGCGGCCGCACTGGCCAAGGCCGCTTCGCAGGTCGCCTACGGCGGCACCAGGGACGGCAAGGTCATCTTCGACAACCTCTGTACCGCTTGCCACACCACCGGCGTCGGCCAGGCCCCGACCCTCGACCACGCGCACTGGGACCAGCGCCTGGCGCAGGGCAAGGACACCCTCTACAAGCACGCCATCGAGGGCTACACCGGCCCGGATGGCGGCATCATGCCGCCCAAGGGTGGCAACCCGGCGCTCACCGAGGAGCAGATCCACGCCACCGTGGACTGGATGCTGGGCAACCTGAAGTAAGCGCCGGAACACGCCGCCTTCTGTGGAGCCGAGGCCACGCTCGGCTGCTCTGCGCGCGGGCTGGCCAAGCGCAGCCGAGCGTGGGCTCGGCTCTGCGACACCCCCTGCCACCACCCCGGCTTTGCCTACCAAGGCCGAAACCTGGCCTGCAAGCGGGCCTGCACATTTCGGGGTTAGTCTGTGCGCCCATTTCGTGGAGTCGCCCGTCGATGCGCCGCCGTTCCCTCGCCCTTGCCCTGTCCCTGCTGCTGCCGGCCACCGCCTTTGCCCAGGCCCAGCCACAGGCCGCGCCGACCCCGACCTCCACCACCGCTCGCAGCAAGGCCCCGGTCGTGCTGACCACGGCCCCGGCCGACTGGCGCGCGCTGGACGGCCAGCACGTGCGCATCGCCGCTCCGCTCACCTTGGCCGGCACCGATGGCCTGGAGCGCTTCGGCCAGCTCACCGTGGCCTTCGATGGCCGCCTCTGGCAGCCCACCGAAGTGGCCGCGCCGGGCACCGCCGGCATCGAGCAGGTAATGGCCGACAACCAGCGCCGCCGCCTGGTGCTCGATGACGGCAGCGATGCCCGCGACCCGGGCAGCGTGCCGTACCTGCCTGGCAACCCGGT
The DNA here is from genome assembly GCF_024499815.1 of Stenotrophomonas testudinis. Classification (NCBI taxonomy): domain Bacteria; kingdom Pseudomonadati; phylum Pseudomonadota; class Gammaproteobacteria; order Lysobacterales; family Lysobacteraceae; genus Stenotrophomonas; species Stenotrophomonas testudinis. Next base: position 125,023 of record NZ_JAMOKY010000004.1, on the reverse strand, counting down.
GCTGCGCACTGGCATGCAGCTGCGCAACGTGGAAGGCATCGTGCGGGTGGATGCACAGGGCCGCCCCAGCCTGCAGGTGCAGGGCACGCTGAAGCTGCCGGACCTGCAGCGCCCGGCGGTGCCGAAGGTGGCCGGCGACCTGCACATCGCCGCCTTCAACCTGGAGAACTTCTTCAACGGTGATGGCCAGGGCGGTGGTTTCCCGACCCTGCGCGGCGCGCGGACGCTGGACGAACACAAGGCCCAGGTGGCCAAGCTGGTCACCACCGTCAACTCGCTCGGCGCCGACGTCGCCGCGCTGATGGAACTGGAAAACGACGGCTACGGCCCGCAGTCGGCCATTGCCGAACTGGTCGATGCGCTCAACCGCGACCGCGGTGCGCAGGGCGACTGGCGCTTCGTCGACGCCGGCAACGGCCCGGGCGACAATCCGATCCGCGTCGGCATCATCTACCGCAGCAGCCGCCTGCAGCCGCTGGGCAAGCCGGCCACGCTGACCGGCGGCCCGTTCGTCGAGCACAGCCGCGTGCCGCTGGCGCAGGCGTTCCAGGCCAAGCAGGGCGCGCCGTTCGTGGTGGTCGCCAACCACTTCAAGTCCAAGGGCTGCCGCGAGGCTGCAGGCGCCGATGCCGACCGCAACGACGGCCAGGGCTGCTGGAACGCCACCCGCGTCACCTCGGCCCAGCAGTTGAACGACTGGCTGCAGACCAACCCGACCGGCACCGGTGCCCAGGACGCAGTGCTGCTGGGCGACTTCAACGCCTATGCGCAGGAAGACCCGATCCGCACCCTGCATGACCTCGGCTGGCAGGACGCCTTCAAGGTGGCCAAGGTCGAGCACCCCTACAGCTACGTCTACAACGGCTATACCGGCCGCCTCGACCACGCGCTGCTGAGCCCGGGCATGGCCAAGCGCCTGCGCGCGGCCGCCGAATGGCACAGCAACGCCGACGAACAGGACGCCAGCGGCTACCAGGGCCGCAGCGTGCCGGGCCCGTGGCGCAGCTCCGACCACGACCCGCTGCTGCTGGGTTTCGGTAAATAAGGATTTGCCGGGGCACGCCCGGCGCGTTGAACGGGTAGCGCCGGGCCATGCCCGGCGGCCTCACCCCCAGGCGATCAACCCGATCGCCAGTACCGCCAGCGCCAGGCCGGCGCGGTTCCACTTGGTGGTGGCCTCGCCGAAGGCGAACACGCCCACCAGCGCGCCCAGCACCACCACGCCGATGTTCATGCCGGCGAACACCGTGGCCGGGCTGTCCGGCATCGACTGGTGCGCATGCACATAGAAGAGGATGTTGCCGCCGTTGAGCAGGCCCAGCAGCGCGCCGGCCCCCAGGTTGCGCCAGGCCAGCCGGCTGCGCCCGCTGGCATGCCGCCACAGCTGCAGCACCAGCATCAGCACGAAGGCCACGCTGAAGCTGGCCAGCACCGCCGCCATCGACGGCGTGCCCGACAGCGCCACCTGCTTGAGCAGCACGTCCACCACGGCAAAGCCGCCCCACACGCCCAGCAGCCAGCCCCAGCCACCCGGCGAGGCCGCCACTGCCGGCCCACGCGGGCGCAGGCTGATAGCCACCATCGCCAGCACGCCCAGACCCAGACCGGCCAGCTTCCACGGCGTGGCGGTCTGGCCGAAGAACAGGAAGGCCGCGGCCAGTGACAGCAGCAGCGACAGGCGCTGGGCCACGTCGGTGCGGACGATGCCGGCCACTGCCACCGCGCGGCCCAGCACCAGGAAGATCGACGGCAGCACCACCGCCAGCGCCAGCAGTGACAGCCACGGTGCATGCGGCGCGCGCAGCGCCTCCAGCGGTGGCTGCAGCACCACGGCAGTCAGGGTGGCGGCGACCAGATAGTTCCAGGTCACCATCTGTGGCACGTCCAGCGCGCGGCGGTTGGCCAGCTTCAACACCACCGAAACCAGCACACTGCAGATCACGGCCAGGGACAGGTAGAGCATGGGGCAGGGCACAGGGCAGGGGCGGGGGACGGTATCATGGTGCCATGCACAAGCCCTCGTTCCCCGTCGCCCCCGGCGAAACCGCCTGCCTCGTACTGGACGGCCCGGCCGGCCCGCTGGAAGTGGTCGTCGACCTGCCCAAGGCCGATGTGCCGGTGCAGCCGATCGTGGCCGTCATCTGCCACCCGCTGTCCACCGAAGGCGGCACCCTGCACAACAAGGTGGTCACCATGACCGCCACCACCCTGCGCGAGCTGGGCATCGCCACGGTGCGCTTCAACTTCCGCAGCGTCGGCGGCTCGGCCGGCCGCTTCGACCACGGCGTGGGCGAACAGGACGACCTCAAGGCGGTCACCGCCTGGGTGCGCAGCCAGCGCCCGGACGACCGCCTGTGGCTGGCCGGTTTCAGCTTCGGCTCCTTCGTTTCGCTGAAAGCCGCAGGCGAACTGCAGCCGGAAGCGCTGATCTCGATCGCGCCGCCGGCCGGCCGCTGGGATTTCAGCGGCGTGCAGCCACCGGCCCGCTGGCTGGTCATCCAGGGTGAGCAGGACGAGATCGTCGACCCGCAGGCCGTCTACCAGTGGCTGGAGACGCTCGATTTCCCGCATGAGCTTGTGCGCATGCCCGAAACCAGCCACTTCTTCCACCGCAAGCTGATCGACCTGCGCGGCGCGCTCACCCATGGCGTCAAGCACTGGCTGGGCGCGGCGGCATGAGCGAGCAGGCGTTAACCCCGTCGCAGCGGTACGCGGCCGGGGTTGCCAGCGGCGACTGGCAGGACGACCCGGCCCAGCACGCGGCCCTGGCCGAGCTGGACCGCATCCACCTGGGCCTGGTCGACAGCGCCGAGGATGGCTGGCTGGACCGCCTGTCCTCGTTCTGGAAGAAGCCCGAGCCGGTCAAGGGCCTGTACTTCTGGGGCGGCGTCGGCCGTGGCAAGACCTTCCTGGTCGACCTGTTCTACGACGGCCTGCCGATCAAGCAGAAGTACCGCACGCACTTCCACCGCTTCATGCGCAGCGTCCACGAGCGCCTGCGCGAGCACCAGGGGCAGAGCGACCCGCTGGCGAAGATCGCCCAGGAATGGCGCAGCAACCTGCGCGTGCTGGTGCTGGACGAGTTCTTCGTCACCGACATCGGCGATGCGATGCTGCTGGCGCGCCTGCTTGAGCGCCTGTTCGCCGAGGGCGTGACCCTGGTCACCACCTCCAATACGGCGGTCGAGAACCTGTATCTGAACGGCCTGCAGCGCGAGAGCTTCATGCCGGCCATCGGCCTGCTGCAGCGCTACTGCGTGGAGCTGTACGCCGAGGGAACCGAGGATTACCGCATGCGCGCGCTGACCCGTTCGCCGGTGTACCGCGCGCCGCTGGCTGCCGACAGCGATGGCTGGCTGGCCAGCCGCTGGGGCAAACTGAGTGGCGGGCAGCCGGCCAAGGCCGGCAACATCGAGATCGAGGGCCGCAAGATTCCGGTGCGGGGCCGCGGCAAGAGCATCGCCTGGTTCGATTTCGCCGCGCTTTGCGAAGGCCCGCGCGGCCCGTCGGATTACATCGAGATCGCGCACGAGTTCAACACGGTGCTGCTGGGCGGCATTCCCGCCTTCGACCGCCTGAACGAAGATGCCGCGCGCCGCTTCGTGAACCTGATCGATGAGCTGTACGACCGTCACGTCAACCTGGTCTGCACGGCAAGCACCTCGCCGGTGGAACTGTATGCCGGCGAACGCCTGCAGGGCGCCTTCGAGCGCACCGCCTCGCGCCTGATCGAAATGCAGAGCGCCGAGTACCTGGGCACCCCGCACCGGGCGTGAGGGGGCCGCTGGCTGTAGAGCCGAGCCCATGCTCGGCCGCTTCTGCATGATGCGCCGAAGGCAGCCGAGCGCGGCTCGGCTCTACAACAGCGCGGCGCGCTTACCGGCTCGGGGCCACCGCATCATCCTGCGGCTGCTCACGCGTGCTGGCCGCCACCTGCACGCCCTCACTGCGCTGGATCAGCCGCAGCGGCTGCCCCTGGTAGCGCACCTCCAGCGCGTCGTGGGCCTCGGCCACGGCGGCCACCAGCGGGCACAGCGCCCGCGCGCGGGCCTCGATGCGCTCGGCGCGGCCTTCCAGCTGCTGTTCCATCTGCGCGTCCAGGCGGTCGGCGCGCTCCTCCATCGCATCGCTGCGGCCGGTGACCATCTGCCACAGCATGCTGCGGACGATGGACGCGGACAGCGACTCGGCCATGTCCTGCACCTTGGTCTCGAAGCCCGGCCCGAACACCGCCTGTTCCCAGTAGCCCTTGCCCAGCGTGCCGCCGATCCAGTCATCGGCCTGCCGGCGCAGGCGCCGGACCTTGCGGCTGTTGGCGGTGCCGGTGAGGCTCTCATAGACCCCGTCGAGCACGTCGAAGCTCAGGCCGCTCACTTCGTGGGCCAGCGCCGTGGCCGCCGGCATCAGCTGCCGCGCCCCGGCCTCCATCTGCCGCAGGCGGGCGGCGTCGGCCTCGCTGACCGGCACGACCGTGTCGTCCAGGCTCAGCACGCCATCGTGGAACACCACCTCGTGCGGCGCCTGCGGGCCATGCCGCAGCCAGATGCCACCGCTGTCCACCAGCACGTCGTAGTCGGTGCGCATGCCGCACTGGTCCGAGCGCAGCTTCGGGGCGTCGGCGGCCATCGCGGGTGCGGTGGCCAGGCAGGCCAGCAGGGCAACGGGGGGCAGGGGCAGGCGCATGGTGGAATCCTTTCCGGTCAGTGCAGGACCACAGCATCCCGCGCCCGCACGGTGCCGTCACCGGCCGGAAGTCACTGCCCGATGGCCATCGCTCCGGCCATACCGGCTTTCCCACCGGCTGCCCACCACCTATCCACAGGGTTGTCCCTAGCCAGCTTCATCACTGTCATGTGAAGCTGTCATTGTTCCGTTTCCGCAGCACGTTGTACCGCCGATGTGACGCCTTCCGGGCTTGACTGCGCAGCCCGTTCCGGCAGGTCCAAAGCGTCCAGACGCGGCGCCGATGGCATGATCCTTGCGCCGCAAGGGATTACCAAATTTCACTACATTTGGCGTTGACGGCCCCCATTACCCCCACTATCTTGTGGCCGTCGGTCGCAACGACCCCATGGCTTGGGGTCCGCAACGGGGCACTACCGCGGTACCCGCCAGCGATCGCCAACCGGCAGTGGAAGGCGCAGGGTCTCACCTCCTGCGACGCCGTCCTGCCACCCTGGGCTGTCATGTCCCAGGTCGAGCAACCCTGATGCATACAGCACCCCCAATCACGCCAAGAGGACACACGCCGTGACCACCGAATCCAGCGCCACCATCGAGAAGGAAAGCGAATTCCTGCTGACGTCGCCGCCGACGGCCAACGCGATGAGCGTGACCAAGCGCAACGGCACGACCGAGCTGGTGGATCTGAACAAGATCGTGCGCGCGGTGCAGCGTTCCTCCGAAGGCCTGCACGCCGTCGATCCGATGCGCGTGGCCACCCGTACCATCTCCGGCCTGTACAACGGCGCCACCACCCGTGAACTGGACGAACTGTCCATCCGCACCGCCGCCCTGCTGATCGGTGAAGAGCCCGAGTACGGCCGCCTTGCCGCGCGCCTGCTGGCCAACTACATCGCCAAGGAAGTGTCGGGCCAGGAAATCTACGCCTTCTCGCAGTCGGTCAGCCGTGGCCACGAAGTCGGCCTGATCAACGACCGCCTGCTGAACTTCGTGCAGACCAACGCACGCAAGCTCAACGATGCCATCGACATCTCGCTGGACCTCAACTTCGATTACTTCGGCCTGCGTACCCTGTACGACCGCTACCTGCTGCGCCACCCGCACACCCGCAAGGTGATCGAGACCCCGCAGCAGTTCTTCCTGCGCATCGCCAGCGCACTCAGCGAGGACGTGGCCGAGGCCCTGGCGCTGTACAAGCGCATGGGCAACCTGGACTACCTGCCGTCCAGCCCGACCCTGTTCAACTCCGGCACCACCCACGAGCAGCTGTCCTCGTGCTTCCTGCTGGATTCGCCGCAGGATTCGCTGGAGTCGATCTACTCCAAGTACGGCGACATCGCCCAGCTGTCCAAGTTCTCCGGCGGCATCGGCGTCAGCTACACCCGCGTGCGTTCGCGTGGTTCGCTCATCAAGTCCACCAACGGCCACTCCAACGGCATCGTGCCGTGGCTGAAGACCATGGATTCGTCCGTGGCTGCGGTGAACCAGGGCGGCAAGCGCAAGGGCGCGGCCTGCGTCTACCTGGAAACCTGGCACGCCGACATCGAGGATTTCCTCGAACTGCGTGACAACACCGGCGACGAATCGCGCCGTGCGCACAACCTGAACCTGGCCAACTGGATCCCGGACCTGTTCATGAAGCGCGTCGAAGCCGACCAGGAATGGTCGCTGTTCGATCCGCGCGTCGTGCCGGAGTTCACCGACCTGTTCGGCGAAGCCTTCGAGGCCGCGTACCTGCAGGCCGAAGCACAGGGCAAGGCCAACCGCACCATCTCCGCGCGCAAGCTGTACTCGCGGATGATGCGTACCCTGGCCGAGACCGGCAACGGCTGGATGACCTTCAAGGACAAGTGCAACCGCGCCAGCAACCAGACCCTGCGCGCCGGCAACGTCATCCACCTGTCCAACCTGTGCACCGAAATCCTGGAAGTCACCTCGGCGGAAGAGACCGCAGTATGCAACCTGGGTTCGATCAACCTGGGCAACCACTTCGACGGCAACGGCGAGTTCGATTTCGACAAGCTGGCCGACACCGTGCGCCTGGCCGTGCGCCAGCTCGACCGCGTGATCGACCTGAACTTCTACCCGATCGAATCGGCGCGCCGTGGCAACCTGCGCTGGCGTCCGGTCGGCCTGGGCTGCATGGGCCTGCAGGACGTGTTCTTCCGCAAGCGCCTGCCGTTCGACGGCGCCGAAGCACGCGCGCTGTCGAAGAAGATCGCCGAAACGATCTACTTCCACGCGCTGGAAACCTCGGTTGAGCTGGCCCAGGAACGCGGCAAGCACCCGTCCTTCGCCGACACCCGTGCGGCCAGCGGCGAGCTGCAGTTCGATGCCTGGAACGTGGTGCCGGAAGATGCCGAGCGTTGGGACACCCTGCGTGAGCGCATCAAGGAACACGGCCTGCGCAACTCGCTGATGATCGCCATTGCCCCGACCGCGACCATCGCCTCGATTGCCGGCTGCTACGAGTGCGTCGAACCGCAGGTGTCCAACCTGTTCAAGCGCGAAACCCTGTCCGGTGACTTCCTGCAGGTCAACCGCTACCTGGTGAATGAGCTGAAGAAGCTGGGCCATTGGACCCCGGAAATGCGCGACGCCATCAAGCTGGCCGAAGGCTCGATCCAGGGCATCACGCAGATTCCGGAAACGCTGCGCCACGTCTACCGCACCGCGTGGGAACTGCCGATGCGTTCGCTGATCGACATGGCGGCCGACCGTGGCGCCTTCATCGACCAGTCCGCCTCGCTCAACCTGTTCATGGAAAGCCCGAACATCGGCGCGATGTCCTCCATGTACATGTACGCCTGGAAGCAGGGCATCAAGACCACCTACTACCTGCGTTCGCGCCCGGCCACCAAGATCGCCAAGACCACGGTCAGCCACACCGCCACTGCAGCGCCGGAGAAGGTGTTCAGCCCGGAAGAGGCCATCGCCTGCTCGCTGGAAAACCCGGAAGCCTGCGAGGCCTGCCAATAAGACGCGCCGTGCCGGCCCCGCCGGCACCTCGCACCTGTAGAGCCGAGCCATGCTCGGCTGCGCAAATGACAAGGCAGCGCCGGGCCAAGCCCGGCGTTTTGACCCGAGAAGATAAGGAAACACCCATGGCCGACACGCCCAAGCAGATGCTGCTCGATCCCGGTTTTGAACTGACCCTGCGCCCGATGCGCTACCCGCAGTTCTATGACATGTACCGGAACGCGATCAAGAACACCTGGACGGTGGAAGAGATCAACTTCCAGATCGACATCAGCGACCTGCACAGCAAGATGTCGCCGGGTGAGCGCCACCTGATCCACCGTCTGGTCGCGTTCTTCGCCACCGGCGATTCGATCGTGTCCAACAACCTGGTGCTGAACCTGTACCAGCACCTCAACGCGCCCGAAGCCCGCATGTACCTGTCGCGCCAGCTGTATGAAGAGGCGCTGCACGTGCAGTTCTACCTGACCCTGCTCGACAACTACCTGCCGGATCCGGACGAGCGCGCCAAAGCCTTCGACGCGGTGGAGAACATCGACTCGATCAAGAAGAAGGCTGATTTCTGCTTCAAGTGGATCGACTCGATCCAGAACCTGAAGCGCATCGAGACCCGCGAAGAGCGTCGCCAGTTCCTGCTGAACCAGATCTGCTTCGCCGCGTGCATCGAAGGCCTGTTCTTCTTCGCTGCGTTCGCCTACGTCTACTACTTCCGTTCGCGTGGCCTGCTCAATGGCCTGGCCTCGGGCACCAACTGGGTGTTCCGCGACGAAAGCGCGCACATGGACTTCGCCTTCGAGTGCGTGGACGTGATCCGCGAGGAAGAGCCGGACCTGTTCGACGACAAGATGAAGCAGGACGTCTACGAAATGCTGGCCGAAGCCATCGAGTGCGAAGTGCAGTTCGCCGAGGACGTGCTGTCCGGTGGCGTGGCGGGCATCTCCACCCGTGACATGCGCCAGTACCTGCAGCACTGCGCCGACAACCATTTCCATCGCCTGGGCATGGAGCGCAAGTACAACGTGCGCAACCCGCTGAGCTTCATGGAACTGCAGGACGTGCAGGAACTGACCAACTTCTTCGAACGCCGCGCCTCGGCCTACCAGGTCGGCGTGCAGGGCGAAGTCGCCTTCGACATGAACTTCTGATCGAACCGGTCAGGTTTGTCGCAACGGAAAACCCCGGCCATGCCGGGGTTTTTTTGTTTCTGTAGAGTCGAGCCATGCTCGACTCACGCGCGCAGCGCGCAATGACGCAAACCGCATCGACGGTCGATCACGACCCAACGCGTCGGCTCTGCCCACAAGATGTCTGCATGTCGCGTAAGCCTCTGGAATCACGCGGATTCCGCTGCGCATCATGGCGCGCTGCTGGCGAACCAGCAGCCGGGACTGCAATCCCGAATCCTATCGACTGATACGCTCGTCAACCGTCGTCGGCAACTGTCCGGCGGCGGTTGGCGACCCGTCGTACTTCTGCGGCGGGCGGTGCGTGGAGGCCTTGTGCCTTCCGGTTTTTCAGTCGATAGACCGGGATTGCAGCCACGCATCGTCCGCCACCCTCACCGGTGGCCTGATCCGTAATGGAGGCACCACCATGAGTACCGATCCGACGAACGCGCACGAACTCAATCACCAACTGCTGCGCCTGCGCCGCCTGATGCAGGGCATCGAAGGCACCGAGCTGCTGCTCTGCGACCACCAGCTTGCCCAGGCCAACGGCAGCACCTCACCACTGCAGGGCAAGCAACCGGCGGAAGCCACCCACGCCATGCTGTGCCTGGCCATCAACGGCCGCCGCTGCGCGGAAACCGTGGAGCGGCTGGTTGCCGGACCGACCCACCATTGAAGGTAGCGCCGGGCCACGCCCGGCGGAATCCATCCGGCGCGGCGGGAAACATCGACCGCGCTGCGCGCTCGCCGGGCATGGCCCGGCGCTACCGCTACCAACGGTCTTACCGCCGCCCTTCCACCGCCATCCGCACGGCCAGCCCGGCCAGCACCGTGCCCATCAGCCAGCGCTGCGCGGCCTGCCAGCTCGGCCGCGCGGCCAGGAGCGCCGCAATGCTGCCGGCCATCAGCACGATTACCGTGTTCACCGCCAGGCTGACCGCGATCTGGGTGAAGCCCAGCACCACCGACTGGGCCAGCACGCTGCCGTGGCCGTCCGGGTGCAGGAACTGCGGCAGCAGGGACAGGTACATCACCGCGATCTTCGGGTTCAGCAGGTTGGTCAGGAAGCCCATCGCGAAAAGCCGGCGCGGGCTGTCCACGGGCAATGCATGCACCGCGAAGGGCGAGCGGCCGCCCGGCTTCACCGCCTGCCAAGCCAAGTACAGCAGGTACAACGCGCCGCCGATGCGCAGCGTGTCGTAGGCGAAGGGCACGGTCATCAGCAGGGCGGTGATGCCCAGCGCCGCGCACAGCATGTAGAACAGAAAGCCCAGTGCCACCCCGCCCAGCGACACCAGCCCGGCGCGACGGCCCTGGCAGATCGAGCGTGAGACCAGGTAGACCATGTTCGGCCCAGGCGTGAGCACCATGCCCAGCGACAGCAGGGCGAAGGCCAGCAGGTCGGTGGCGGCGGGCATGGCGGCGTTCCGTGCGGTGGGCGTGGCGCAGTGTAGCGCCGCCTGCACCGGGCCTGGCTTAAAATTGCCGCACCCCACACCGATGGCCCCGCCATGACCCCCATCCCCGAAACCGTGCCGCCCATCGAAGTGCGCATGGCTGAAATCGTCTTCCCCAACCACACCAACCACATGGGCACCCTGTTCGGTGGCCAGGCGCTTGCGTGGATGGACAAGGCCGCCTTCCTCGCCGCCGCCCGCTATTCGCGCCGCACGGTGGTGACCGCGCGCAGCGACCAGGTCGATTTCAAGCTGCCCATCCGCATCGGCCAGATGGTGGAAACCGTGGGTCGCATCGTCGAAGTGGGCCGCAGCTCGATGAAGGTCGAGGTGGAGCTGATTGCCGAAGACCTGCACAGCGGCGAGCGCAAGCTGTGCACCCGCGGCCACTTCGTGATGATCGCGCTGGGCGAGGATGGCCAGCCGACCGCCGTGCCGCGCCTGCCGGGCGCCGCGGCGGCCGACCCGGCCAGCTGACCACGCGCTTGCGGGGGCGCCCGCGCGCCCCCATTTCGCTGCCATGACCCCGCCGCTGACCGACTTCATCGACCGCGCCCAACGCCTGTTCGTGCTGACCGGCGCCGGCTGCAGTACCGCCTCGGGCATCCCCGATTACCGCGATACCGACGGCCAGTGGAAACGCACGCCGCCGGTGACCTACCAGGCCTTCATGGGCGAGGCGGCCACCCGCCAGCGCTACTGGGCGCGCAGCCTGCTGGGCTGGCCGCGCTTCGGCCTCGCCCTGCCCAACGGTACCCACCAGGCGCTGGCCGCGCTGGAAGCCCGCGGCACCCTGCAGGTGCTGCTGACGCAGAACGTGGACGGCCTGCACCAGCGCGCCGGCAGCCAGAACGTGATCGATCTGCACGGGCGGCTGGATCGGGTGCGCTGCATGGGCTGCGAGCGCCGCAGCGGGCGCGGGGATTTCCAGCAGCGGCTGCTCGAAGCCAACCCGGGCTGGGACGCGCTGGAAGCGGGCATCGCTCCGGACGGTGACGCCGACCTGGAAACCGACTTCTCCGCCTTCGTGGTGCCGGATTGCCCGTACTGCGGCGGCCTGCTGAAGCCGGATGTGGTGTTCTTCGGCGAAAACGTGCCGCGCGAGCGCGTGGCGGCCGTGCAGGAGCACCTGCAGCAGGCCGATGCCGTGCTGGTGGTGGGTTCCTCGCTGATGGTCTATTCCGGCTTCCGCTTCGTGCAGGCTGCGGCCAGGGCCGGGTTGCCGGTGGCGGCGCTGAACCGCGGCCGCACCCGTGCCGATGACCTGCTGCAGTTCAAGGATGAACGGGACTGCGCCGAGGCGTTGGCGGGCTGGGCCATGCTCTGAGCCGAGCGTGGGCTCGGCTCTACAAGGGATGCCTGCTTCTGTAGAGCCGAGCCCACGCTCGGCTGCACCAGGTCGCGCGAAACAGCGATCCATCCAGATGGTTGATCCGCAGGCTCTGCAGCGGTGCAATACGCACCCCCTCCGCATGTCCTTACCGTCTTGAGCCAGCTGTTCTCGCCGATGTCCCTCGGCCCCCTGACCCTGCCCAACCGCATCGTGATCGCGCCGATGTGCCAGTACTCCGCCGAAGAGGGCCGCGCCAGCGACTGGCACGCCATGCACCTGGGCAACTTGGCGCAGTCCGGCGCCGGCCTGCTGATCCTGGAAGCCACCGCGGTCGAACCGCGCGGACGCATCAGCTGGGCCGACCTGGGCCTGTGGGACGATGAGACCGAGGCCGCCCTGGCGCAGGTGCTGGCCAGCGTGCGCCGCTGGTCGTCGATGCCGCTCGGCATCCAGCTGGCCCACGCCGGTCGCAAGGCCTCCACCGCCCGCCCGTGGGACGGTGGCCGCCAGCTGCCGGCCGACGATGCCCGTGGCTGGACCACGGTGGCGCCGTCGCCGGTGCCGTTCCATGCCGCTGACCCGGCACCGGAGGCGCTGGATGAAGCCGGCATCGCCGAGGTCATCGCCGCCTTCGCCGCCAGCGCGGTGCGCGCCGAGCGCTTGGGCTTCGAGCTGATCGAGATCCACGCCGCGCACGGCTACCTGCTGCACCAGTTCCTGTCGCCGCTCAGCAACCGCCGCACCGACGGCTACGGTGGCTCGCTGCCGAACCGCCTGCGCCTGCTCGTGGAAGTGTTCGATGCGGTGCGCGAAGCGGTGTCGGACAAGGTGTCGGTGGGCGTGCGCATTTCCGCCACCGACTGGGTCGATGGCGGCTGGGACCTGGTGCAGAGCGAAGCGCTGGCGCAGATCCTCGACGCACGTGGCTGCAACTTCCTGCACGTGTCCAGCGGCGGCCTCGACGAGCGCCAGAAGATCAGCGTCGGCCCGGGTTACCAGGTGCCGTTCGCGACGGCCATCAAGGCCAAGAAGCTGCGCATGCCGGTCATCGCGGTCGGCCTGATCACCGAGCCGGAACAGGCCGAATCGATCCTGCGCCACAACCAGGCCGATGCCATCGCCCTGGCCCGCGGCATCCTGTACGACCCGCGCTGGCCGTGGCACGCCGCTGCCGCGCTGGGCGACAGCGTGGTGCCGTCGCCGCAGTACCTGCGCTGCGAGCCGCGCGAAGCGCGCAACGTGTTCCGCGCGCGTTAGCCTCAGACCTGCCAGGCCGGCGCGATGCCGGCCTGCAGGTGCTCGAACAGCGCGCGGATCTTCGCGGTGAAATCGCGGCGATCGCTCACGCAGAAGAACACCTCCATCGGCTCCGGCTGCCAGTCGCTGGTCGGATCGAACACCGCCTGAAGGCGGCCATCGCGCAGATAGGGTTCGGCCACGAATGCAGCCAGCCGGGTGATGCCTGCACCTGCAGCGGACAGTTCGGCCAGCGCGTCGATGTCATCGCAGACCATGCTCGGCGGCAGCGCAGCGTCCACCCGCTGTCCGTCCTTCAGCAGGCCCCAGCGCAGCGGCCGGCCATCGGTGGGGAAGCGGTGCAGCAGGCCGCGATGGCCATTCGGTGCGGCCGGATCGGCCGGCGTGCCGTGCGCCTTCAGATACGCCGGCGACGCACAGAACACGAACGGAATACGCGCCAGCGGCCGCGCCACCAGCCCGTCTTCCAGCTGCGCGCCGATGCGGATGCTCGCATCCACCGCTTCCGGCCCATGCTGCACGGCGCGATCGCTCAGCCGCAGTTCCAGCTGCAGCTGCGGGTAGCGCTGCTGCAGGCTGGGCAGCAGCGGTGCCAGCACGTGGCGGCCGAACGCGCTGCTGCTGGCGATGCGCAGCGGCCCGGACGGTTCGATGTCGCCGGCGGTGACCATCGCCTGCGCGCGCGCCAGGTCGGCCTCGATGTGCCGCACCTGCGCCAGGTACACCGCACCGGCCTCGCTGAGCGCCAGCTGCCGGGTGCTGCGGTTGAGCAGGCGCACGCCCAGGTGGGCTTCCAGCCGGTTGATGTTCTGGCCCACGGCGGTGGCGCTGATGCCAAGGTGGCGGGCCGCGGCGGCAATGCTGCCGGTCTCTGCGGTGCGGGTGAAGCTGCGGATGAGCTGCAACAGGTTCATGACCGACCAGCTTGCCATGCGGGAGGGCAAGTATCGCTTGGGTCTGTACCAAGCCGCGCAGCGTTGTCGCGTCCGCATCTGGTGTGTGCCCATCGACCGCGCTAGGCTGCCTGCATCCATGGGGAAGGAGGCCGCATGAAGCCGATCGCGCTGCGTCGTTGGACGGGTGGGCTGCTGTTGTTGGCCAGCGCCGGCGTGTCCGCCGCCCCGACCCCTCTGGCCGACCGCCTGCTGGCCATCGACGAGGACGCGCGGGCGGTGCCACTGGCCGAGCGCGTGCAGCGCCTGCAGGCGGCCTATCAGGCCGATCCGCTGGCATCGATGCTTGCCGAAAGCTGCCAGGCCGTACCGGCCGAGCGCGTGGAGGATGCATTCGCGGCCACCCAGCTGGTCAACTTCTACGCGCCGGACGCGCAGCGGCTGGACCAGATGCAGTGCCTGTTGCCGCGTCTGCGGGGCCAGCGCGATGCCGAGAAGGCCCGCGCCGATGAACTGCACCGTGCGCTGATCGCACAGCGTCGGTTCGCCCAGGCCAATGCGCTGCGCGCCGACGCCGGCCTGGATGCCAAGGTCCTGCCCGAGATCACCGGCGATATGGTGGCGGCGCGCCAGGTGCTGGTGCTTTCAGACGCCGACCACGCCGTCCGCCGCACCCTGCCGCAGCAGGGCTGGCAGGTCGTGGCGCTGGTCCATCCGTACTGTGGTTTCTCGCAGCGTGCCCTGGCGGCGATCACCACCGATCCCGCGTTCGCCGGGTTGCGGCCACACCTGCAGCTGGTGGTGCCCAACGACCAGAGCTGGCCCAGCCAGCAGATGCTGGACTGGAACCGTGCCCATCCCGATCTGCCGATGCAGCCGCTGCAGCCCGGCCCGGCCTGGACGGCGCTGCGCACCGGCCAGACGCCCACCTTCCATCTGCTGAAGGACGGCGAGCTGACGACCACCGCGCTGGGCTGGGAGAACGACGGTCAGGCGCTGCGGGCACTGCAGGCGCTGATGGAGGCGCCACGCTGATCATCGGCGCACACGGTTGCATCGGTGACCATCGTCCCCGCCGCCACGGCGCTGCCCTAAACTCGGGCGATGCGCCCCGATTCCATTCTTACCCTGTCCTGCCCCGACCGCACCGGCATCGTCTACCGCGTGTCCGGGCTGTTGTTCGACCACGGCTGCAACATCCTCGACGCCCAGCAGTTCGGCGACGAGGAGAGCGGACGCTTCTTCCTGCGCGTGCATTTTGACCGCGACGCCAGCCTGCCGCTGGATACCGTGCATGCGGCGATGGCCGCGCTGGCCGCCGACTACGGCATGGACTGGCAGCTGCACGACGGCCGCCGCCGCGCGCGCCTGCTGGTGCTGGTCAGCAAGCAGGGTCATTGCCTGAACGATCTGCTGTTCCGCGCCCATAGTGGCCAGCTGAAAGTGGATATCGCCGCGGTGGCGTCCAACCACGCCGATTTCGCGCCGCTGGCCGCGTCCTACCAGGTGCCGTTCCATCACCTGCCGGTGAACGCGGACACGCGCGCGGTGCAGGAACAGCAGATCATCGATCTGGTCGAGCGCGAGCGCATCGACCTGGTGGTGCTGGCGCGTTACATGCAGATCCTCTCACCCACGCTGTGCCGTGCCCTGGCCGGCCGCGCGATCAACATCCACCACAGCTTCCTGCCCAGCTTCAAGGGCGCGCAGCCGTACCACCAGGCGCACGCGCGTGGGGTCAAGATCATCGGCGCCACTGCGCACTACGTGACCGAGGATCTGGACGAAGGCCCGATCATCGAACAGGACGTGGCCCGCGTGGACCACGCGATGGCGCCGCGCGAGCTGGTGCGGCTGGGCAGCGATACCGAATCACAGGTGCTGGCGCGCGCCGTGCGCCGGCATGTGGAGCACCGCATCCTGCTCAACGGGCATCGCACGGTCGTGTTCCGCTGAGGGGCCCCGCCTCCACGCAGTTCTCACCGGACGTTGCGGCTCCACGCGCTACGGTATCGGTTCTGCAGCAGAGGGAGCACCGGCATGGGCCAGCTCGTTGATGGCGTCTGGCAGGTCGGCACCGCAGGTGCCGCCGGCGAGGATGGGCAGTTCCACCGCGAGGAATCCACGTTCCGCCACTGGCTGACAGCCGATGGCGGGCCTGGGCCGCAGGGCCAGCCAGGGCATGCGGCCGCATCCGGGCGTTACCGCCTGTATGTCAGCCTGGCCTGCCCCTGGGCCCACCGTGCCCTGATCATGCGCGCGCTCAAGGGTCTGGAATCAGTGCTGCCCGTATCGGTAGTGCACTGGTACATGGGTGACCAGGGCTGGACGTTCCAGCCAGGGCGCGGCGTGATACCCGACCCGGAACTGCAGGCGGAATACCTGCATCACCTGTACACCGCCGCGAAGCCGGGCATGACCGGCAAGGTGACCGTGCCGGTGCTGTGGGACCGCGAGCAGCGCAGCATCGTCAGCAATGAATCGGCCGACATCCTGCGGATGTTCAACGAGGCATTTGACGGTCACGGTGCGCTGCCCGGTGATTACTACCCTGAAGCCCTGCGTGCGGACATCGATGCGATCAACGCACGCGTCTACGAGGCGGTCAACAACGGCGTCTACAAGGCAGGCTTCGCCAGCACCCAGCAGGCCTACGACGAGGCCGTGGGGCCGCTGTTCGAAACGTTGGACATGCTTGATGCGCAGCTTCAGCAGTCGCCGTGGCTGGTGGGTGGTCGAATGACCGAGGCCGATATCCGCCTGTTCACTACGCTGCTGAGGTTCGATGCGGTCTACCACGGCCATTTCAAATGCAATGTGCGGCAGATCGCCAGCTACCCCGGTCTGAACGGGCTGCTGCAGCGGATGCTGGCGATGCCTGCGGTCGCCCGCACGGTGGATGCCCACCACATCACCCACCACTATTACCAGAGCCATCGCCAGTTGAACCCGTCCGGCATCGTCGCGAAGGGGCCGGCACGGTTGAGGGATCTGCCGCCCGCGCAGCTGTGAAGGCGGCCATCGATCAAAGGATCGCAATCCCCGCCTTGCCCAGCGCCTCACGCACCATCGCGTCATTGGCTTCGGTCACCGGCCGCGTCAGCTCCCACAGGAACTTCACCCGGAAGCCGGATTTCACCGCGTCCTGCGCGCTCCACAGCACGCAGTAATCGCGCGCCAGGCCGCACACATGCACCTCGCAGATGCGTCGCTCATGCAGCCAGCCGGCCAGGCCTGTCGGCGGGCGCTCGCCCTCCGGGCCATGGTTCTCGCGGAACGCGCTGTACGAATCCACCTGCTGGCGGGTGCCCTTGCGCAGGATCAGGTCGGCCACGGTCCAGTCCACGCCCGGGTGCAGCGCGGCGCCGTCGCTGCCCTGCACGCAGTGGTCCGGCCACAGGGTCTGCGGCTGCGCGTGCAGCAGGATGCTCTCGAACGAGCGCGTGCCGGGGTGCTGGCTGGCGAAGGAGGCGTGGTCGGCCGGGTGCCAGTCCTGCGTGGCCACCACCGTACGGTAGCGGCGCTGCGCCAGCAGCTCGGCAACCGGCGCCACCAGCGCATCGCCCTGGTCACAGGCCAGCGCGCCACCGGGCATGAAGTCCGGCTGCAGGTCGATCACCAGCAGGGCGACATCGGCGGGCAGGGCGGTCATGGCAGGGTCCAGCACAGCAGAAGGGGCGACCAGCGTGGCCGCCCCCCGCGCGCACGTCAATCGCCTTGCGGCGTTTCAGCATCCTGGCCGTAGTACAGCAGGCCGATCTTGATGCGCTCGCGACCGGTTTCGCGGCGGTGGCGGTTGGCATCGCGCAGCGAATACACGCAGCCGCAGTACTCCTGCTGGTAGAACTGTTCGCGCTTGCTGATCTCCACCATGCGGCTGGCACCGCCGCCCTTGCGCCAGTTGTATTCCCAGTACTGCAGGCCTTCGTAGCGCGATGCCGCGCGCACGCCGCAGTCGTTGATCTGCGCCATGTTTTTCCAGCGCGAAATGCCCAGCGACGAACTGATGGTGTCGTAGCCGTGCTCATGCGCGTACAGCGCGGTGCGCTCGAAACGCATGTCGAAGCACATCGTGCAGCGGATGCCGCGCTCGGGCTCGTTTTCCATGCCGCGCGCACGGCTGAACCAGTTGTCGGTGTCGTAGTCGCAATCGATGAAGGGGATGCCGTGCTGCTCGGCGAAGCGGATGTTCTCCTGCTTGCGCAGCTCGTATTCCTTCACCGGGTGGATGTTGGGGTTGTAGAAGAAGATCGCGTAGTCGATCCCGGAGGCGGTGATCGCCTCCATCACTTCGCCCGAGCAGGGCGCGCAGCACGAATGCAGCAGCAGGCGCTTGCCGTCGGCGGGGAGGGACAGGGCGGGGCGTTGGAACTCGGTCATCGTCGGGTGCATCTGGGCGTGGGCAACGGGTCTGGCCGGAAACCGTGAACAGGACGCGCGCGGCCACGCCGCCTGCACGCCCAGGACGACATTGGCCCCGGCAACCTCCCCGCGGAGATTCCAGGTCGAGTCAGGGGACGGTCGTGTCCCCCGGCCGGGGCCGGTATTCGGGCTGATGGACACGGGCCGCAGCCCACCTACTACCTGCCGCTTCCCAGGCGCGAGCCCAGTGCTGTTGGCAGGATTCGTTTCCATTCACCGCTGCGGGGCAGCTCCGGAATGGGCGCGCGAGGCGCCTTCACCGGATTCCCATTCAAATCCCTGCCGTTGTCGCAACGACGGCAGGGATACCTTCGGCGTGCCCACGGTGGACGCGTTGCCGGCGTGGGTCAAGAGGCAGTGGGGTCGGAGCCCGTTGCGCTGCAACGGGATCCGACCCCGGAGACGCCGTCAACGTCCCGCAGCAGCCCGCGCGCGGATGTCCTCCAAGCGCTGGTCGTACAGCAACCGCCCGTTCTCCCACACGGTCACCATCGCATCCTCGAAGCCGGCCGGCAGCGTGTCGTCACCGCTGGCTGGCAGCGCCACCGTGTGCAGGCTGCCGTCGTCCAGCCGGCGCAGCAGGCGCATGCGACCGCGCTTGCTGGTCTTGCCGGCATCGGTGATCGGGTCCTTGTAGACGTCGATCCACGCACCGTCCACCCGCGCGGCCGAGCACTTCAGCGCGAACTTCTGCGTATCGCGATCCAGCCGCTGCAGCAGGGCACCGCCCATGCCGAAGGCCACGTTGTCGGCAGCGTAGCCGTCCCCTGTGATGCGCTGCAGGATGGCGCGGATCGTGTCCGGGTTGATGCCATCGCCCTGGATCACCCGCAGGTGGTTGAGCACGCGGTAGCCCTTGCCGTTGATCGTATGGCCAAAGGCCTCGTCCAGGCGGCGCAGGCTCTCGGCCACCACCTCCACCGGGTCCCCCGAATCGGGGCGGATGACCAGGGTCGCGCCCGAGGCGATCACTTCATCGCGCAGGGTGGTGCCCCAGTGTTCGCTGATCGCGCGGTAGATGTCATAGCTGTCCGACACCACTGCGACGATCGCACCGGGCTTGCCGAACTGGCGCAGCATGTTGCGGTAGGCATCCACTTCGCGCTCGCGGCCCCAGCTGGTGATGGTGCTGTGCTCGGCGGCGGGAATCGAATAGCCGGCCATCGGCGCGTGGTAGTGCGCGCGGGCCAGGCACAGCGCCGAGACGGTGTCGGTGCCGAGGAAGTTGACCAGGTGCGCGGCACCGCCCAGCGCGGCCGACTGCAGGCTCGACACACCGCGTGCGCCGAAGTCGTGCAGCTTGAACGGCAGCTGCCCCTGCGGGTCGTCGCTGGTCTGCTGCAGGAAGCCGGCGACGGTCTGCCGCGCATGCCAGCTGATGGTGGCCACGGTGACCGGGTACCACACGCGCAGCAGCAGGGTTTCCAGGTACGAGGGCACCCAGAACGCGGCCGGGTCGGTCGATTCGATGGTCATCAGCGCCTGGTGCGTGGGCACCACGCTGCCCTCGGGCACGGCGCGGATGCGTACCGGCAGGTGGCCGCCGAGGCGGTCGACGATATCTCGCCAGCCGGCTTCATTGAACGGTTCGCCATGCGCGGCGAACACCGCGGCGGCGTCGTCGATGTCGGCGTGGGTGATGGGCCGTGCCAAGGCGTCCTTGAGGATCGCCTGCAAGCCGAAGAACACCGTGCGGTCGTGCAGGCCGCCGCGCGATTCCACGTAGAAGAACGTGGCATCGGTACCCGGCGGGTACTGCAGCCAGTGGCTGGCCTTGTAGCTGTCGGTGTCGAGGAGAAGATTATCGAGGTAATGCATGACGGAAGCTCCTTCGCGTCGAGTGACACCGGCGGTCTATCCGCCGGTGGGGAAAGCCGGTCGGGTCAGCCCCGGCCGAGGAAATACTCCAGGATGTGCAGGTGGTCTTCGAACAGCTGCGGGCCCATCTCCAGCGCTTCGCTCACCGGAATCCAGCGCGCCTTGTCGGCATCGTCGCCGCCGCGCACCGCCGGCAGTTCACCGGCCGGGAATTCGAAGTGGAAACCGTGGGTGATGGTGCGGCCGCGCTGGCTTCGGTCGGGGTGGTCGAACACCTGCTGGCTCTTCAGCGAACCCTTCAGCACCGGCAGCGGGATCTTCAGCCGGGTTTCCTCGCGCAGTTCGCGCAGGCAGCTGTCGAGCAGGCTCTGTTCCTGGCCGACGAATCCACCGGGCAGAGCCCATAGGCCCTTGCCGGGTTCCGAACGGCGGCGCACCAGCAGCACGTGGCCCGAATGCACTACCACCGCATCGGTGGTGACGAAAGTGGGCGCGTAGGGCGCGTCCTTCCAGGCGGCCTTGTACTGTTCGATGAAGCGGTACTCGGCCACCAGCTGGCCATAGGCCGGTGCGCTTCTGCGGAAGGCTTCGAGCATGTCGTACACCGGCGCCGGCACGTTGCCACGCAGCATCAGCAGCGCACCGTGGAAGTCGACGTCGCCGGCTTCGAACAGGTAGCGGCGCAGCTCGGTGGCCGACAGGGTGGCCGTGTGCTGCACGTCCACCAGTGGCCACTGCGGGAATTCGCGCAGGTAGTAGCTGGAGGCGTCCTTGTCCATGCCGATCAGGCCGACCTTGGCATCGGCGGCGGCGCCGTCGTTGCGTAGGGCTTCGGCGACCTGGCGCTGCACGTTGGCGATCCACTGCGCTTCGTTGTACAGGTGGTCGCGCAGCGGGCGGATCAGCAGGCGTTGGGTGTTGCCATCGAGGGCGGCCTGGATCATCACGGCGCGTTCGGCCACGGTCCAGGGATTGCGCAGGCTGCGGGGGGTATCGGCAGAGCCGACCAGGAAGATCAGCTTGCGGGCCCGGCTCAGGGCCAGGCGGGCAACGGCGGCGTGGCCGTTGTGGAAGGGCTCGAAACGCCCGATGAAGACGAGATAGTCGAATTCCATGAGAATCCCTCATGTCGTTGTGGCAGCCGCGGGTCTGTCCCTTGGCTTGGTGCAGATGCTACGCCGATGGTTGTGGGGGTCAAGTGTGGGGGTTGCCGGCAGGGCTGCGCCCTGCACCTGCCGAGGCCAGAGCAGGAGCCTGCTATCCGTGGGTTGGCGGGGGGGGCCGGTTGAGGGAGACGCTGCAAGTACGTCCCTGTAAGCTCGGTCGCCGCTTGCTCGTGTGCGCTGCTAAGGCGCTGCGAGGTAGCGCTGCCAGAGGTGGTTCACCAGCTGCATCTGCGGGTCGTACTGGCGTTTGCGTTCAACGAATGCGTTCCACTGCGGGTACGCGCGCTGGAACTGCTCGCGTGTGGCGTGCGGGCGGTAGGGCAGGTAATACCGGCCGCCGCTTTCCACTGCCGCGTCGATCAATGCGCGGGTCCAGCGTGTGGACATCGTGTCGCCCCACGGGTGCCGTCGTTGCTTGTGGTACAGCACGAAGCAGAACACGTCTTCGTTCGCCCACTTCATCAATGCGGTCGTATCAGCGGGGGCGTGGCGGATCGATACATTCAGTGCGTCGACACGGTGGTGCTGCAGGATCGCGGACATGCGCGTGGCGAAGGCCTGGAAGCTGCCCACGGGGATGAAGTATTCCTGCAGCAGGTAGGTCGACACCGCGCGCATGCGGGGTTCCAGCGAGGCCACATCCAGGCTCGCTTCCAGGTTGCGATGGATCACCCGCGGTTCGGCCATCTGCTGCCTCACCACCGAGCTCTCGCGCAGCTGCGGGCCGCCGGGCAGTTCGGTGACGGCCCAGATCATGTTCTGTTCGTGGACATAGTTGGCACCCCGCGGTATCAGGCGCCGGGTGTCGGTCAGCGCTGCAGTGCTGCGCCGCCAGGTCACGGTCACCGGTGCATCGAAACGCGGCGGAATGAGGTCGGCGTTGTGCATCAACGCATCGCTGCGCGACGCCACGTTCTCGCGGAACCACTGCGGGTAATCGGCCAGCGCCACCCGCTCCATGTGCCGCGCCATGCGGTCGTTGTCGGCCAGGTCCAGCTCGACTTCACTGACCACGCCGATCAGGCCATAGCCCCCGATGACCGCGGCGAACAGCTCCGGGTGCTGCGTGCGCGAGGTCTCGACCACCTCGCCGGACCGCAGCACCACCTGCAGCGCACGCACGGTGGAGGCCATGCTGCCGCTGCCGACGTAGCGGCCATGGCAGTTCACCGACACCGAACCGCCGACGGTGAAATTGCTGAAGCTCTGCATCACCTTCACCGACAGGTTGTGCGGGTCCAGCCATTCCTGCAGCGCGCGCCAGCGCATGCCGGCCTGCACGCGCACCGCCTTGCGCGCGACGTCCAGCCACAGCAGGCGGTGGCTCGGCGTCAGGTCCAGCTGCAGGGCGCCGGCCGCACTGGTCTGCCCGCCCATGCTGTAGCGGCCGCCGGCCACGCAGACCGTGCCCCGGTGCTGCTGCAGGGCGGCCTGCAGGTCGGCCGTTTCGGCAACGGCCCGCACCGCGGCCACGTCGGTAGGTTCCAGCTGGCTGATGTCGTTGGCCACGGGCGTGCCGCGCCGGGTACAGGCACTGGCGGCAGTGGCGGCGGCACAGCCTGCGATGAACGCGCGACGGGTGGTCATGGCAATCCCTGCATGAGTGTCCTGGGCGCAGTGTGCCCCGGCACGGCGGGAGTGGCCAGTAGGCCTTCCGTGGGCGGGTTCTCAGGCTGTGAGAACCCTTCGCGTCATACTGCATCCGTAGCGTCGGGTGGCATCTCAGGCACAGTCAGCGGGGGCAGGGTAGTGGCAGACAAGTACTGCGATCTGGTCATGAAGGGCGGCATCACCAGCGGCATCGTGTACCCCAATGCGGTACTGACGCTGGCCCGCGATTATCGGTTCAAGAGCATCGGTGGCACCTCGGCCGGCGCCATTGCCGCGGCGGTGGCGGCAGCGGCGGCCTATGGCGATCGCCGCCAGCAGGCCGGCGAGCACCTGGCCGACGACGCCGGCTATGGCGGCCTGTCGGTGGTGTCGGCGCAGCTGTCGCGGCGCGGCTTCATCTACAGCCTGTTCCAGCCGGCGCGCGGTGCGCGGGCGGCCTACCGGCTGCTGGTCGCGCTGACCGGTGGTTACGGCTGGCCGCGCAAGCTGCTGTGCCTGGCGGTGGCCGTGTTCGAGATCGCCCCGCTGGAAGTGCTGGTGTCGCTGGCGCTGCTGCTCGGCCTGGGCTGGTGGGGTGGCGGCTGGAGCGGTGTGGCGGCCACCCTGCTGCCGTCGCTGCTGTGCGCCTATGGTGCCGGCGTGGCCGGTGCCGCGCTGCGGGTGGCGCGGGTGGCGCGACGCAACCTGCTGGGCCTGTGCAGCGGCCTGGGCCGCGATGCACGCACACCGGCTCTGACCGAATGGCTGCACCGCAGCCTGCAGCAGCTGGCCGGCAAGTCGCTGGATGCGCCGCTGACCTTCGCGGACCTGCACGACGCACCGCGCTATGCCGGCGAGCCGGAGAGCCCGCATGCGATCAGCCTGCAGATGATCACCACCTGCGTGTCGCACAACGAACCGCGCACGCTGCCGCTGGGCGGCGCGCAGTTCTGGTTCCTGCGCGAGGAGTTCGAGCAGCTGTTCCCGGCCAGCGTGGTGCAGTGGCTGGTCGACCACGCCGGTGCGCCGGTGGAGGCGGACGGGCGGCAGTATCACCACCTGCCGCAGGGCCCGCAGCTGCCGGTGCTGGTGGCCACCCGCATGAGCCTGAGTTTCCCGCTGCTGATCAGCGCGGTGCCGCTGCATGAACCGGCGCGTCGTGAGCGCCGCTGCGAACCGTCGCCGGCCGCGGCCGCGGCCGATGCCGAACACAACGTGGCCGACAGCATGGAAGGGCTGACCAGTGCCGGCCAGTCCTGCGGCCCGGTCATCACCGCCTTCCGCATCTGCTGGTTTTCCGATGGCGGCATCAGCAGCAACTTCCCCATCCACCTGTTCGACGCGGCGATGCCACGCTGGCCGACCTTCGCCATCAACCTGGTCTATCCGCAGAACGCCGAGGATGTCAGCCACGGCGCCACCGGCCAGCAGGCACTGGAGCGCGCGGTTGTCCTTCCCACCGAGAACCGCCATGGCTGGCAGCGGCACTACCAGTCGATTGCCACGCCGTTGGCGGCGGCCGAGCTGGGTCGCTTCCTGTTCGCGGTGGTGGCGACCATGCAGAACTGGCGCGACCTGCTGCAGGCGCGTGCACCGGGTTACCGCGACCGCATCGTGCATGTGAGCCTGCAGGGCGACGAAGGCGGCATGAACCTGGACATGCCGCAGGAGGTGCTGAGCCGCATCGCCGACAAGGGCAGCCTGGCCGGTGCACGCTTCTGCGCGTTCTCGTTCGAGAACCACTACTGGATCCGCTGGCGCAACCTCGCTTCGGCCTACCAGCGCTATACGCTGGAAGTGGCGCGCACCGACGACCCGGCGCAGCAGGTGCTGGCTTATCGCGCGGCGTACTCCATCGTCGCCAGCGGCGAACCCGTGCCGCCGTCGTACAAGCTGGGCTCGGAAGACAAGCGCCGTGGTTCACAGCAGCTATGGGCGCAGATGGTGGAG
This sequence comes from Stenotrophomonas testudinis, assembly GCF_024499815.1. NCBI lineage: Bacteria > Pseudomonadati > Pseudomonadota > Gammaproteobacteria > Lysobacterales > Lysobacteraceae > Stenotrophomonas > Stenotrophomonas testudinis. The sequence goes on along the minus strand of NZ_JAMOKY010000004.1, from coordinate 100,306 downwards.
CAGGGCCGCACCTGGGAAGACCTGGGCCCGGACCTGACCGACGGCGCACCACGCCCGCTGCCGCAGATGAAGGTCACGCCGATCTACTGAGCCCGATGGATACAATCGCGGCCCCCCATTGCAAGGAACGCCCCATGTCCCGTCAGCAGCTGCTGGACCTGCTCGAACGCCTCGACGCCCGCGATCCGGAGCACCTGCCGGTGGTACCGCTGGCCGCGTACTTCGAAGGCAACGATTTCGAAGAGTGCATCGCACCGAACCAGTGGGGCTACGGCCGCCCGCCGATTGCCGAGCTGTACGCACGCCTGGCCGCGATTGCTGAAAAGCCGGAAGTGGAAGGTGTCTACGTGGGGCTGCACCAGGACTGGGGCAGCGCACTGGACGACGACAGCGAATGGCCTGCCGCGGAGAACGTGCACGTGCTGACCCGCGCCGACGCCGCAACCGTGGAAGGCTGGCTGCAGGGCCTGGAATGCGACGGCGTAGGCGAAGGCTGGCCGTACGGCCAGCACATCGACGCTCCCGTGCCCTCGGAAGGCCACCGCGTACTGACCGTGTTCTGGGACTAGAACGTGCCAACCAAGGTTGGCAGCTACCAGTAGAGCCACGCCACGCGTGGATGCATTTCGCGCACGGCCAGAGCGTGCCGACCAACGGTCGGCACCCACCCCGCCTTCCCACGGAATGTCCGCTGTTGCTGTTGCTTCGGCTAGAGGCTTCTGCAGGTGCAGGGCGCAGCCCTGCAAAACCCCTTACCTCCCCGGCAACTGCGCGAACGCGCGCTGCATGCAGTCCTCCCGCGGGCACACCCGGCACCCCGGCCCAATCGACACCGAATTGCCCGGGCTCTGCACATCCAGCCCCAGCGAATACACCAGCCGTTCCGCATGCTGCAGGTCGCAGCCCAGCGCCACCGCAAACGTCTTCCGCGGCTGCCCATGCCCCACCGGCCCGCTGCTTACCTGCCGCGCCAGCCAGAAGTGGCGCCGCCCATCGGGCATGCGCGCGGTCTGCGTCAGGATCCGCCCCGGCTGGTTGAACGCCTCGTAGACGATCCACAGCGGGCACGACCCACCCACCTGAGAGAAATGGAAGTCGGTCGCCGAATGGCGCTTGGACACATTGCCCGCACGGTCCACGCGGATGAAGAAGAACGGCAGCCCCGGTGCACTGCGCCGCGCCAGCGTGCTCAGCCGGTGGCACACCGCCTCGAAGCCCACGCCGAACTGATGCGCCAGCAGCTCGATGTCGTAGTTGCTGGCCTCGGCCGCACGCAGGAAGCGCATGTACGGCATCACCAGCGCCCCGGCGAAGTAGTTCGACAGGCCGATCCGCGCCTGCGCGATGCGCGCGTCATCGTGGAAGCCCGCGCGGGCGATCACCGCATCGATCTGCGGCAGGTAACCGTGCAGGGCCAGTTCGGCCGCCATCTGGAACGCCTGCTGGCCCGGTTCCAGGTAATCGGGCAGCCACAGCCGCCGCGCGCCGGCATCGAACTGCCGCTTCTCGCGCCCGGCCTGCAACGCAGCCACTTCCACCAGCACGCCGTGGCGGTCGGCCAGCAGCTGGCGCAGGCGCGGCGCCACATGCCCCGGTGACAGCCCCCACTCGGCGAACAGGCGCTCGGCCAGTTCGTCCAGCTCGGGGATGTGGTTGTGCATACGGTTGAAGAACTCGCGCACCTGGTCGCCGGCGGGCAGGGTGCTGCCGGCCGCCGGCTCGCCCAGCTGGAATTCCAGCGCAGCGGCATGCTCGCGCAGGGCCAGGTGGCGGCGGTGCAGGTCCAGCAGGGCGCGGCTGACCTGCGGCAGGTTGCCGGCCAGTGCCCGCAGTTCGGTGGCACTCACCTCCGCCAGACCCAGGTCGCGCAGCGTCTCGCCCAGCGCCTCCTGCAGCGCGGCGGGCTCATCGTCGTCGAACAGGGCGGAAACATCGCCCAACACCTCGCCCAGCTTCTTCTGCACGGCCGGCGTCAGCGGGCGCTTGTTGCGCTCGATCTGGTTCAGGTAGCTGGCCGACAGGCCGAGGGCACGAGCCAGGTCCACCTGGCTGTAGCCGCGCTGCTCGCGCAGCCGCAGCAGGCGCAGGCCCAGCTGGCGTTGTGAAGGCTGGAAATTCACAGAATTAACATGAATCGTCTGGCGTGTTGGCCAGATTAAGCGGATTCAGGCCGGAAATCGAGGTGGGTGATGTGAATAATGCCAAGCATCTTTCGAGCCAGTGGGATTGTCGTCATGACTGTTGCAGCGCCCCGTATCCGCATGCTGATCGATGGCCAGTTCATTGAATCGGCCACCTCCCACTGGCAGGACGTGATCAATCCGGCCACCCAGGACGTGCTGGCCCAGGTGCCGTTCGCAACCACCGGTGAAGTGGATGCCGCCGTCGCCGCCGCCAAGGAAGCCTTCAAGACCTGGCGCAAGACCCCGATCGGCACCCGTGCGCGCATCTTCCTGAAGTACCAGCAGCTGATCCGCGAGAACATGAGCGAGCTGGCCCACATCCTCACCGCCGAACAGGGCAAGACCCTGCCCGACGCCGAAGGCGATGTGTTCCGCGGCCTGGAAGTGGTCGAGCACGCTGCCGCCATCGGCAACCTGCAGCTGGGCGAGCTGGCCAACAACGTGGCCAACGGCGTGGACACCTACAGCATCATGCAGCCGCTGGGCGTGTGCGCCGGCATCACCCCGTTCAACTTCCCGGCGATGATCCCGCTGTGGATGTTCCCGATGGCGATTGCAACGGGCAACACCTTCATCCTCAAGCCGTCCGAGCAGGACCCGATGGTGACCATGCGCCTGGTTGAGCTGGCGCTGGAAGCCGGCATTCCGAAGGGCGTGCTGAACGTCGTCCACGGTGGCGAGGAAGTGGTCAACGCGATCTGCGACCACCCGGACATCAAGGCCGTGTCGTTCGTCGGTTCCACCCGCGTCGGCACCCACGTCTACAACCGCGCCTCGCTGGCCGGCAAGCGCGTGCAGTGCATGATGGGCGCCAAGAACCACGCCGTGGTACTGCCGGACGCCAACAAGGAACAGACCCTCAACGCGATGGTCGGCGCCGCCTTCGGTGCGGCCGGCCAGCGCTGCATGGCCGCCTCGACCCTGGTGCTGGTGGGTGAAGCTCGCAACTGGGTGCAGGATCTGGTGGCCAAGGCGCAGACCCTCAAGGTCAGCGGCGGCACTGTGTCCGGCACCGACGTCGGCCCGGTCATTTCCTGCAGCGCCCGCGAGCGCGTCGAAGGCCTGATCGCCTCGGGCGTGGAACAGGGCGCCAAGCTGGTGCTCGACGGCCGCAAGCCGCAGGTCGATGGCTTCGAGAAGGGCAACTTCGTCGGCCCGACCATCTTTGCCGGTGTCACCACCGACATGCGCATCTACCAGGAAGAAATCTTCGGGCCGGTGCTTGTCATCCTCGAAGCGGAAACGCTGGACGAGGCCATCGCCATGGTCAACAGCAACCCGAACGGCAACGGCACCGCGCTGTTCACCCAGTCCGGCGCAGCCGCGCGCAGGTTCCAGGAAGACATCGACGTCGGCCAGGTCGGCATCAACGTGCCGATCCCGGTGCCGGTGCCGCTGTTCTCGTTCACCGGTTCGCGCGCGTCCAAGCTAGGCGACCTGGGCCCGTACGGCAAGCAGGTCGTGCTGTTCTACACCCAGACCAAGACCGTCACCGCACGTTGGTTCGATGACGAGACGCTGAGCCACGGCGTCAACACCACCATCAGCCTGAAGTAAGGGCAGGAGCAGCCATGAGTCACTCGATGACGACGGACCAGGAAGAAGCGCAGCAGGCGTACCGCGAAGCGGCGCGTGACTTCGCACAGGCCGAACTGGCGCCGCACGCCGCGCGATGGGATGCGGAGGGCATCTTTCCGCGCGAGGCGATCGCCAAGGCCGGTGAACTGGGCTTCTGTGGTCTGTACATGGACCCGGAAGTCGGCGGCAGCGGCCTCAGCCGCCTGGACGCCGCCGTCGTCATCGAGGAGCTCGCCAGCGTCGATCCGTCGACTGCGGCGTATGTCAGCATCCACAACATGGCCTCGTGGATGGTGTCCAAGTGGGGCCAGGCCGAACTGCGCGATGCGTGGGGCACCGATCTGTCCTCGGGCAGCAAGCTGGCCTCGTACTGCCTGACCGAGCCGGGCGCCGGCTCCGATGCGGCTTCGCTGAAGACCACCGCCGTGCGCGACGGTGACTTCTATGTGCTGAACGGCTCCAAGGCCTTCATCTCCGGCGCCGGTGCCACCGAGCTGCTGGTGGTGATGGCGCGTACCGGCGGTGCCGGTGCGGGCGGTGTCAGTGCCATCGCAGTGCCGGCAGACCTGCCGGGCATCAGCTATGGCCGCAAGGAAGAGAAGATGGGCTGGAACAGCCAGCCCACCCGTGGCATCACCTTCGAAAACGTCCGCGTGCCGGTCAGCCACCTTCTGGGAGAGGAAGGCGGCGGCTTCAAGCTGGCGATGAAGGGACTGGACGGCGGACGCATCAACATCGCCGCCTGCTCGCTGGGTGCCGCGCAGGGCGCGCTGGATGCCGCACGCCGCTACATGGGCGAGCGCCGCCAGTTCGGCAAGGCGCTGGCCGATTTCCAGGCGCTGCAGTTCAAGCTGGCCGACATGGCCATCGAACTGGTCGCCGCCCGGCAGATGGTGCACTCGGCCGCGCGCAAGCTCGACGCCGGTGCCAGCGATGCCAACGTGTGGTGCGCGATGGCCAAGCGCTTCGCCACCGATGCCGGCTTCAAGATCTGCAATGAAGCGCTGCAGATCCACGGTGGCTACGGCTACATCCGCGAATACCCGATCGAGCGCCTGCTGCGCGACAGCCGCGTGCACCAGATCCTGGAAGGCACCAACGAGATCATGCGGGTGATCGTTGCCCGCCACCTGCTCAACACCGAAGAGGAACTGCGATGAAGGATTGGCGTACCCAGGAGCACGTGGGCCTGAAGGTCGAGGCCGATGGCCACACCGCCGTGGTCACCCTGCACAACCCGCCGGCGCACACCTGGACCGTGCACAGCCTGTCCGCGCTGCGCGACCTGGTGGGCGCGCTCAACGCAGACCGCGACATCTACGCGCTGGTGATCACCGGTGACGGCGAGAAGTTCTTCTCCGCCGGCGCCGACCTCAACCAGTTCGCCTCGGGCGACAAGGCCGCCGCACGCGAAGCCGCACGCCGTTTCGGCGAAGCCTTCGAAGCGCTGTCCGGCTTCCGTGGCGTGTCCATCGCCGCCATCAACGGCTACGCCATGGGCGGTGGCCTGGAATGCGCGCTGGCCTGCGACCTGCGCATCATCGAAGACCACGCCCAGGTGGCGTTGCCGGAGGCCACCGTCGGCCTGCTGCCGTGCGCCGGTGGCACCCAGAACCTGCCGCGCCTGGTCGGCGAGGGCTGGGCCAAGCGCATGATCCTGCTGGGCGAGCGCATCAATGCTGAAACCGCCGTGCGCATTGGTCTTGCCGAAGAAAAGGTCGGCAAGGGCGAAGCCAAGGCGCTGGCGCTGGAATGGGCGAAGAAGGCCGGCAAGCAGAGCCCGACCAGCATCGCCGCCTGCAAGACCCTGGTGCAGTCCACCCGCACCGGCACCCACGCCTCGGCACTGGTGGCCGAGCGCGAAGCCTTCGTCGATCTGTTCGACACCGCCGACCAGGTCGAGGGCGTGAGCGCCTTCCTGGAAAAGCGCGCCGCGCAGTGGAAGAACGCATGACCACCGACACCGTTGCCGACGACGCACCGGTGCTGTTCGAAGAGCGCGTGGCCGGCAACGGCACGCGCATCGGCTTCGCCACGCTCAACGCGCCGCGCACGCTCAATGGCTTCTCGCTGCCGATGGCGCACCTGCTGCTGAAGCAGTTGAACGCCTGGGCCGACGATGACGGCATCGCGATGGTGGTGCTGCAGGGTGCCGGCGAAAAGGCCTTCTGCGCCGGTGGCGACCTGCACAGCCTGTACAAGGCCATGGTCGCCTTCCGCAACGCCGGCCACGGCGACATCCGCGAAAACGACTACGCCGCTGAGTTCTTCGACGTCGAATACCGCGTTGATTACCTGATCCACACCTACACCAAGCCGATCCTGTGCTGGGGCCACGGCATCGTGATGGGCGGCGGCATCGGCCTGATGTCCGGCGCCAGCCACCGCGTGGTCAGCGAGCGCTCCAAGCTGGCCTTCCCGGAAATCACCGTCGGCCTGTTCCCAGATGTGGGCGGCAGCTGGCTGCTGCCGCGCGTGCCGGGCAAGGGCGGCCTGTTCCTGGCCCTGACCGGCGCGCTGCTGAACCCGGGCGATGCCATCTACGCCGGCCTGGCTGACGTGCACGTTGCCGAAGAACGCCGCAGCGCGGTGTTCGATGCGCTGCTGCAGGTGGCCTGGTCGGGCGATGCCGCGCACAACCACGAGCGCCTGGATCATCTGCTGCAGTCACATGCCAGCGATGCAGCCACCGGCCCGCTGCTGGCCAATGCCGCGCAGGTCGACGCGCTGTGCGCAGGCGACGATCTGCCTGCGATCATCGCGCGCATCCGCGACCTGCAGACCGACGATGCCTGGCTGCAGGCCGCACAGAAGACCCTCGCTGCCGGTGCACCTGGTTCGGCGCGGCTGGCCTTCGAACTGCAGCGCCGCAGCGCCGGCCAGGACCTGGCCAGCGTCTATCGCCTGGAGTACGTCACTGCGCTGCACTGCGCCGCCCGTGGCGACTTCGCCGAAGGCATCCGCGCGCTGCTGATCGACAAGGACCGCAACCCGCAGTGGAACCCGGCCACCCTGGCCGAGGCCACCGCCGCGTGGGCGGACACGTTCTTTGTTTCCCCCTGGGCCGAGGCCGCGCACCCGCTGGCCGACCTGGGCACTCCGCTTGCTGAAAGGAGCCTTGCATGAGCCGCATTGCATTCATCGGGTTGGGCAACATGGGTGGCCCGATGGCCGCCAACCTCGTCAAGAACGGCCACACCGTGCGTGTATTCGACCTGGTGCCGGCCGCGGTCCAGGCCGCCGTCGACGCCGGTGCCAGCGCCGCACCGTCGGCGCGCGACACCCTGGCCGACGCCGAAGTGGTGATCTCGATGCTGCCGGCCAGCCGCCACGTCGAAGGCGTGTACCTCGGCGATGACGGCATCCTTGCCGACATCCCGGCCAGTGCGCTGGTCATCGACTGCAGCACGATCGCCCCGGCCAGCGCCCGCAAGGTCTCTGAAGCCGCTGCCGCGCGTGGCCTGCAGATGCTCGACGCACCGGTGTCCGGCGGCACCGCCGGTGCACAGGCGGGCACGCTCACCTTCATCGTCGGTGGCGAAGAGGACGCGCTGGAACGTGCGCGCCCGGTGCTGCAGGCGATGGGCAAGAACATCTTCCACGTCGGTGCGAGTGGCGCCGGCCAGGTTGCCAAGCTGTGCAACAACATGGCGCTGGGCGTGATCATGGCCGTCACCGGCGAAGCCATCGCCCTGGGCGTGGCGCACGGTCTGGACCCGAAGGTGCTGTCGCAGATGATGGCGGTCAGCACTGGCCGCAGCTGGGCCACCGAAGTGTGCAACCCGTGGCCGGGCGTGCTGGAAAACGCGCCGGCCTCGCGCGGCTACAGCGGCGGTTTCGGCAGCGACCTGATGCTGAAGGACATGGGTCTGGCGGTGGAAGCGGCGATGAATGTCGGCGCCTCGATCCCGCTGGGTGAAGTGGCCCGAAACCTGTATTCGATGAACCACCAGGCCGGTCGCGGCAAGCTGGATTTCTCCAGCGTCGTGCAGCTCATCACGAGCGAGAAGTAAGGCTTGAACGTGTAGAGCCGAGCCTATGCTCGGCTGTATGGATCAGCCGAGCAGGGGCTCGGCGCTACACAAGCAAATGCGTCCCCGGCCTTGTGCCGGGGCCCACCCGAGGTGGGATGGGCGGATGCCCGGTTTCGACCGGCATCCGCCCATTTTTTTGGGGTCGGATCAGGCAACGATCAGCGTCACGTCGATGTTGCCGCGGGTGGCGTTGGAGTAAGGGCAGACGACGTGGGCCTTCTGCACCAGCTCCTCCAGCTGCTCGCGCGGCACACCCGGGGCGTTGATGGTCAGCTCGGCTTCGATGCCGAAACCGGTCGGGATCTGGCCGATGCCGACCTTGCCGGTGACGGTGGTCTCGGCCGGCAGCGCGACCTTGGCCTGGCCGGCGACGAACTTCAGCGCGCCAAGGAAGCAGGCCGAGTAGCCGGCAGCGAACAGCTGTTCCGGATTGGTGCCCGGGCCGCCGGCGCCGCCCAGCTCGCGCGGGGTCGACAGCTGGATGTCCAGCACGTTGTCGGAGGAGACCGAACGGCCTTCACGGCCGCCGGTGGAGGTGGCCTGGGCGGTGTACAGAACCTTTTCGATGGACATGGGATGCTCCTGGTCAGTGGGTGGGTGTTTCGACGGGTCTACTTTGCCCGGTCCTTCAGGACGATGGGTGATAGTTCGTCCTGAATATTTGATTTATCGTCCTATCTACTTAGATCGTCCACTCGCGGTCGGTGGTGAACATGATTGTCAGCCAGCGGTCCGGCGAGGCCTCGCCCAGCGCATCGCCGATCTCGTCGCGCAGCTGGTCCCACTCCACCAGCGGCCGCGGCGGGTCGTCCTCGCGGACCACGAAGAACAGCTCGATCTGCTCGCCACGGCCGACCTGGGCCACGTAGCTGCGGTGTTCGACAAAGCCATGCCGGGCCACGATGTCGCGCGCCACGGCATCCACGTGCGCCTGCAGTTCCGGCGGGGTCACCAGCAGGATCCCGGCCAGCGCGCGGCGCACCGTGCCCAGCGGCGCCACCATCACGAACAGGCAGACCACCGCCAGGATGGCCGGATCGATATAGGGCCCGACCCAGGCCAGCGACGTGCCCTGCACCAGCACGCCGCCCACGAACGCGACCACATAGCAGGCCGACATGCTGGCGGCGATCACCCAGTTCTTCGCGTCCAGGGCGATGAAATCCGAACCGATGCGGCGGTTGGCGCGCCACACGAACGCGCCGAACGCACTTTCCGCCAGCAGCGAGACCACACCGAACACGATGGCCGGGCCCAGCGCGATGTGGCGCCCGCCGGACATCAGCGCATCCACCGCATTGACCAGCGCGTACAGCGCCGCGCCGATCATCAGCAGGCCGCTCACCCCCAGCACGATCGGTTCCAGGTGCCAGAAGCCCATGGTGAAACGCTGGTTAAGCCGCGACTGCAGCGCATCGGTCTGCGTGGACAGCGCGATCAGGCGTGCCACCAGCAGCGACAGCCAGGTCATCACCACGTCGATCAGGCCGTAGATGCCATCGAAGATGATCAGCGAGGAATTGGCCAGCAGGCCGAACACCACGCCGGCCAGTGCAACCGCCAGCGAGAAGGCGATGGACAGGCGCAGCACGCCCTGTTCGGTGGCGGGGTCGAAGAAGCGGGGAGAGGGCAGGACCATGGCCCGATTGTAGGGCCGCGCCATGTCACCCGGCGTTCAACCGCCGCCCGCGCTACCCCTGCCGGGTCGCTTCCCGTAGACTGCGCGCCTCCCACGTACCGGCTCCCGACTGCAGTGATCACGCCACCCTGACCCTTGCCGCACCTCGGCAGCCGGCCCGCCCGGCTCAGGAACCCGTGTCTTTCCACTGCAGCGCCACGTGGCCCCACGCCCGTGCGCGCGGAGTTTTCCCATGCAAACGTCCTACCCCCTGCGCCAGCAATGGCTCGGCAACATCCGTGGTGATCTGCTGTCCGGCATGGTCGTAGCCCTGGCCCTGATTCCCGAGGCCATCGCCTTCTCGCTGATCGCCGGCGTCGACCCCAAGGTCGGCCTGTACGCCGCGTTCTCGATCGCCGTGGTCACCGCCATCGCCGGCGGCCGCCCCGGCATGATCTCCGCCGCCACCGGCGCAATGGCGCTGGTGATGGTCGACCTGGTCAAGGACCACGGCCTGCAGTACCTGTTCGCCGCCAGCATCCTGGCCGGCCTGCTGCAGGTGCTGGCCGGCGTGTTCAAGCTCGGCTCGCTGATGCGCTTCGTCTCGCGCTCGGTCATCACCGGCTTCGTCAACGCGCTGGCCATCCTCATCTTCCTGGCGCAGATGCCGGAACTGATCGGCCGCGGCCCCACTGTCTACGTGCTGTGTGCCGCCGCGCTGGCCATCATCTACCTGCTGCCGCGCATCACCCGCGCGGTGCCGTCGCCGCTGGTCGCCATCGTCGTGCTCACCGCCGTGGTCATCGGCTTCGGCGTGGACGTGCGCAGCGTCGGCGACATGGGCCAGCTGCCCGACAGCCTGCCGCACTTCCTCATTCCCGACGTGCCTCTCACCTGGGAAACGCTGCGCATCCTGCTGCCGGTGTCGGCCACGCTGGCCGTGGTCGGCCTGCTGGAATCGATGATGACTCTGCAGATCGTCGAGGACATCACCGAGACCCCCAGCGAGCGCAACCGCGAGTGCGTCGGCCAGGGCGTGGCCAACACGGTTACCGGCTTCCTCGGCGGCATGGCCGGCTGCGCGATGATCGGCCAGTCGGTCATCAACGTGACCTCCGGTGGCCGCGGCCGCCTGTCCTGCCTGGTGGCCGGCGCGCTGCTGCTGGTGCTGGTGGTGTACGGCAGCGACTTGGTGCGGCAGATCCCGATGGCGGCGCTGGTGGCGGTGATGATCATGGTCAGCATCGGCACCTTCAGCTGGCGCTCGCTGCGTGACCTGCGCACCCATCCGCGAAGCTCGTCCGCCGTGATGCTGCTGACCGTCGTGGTCACCGTGGCCACCCACGACCTGGCCAAGGGCGTGCTCAGCGGCGTGCTGCTGTCGGCGCTGTTCTTCGCCCGCAAGGTCGGCCGCATGCTGGATGTGCAGCGCGAAGACACTGCCGATACCCAGATCTACCGCGTGCGCGGCCAGGTGTTCTTCGCCTCGGCCGGCCAGCTCGGTGCGGCGTTTGATTACCAGCACGTGGCGCCGAAGGTGCAGATCGACCTGCGTGATGCCCATCTGTGGGACCTGACCGCAGTGGCGGCGCTGGAGCGCGCGCAGGAAAAGCTGGCCGGGCATGGTGCGCAGGTGACGGTGGTGGGCCTCAATGCCGCCAGCCAGACCCTGATCGAGCAGGTGGGCGGCGCGCGCGGCGGGCACTGAGGCACCGCGACGGCGCCCACACAATCTGAATCCGGTCAGGCACCTGAAACCCGGGCTGCCGTAGGATTGCCGGCGTGATGGGGACCGATGGACGGCCCCGCCGGGGCCAGCTTCTGCTGGCCCCACGCCAGGGAGATGCAGGTGATGCAGGCAATGCGCTTCCGTAAGCACATGACCCTGAACCGTCGACGCTGGACGGCGCTGATGCTGTGCATGGCACTGGGCGCGTGCCAGGCGCCTTCCTCCACGGCATCGACCGACACGCCATCGACCGAAGCAGCCGCCACCGCGCCCGCGCAGGCCGTGCTGCGGCCTGCATACAGCCAGTGCGTGCGGGACGCGCGTGGCATGGACGACCAGCTTGAAGCGTGCGACGCCAGCGAGCTGGCCTACCAGCGGAAGCAGATGGAGGCCGAGGTCGCGCGCCTCATGGGTGGCGCCGATGGTCCTGCCAAGGACCGCTGGATGGACGAGCAGGCGAACTGGGCCGAAGACACCGACATGCGTTGTTCACCGGCCAGCGACCACGTGGGACCGATGCTGGATGCACAGTCGTGCCGCATCAACCGGTATGCCAAACGCGCCGTCGAGCTTCGTTCGCGCGAGCTGGCGCCACACTTCAGTGATCCCGTTTCCAAGGAGAGATGAGCAATGCAGGCAATGATGCTGTTTACGTGCAACCGACGCCATCTACCCGCCAACGCGGCTGCATTCTTCCTTGCGCTGGTTACCAGCTTCGCCCTGACCGCCTGCGAGGACACAACGGGGGACGCGACGACGGCCGCAGCCCCTGCAGCATCGGCCCAGGCAGGCAACGCTGCCTCCGCAGCCCCGCCGGCAGCGCTCGCCGCACCCGGAGCGTCCACCTCGGCCGACGCCGATGCGGAAGACTTCCCGGCCCCGCGCCCGGATGACTCATACAACACGGCGACGCTGCGTCCGCAGTACGCGACCTGTGTGAATGCTTCCGGCGGCGCGACGCCCGCCCTGCAAGCCTGTGGCGATGAGGAACTGCGCTATCAGGAGGACCGGTTGGCGGCGGTTGTCGCAGAGCAGGTGGCCCGCCCGGACAGCAAGGCCAAGGATGACTGGATGGAGGCGCAGGCCGCGTGGTGGTCCGACACCAACCGTTACTGCACGTCGGACCCCGGTACCGAAGGCCAGGGCCAGATGCTGGACGCACAGTCCTGCCGCATCAACCGCGTGGCCAACCGCGTTGACCAGTTGAACGCTTCGACCGATCAACCCTGAGCCCCCTCTTCGAACCTCCAAACGCAAGGAGACCAGCAGCATGGACGTGGTGACCGACGCAAAGAAGGCGATGGACGGCTGGCACCGCGGCCAGACTTCCGCAAGCTACGAAACCAGCAATCGCGGCCCGGGCTGGATTTCCTCTGGAAAGGGCGACCATGGCGGCGTTTCCTATGGCACCTACCAGTTCGCCAGCGCAGTGGGCGGGGTGGACGAATACCTGGCGGGCTCGCGTTACGGCGCCGAATTCCGTGGCCTGACGCCGGCCACCCAGGCCTTCAACGATCGCTGGAAGGAGATCGCCGACCGGGACCCGGGTGCCTTCGGTCGCGACCAGCACAACTTCATCCAGCACCAGTACTACGACAAGCAGCTTGCGCGCCTGAAGGACGCAGGGGTGGATCTGCAGGGCCGTGGCCCCGCGGTGCAGGATGCCCTGTGGAGCACGTCGGTGCAGTACCGGAACATGACCCGCGGTGTCTTCGTCAACGGCCTGAAGGAGGCTTATGGCGATGGTTACAAGCTGTCTGAACTGAGTGATGAGCAGATCGTGCGCGCGGTGCAGGACTACAAGCACGACAACGTGCAAAGACACTTTGAGAGTTCACCCACGCAATGGAATGCGCTGCGCGAACGCACGCTCAATGAAAAGGCGGATCTGGTCGGGCTGGCGCGTTACGAGCAGGTCAGCCGCCATCCGCAGGATTACCAGGGCAAGACCTACGAACAGGCGTTCGGCGAACCGCTGCACCGTGCGCGGGGCAGCCATGCCGCGCGCCCAGCGATGGCCGACGGCGTGCTGGTGCAGGGCGAGCGGGGTGCCGAGGTGCAGGCCCTGCAGCAGAAGCTGGCGCAGGCCGGCTACACCGGCAAGGACGGCAAGGCGCTGAATCCCGATGGCGATTTCGGCGGCAATACCGAACACGCGGTGCGACAGTTCCAGAAGGCCCATGGGCTTGAGGAAGATGGCAAGGCCGGTCGCGATACGCTGGCCGCGCTGGGCGCTGGTACCCAGGCGCGAGCACCCGCGGGCGAGCGCAGCCACTCGCCGGCCCCGGCCTCGGCGGCCGCTGCTGCCTCCCCCGGTGGAGGCCGCATCACCGTGGTCGAACCGTATGGCAACGTCACCAGCAATCGTACGCTGGCCCACGGCATGAGCGGAGACGAGGCCTATCGCCTGCTGAAGATCCACCACCCCAACACCAACGCCGAAGCGGTGCGGACCGGCGATGCCAGCAAGGCCGATCGCCAGTCCGGCATGGTGGAAGGGGAGATGGAGAACATCCGCACCACCGGCGACAAGAACGGCATTCCGCTGGTGCGCAAGGACCTGATCCTGACCGACCGCCTGGCCAACCGCGATGTGATGATCCCCAACCCGGTGGCCGGCTACGTGGAGTTCCTGAAGGACCCCACCAACGGCATCCGCATCTACAGCCACCCGGCCGGCGATCCGCGTCGCGAGCTGGTTGGCCAGGTCATGCACGGTGCGGCTGGATCGTCGCCGTACAAGAACGGTGACTTCGTTGAATACGGCGCGCCGCTGGTCAAGCAGTCAAACGCCGGCACCAAGGCCGTGCACGCCCACATCGAGCTCGAGCCGGACCAGTACCGCCGCTACCTGGGCGACATGCTCAACGACCGCATCACCCTGGGCGGCACGGTGCACGCGCAGGGCCCTGCCGCCGCGCAGGCCGCGCGCAGTGCGCAGCAGGCGCCGATGGCCGACGGCATGCTGGTGAAGGGCGAGCGGGGGGATGAGGTCAAGGCGCTGCAGGGCAGGCTGGCCGCGCTGGGTTACACCGCCGCCGACGGCAAAGCGCTGGGCGCCGATGGCATCTTCGGCAAGGACACGCTGGCTGCGGTCAAGCAGTTCCAGGCCAACAACGGCCTGGACGATGACGGCAAGGCTGGCCGCCTGACGTTGGCGCGCCTGCAGGATCCGGCTGCAGTAAAGGCTGGCGCGCAGACCACCACCGCCCCGGCACGTGCCGAGCCGGTGGCACCTGCCACGCCCGCAACGCCCGCCAGCATGCGCGACGCCGGGCATGTCGAGAACCCGCGCTTCAACCAGGCGCTGGAGAAGCTGCAGGCGTTGCAGCAGCAGCGCGCACAGGCCGGGCTGAGCCCGCTGTTTGCCAACGCACAGGAAACCGAACGTGCCGCCGGCCAGCTGGCCTATGAGAGCAAGGTTGCCGGCATGCGCCAGATCGACCATGTGCTCGCGCGCCCGGATGGCACGGGCCTGTTCGCGGTGCAGGGCAACGTGGGCGACCCGGCTGCACAGCGCGCCTTCGTCGATCGCCAGCAGGCGGTGTCGCAGTCGGTGGAAGCCAGCACCCGGCAGAGTGCCGAGCTGGATAGCCAGTTCAACCCGCAGGTGCAGGCCCAGCAGGAAGACCAGGTGAAGGGGCGCGCGCTGTAAGGCTGCTGAAAAGACAGGCCCCGGGCTGTCCCGGGGCCTGTAGTGCGCTTACGCCATCATGGCCCGCGGGCCGTGCTGCTGGGTCTGCTGGTCGATCCGCTGCTGCTCGCGCTGCTGGTCGCTCACCTGCAGGGCGCGCTCGCTGTTTTCCTGCACGCTCTGGCCCATCGCCTCGGCCGTGGACACCGGTGCGGAATTGCGGTTCAACGCGCTTTCGTCGCGCATCGCATTGGCCTGCACGGCGCGCGCCATCGAGCCATCCTGGTTGAGCTCCACCCGGTCGATCTTCCACATCCCGGCCCGGGTCGCTTCCACGGTGAGAGCGGCGGCCAGCTTCTCGCTGTGTTCGCCGGACGGCAGCCCGCGCGCTTCCTCGGCGAATTTCACCTGCACCAGCGTCTCGGTGTACAGCCAGTTCTGCGGGCTTCGCGGGTCGGACATCGGGTACACCGTCTCGCGCGCCGGATCGGCGGCGGTCTGCTGTCCAGGGTTCTGGTTCTGGCCCTGGTTCTGACCCTGACCCTGCACCCGCTGCTGCATTTCGCTGGCCAGTGCCTGGCGGGTGTCCGCATCGGCGATGCCGGTGGCGGGCAGGCCGTGCTGCTGCTGGAACGTGTTGATGGCATGGCGGCTGCCAGCGCCCAGGTAGCCATCGCTGGCGATGGCCTGGCCCTTGGCATCGGTCAGCCCCAGCGCGGCCAGGTTGCCCTGCAGTTCGCGCGCTTCGCGGTCGATGGCGGTCAGCGTGTCACGGCCGGCCTTGCCGTCCACCGGGTCCAGGTTGTGTGCGCGCTGGAATTCCTCCACCGCCTGACGGGTGGTGGCATCGAAGCGGCGGTCGGGGTTCAGCGTCTGCTGGCCATCCGCGCTGGCAAAGCCGAGCGCCACCAGGTTGTTTTCCAGCTTCAGCACCTCGCGGCCGCTGGAGCCCTCCTTCAGCGTCTGCGAAGCGGCCTGCTGCCGCGGCGCGCCGATCTGGCCCAGCGCCACCTGGATGTCGGCATCGTTCTGCTCGCCGGCCGGCGAGAAGTCGCGGCTGCTCACCTTGGCGTGGGCGCGGTCCATCGCGTCCTTGTTGTTGGCGTAGGCATCCTCGTAGCGCACGGCGATGTCACCGGCCTTGGGCGCATCGAAATACTGGTAGGTCTCGCGGATCTGGCCGGCCTTGGCGCGCAGCGCCTCGTAGTCACCGCCTTCTTCCAGCACCTTCTGCAGCTTGGGCAGCTGGCTGGGCAGCTGGTTGGCGGTCTTGGCGATCAGGCTGATCGCTTCGAAGCGGTTTTCCTCGGCGATGTTGCTGCCATGCGTGTCCACCATCGTCATGCCGGTCTGGGTGGCGTTGCGCACCTGCGGGTAATCGATGTTGGCGTGGATCCACTGCTTGCCTTCGGCCGACCCCGCCCACGCGTTGATGCTGTCGCGGGTGTTGGTGTCGATGAATTCGATCGAGCTGCGCCCGCTGAGGCCATTGCCGTGGCTGAGCAGGTCGCGGCGCAGGTCGGCGTGGTCCTGGGTGAAGGGCAGGTTGTGCGCCTTGGCGTAGGCGCTGGCCTGGTCGATCACTGCATCGACATAGGTGGTCTCGCCCGGTTTCAGGGCGTGGCCGTCGATGGCGCCCAGCGCCCATTCGCCACGCTGGCCGAAGTCGACCTGGATCGCGCCCAGGCTGTAGCCGCTGTTCTGTGCGACCCGGCTGACGGTGCCCCAGTGCGGTTCGCTCACGCCCTGGGTGATGCCGGCGATGGCCAGGTGGTAGGACGCGGGGCCGCCCTCGGTGCCACGGCCGACCGCGAAGTACACCGCGCCGGAGGTGGCATCCAGGTCGTGGGTGTCGATATTGGTAGGCATTTTCTACATCCTTGTGCAGGGGGAGGGCATGCCCTCCCGAAGGTCAGTCCAGCAGCTGCAGGTAGGCCTGGAGCTGGTCGGCACGCGCGCTCAGGCGCATCGCGTCGTTCAATCCGCTCTGCAGGTTGCCCGGCTGCGAATCGTCGTACAGCGCGGTCTCCAGTTCGCCATCGCGGCTGCGCGACTGCAGCCAAGCGCGTTGCGCGTTCACCAGCTTGGTCTTCTTCGCGCCGCTCAGCTTGGCCTGCAGCTGTTTGTAGGCCTGGTTCAGGCGCTGGTCCTGGCGGGTGGTTTCCGACGACAGGCACGCGGCCTGCTCGATCGCACCTTGCGCCTTGTCCCTGCAGGCGGTGAAGGTCGGGCTCAGCCCGGTCGCGGCCGGTGCCGCGGTCGCCGTGCCAATGGCCAGGGCGGCCACGGCCAGTGCTGCGGCGAGGGTCCTGCTCATACGCTTGTGCTGCATCGTCTGCTCCACACGTCCAATCCATTGCGAGCGCGGGACTATAGCGGCGTCAACATTCCGACACCGTCAACGGAAGGCGACAACTGTGACCGGTTGCTCAGGATGATGGATCTGGATTGGCCTGGCCTTCAGGCAGGCGGCGCCGGTGCCGTCCCCGCAGCACCCGAGGCCCGCCCGGCGCCATTCAGCCGTCCGGTGTAAACTATTGATCTCACTGGTAATGCCAGTCTCCACGATCAACACCCCGATGACGTCCGCCACCGCCCGTTACGCTGATTCCCTACGCCTGTCCGTTGCCCCGATGATGGATTGGACGGACCGCCACTGCCGCGTGTTCCACCGCGTGCTGGCGCCGGGTGCCCGGCTGTACACCGAGATGGTGCACGCCAACGCCGTCATCCACGGTGACCGCGAGCGCCTGCTCGGCTTCGACGCCAGCGAACAGCCGCTCGCCCTGCAGCTGGGCGGCAGCGATCCGGCCCTGCTGGCGCAGGCCGCGCGCATTGCCGCCGACTGGGGCTACGACGAGGTCAACCTCAACTGTGGCTGCCCGTCCGACCGCGTGCAGGCCGGGCGTTTCGGTGCCTGCCTGATGCGCGAACCGGCGCTGGTGGCCGAGTGCGTGGCGGCGATGGTCGCAGCGGTGGACATCCCGGTGACGGTGAAGTGCCGCCTGGGCGTGGACGAGGACAACGAGTACGACGTGTTCGCCGGCTTCGTCGACCGCCAGGTCGCCGCCGGTGCCGCCATGGTCGTGGTACATGCGCGCAACGCCTGGCTGAAGGGCCTGTCGCCGAAGGAGAACCGCGAGGTTCCGCCGCTGAAGTACGACTGGGCCTACCGCCTCAAGCAGGCGCGCCCGGCGCTCCCGGTGGTCATCAACGGTGGCCTGGCCACGGTGGAAGCCGTGCAGGCCCAGGCCGCGCATGTCGATGGCGTCATGCTTGGCCGCGCCGCGTACCACGACCCCTACCTGCTGCATCAGCTGGAGGCGCTGCACACCGGCGCCGCGCTGCGCCCGCGTGGCGAACTGCTGCGCGCGATGCGCCCCTACATCGAGGCCCGCCTGGGCGAGGGCCTGGCCCTGAAGCACATCACCCGCCACCTGCTGGGCCTGTTCCACGGCCAGCCGGGCGGTCGCGCGTTCCGCCAGGTGCTGAGCGAAGGCGCACACCGCCCCGGCGCCGACTGGGCGCTGATCGAGCAGGCGCTGGCGGTCACCGAGCGCGAGGCCGATCGCGCCGCAGCGTGATTTCAGTCACATTCCTGACTTGACAAGGCCCATGGATTCGTCCCGAATGTTCACTTAGATGAACGACGCCGGAGAGCACCCGGAAAAGTTCAGATCGGATTCACCGCGCCAAACCAATCATTTGCAAAGGAAATGTAAAGGCCGGGTCTCGTATCCGGTGCTCCGGATTTACGACTTTTGAAC
The DNA here is from genome assembly GCF_024499815.1 of Stenotrophomonas testudinis. NCBI lineage: Bacteria > Pseudomonadati > Pseudomonadota > Gammaproteobacteria > Lysobacterales > Lysobacteraceae > Stenotrophomonas > Stenotrophomonas testudinis. The sequence goes on along the minus strand of NZ_JAMOKY010000004.1, from coordinate 81,763 downwards.
GAATCGCCGTGCTCGGCTAGGATCGCATCGATGTCTTCCGCTCCCTTCCACCGCCGCATTGCCCTGGCCACCTGCGTGGTCCTGGCGGCTGCCCCCCTTTCTGCAGCGATGGCCCAGCAGCCACCGCGCGGTGGTGGCGGCGAGCCGCGTGCGGCCATGCGCGCGGAAATGATGGATCGTGGTGGCCGTGGCGACGACCGTTCGCTGTCCGATGCCGTGCGCCGGGTGCAGCGCTCCACCGGTGGCCACATCCTCGGCGCCGAGCGCGTGCCGTTCGATGGCCGGGACATCAACCGGGTCAAGTACATGGATGACCGGGGCCGGGTCCGCTACATGGACGACCCCGCCCCGGCACGTTCACAGCCGCGCACGCCGCGGTCGGATATGTCATCACTACGCGGCGATAACCCCTGAACAGGGATAGTTGCCGTAATACACCGTACCCACAGGCCTCCGGGCCACACCCAGGACACTAGGGAGAGTTCATGCGTATCCTTCTGGTCGAAGACGAAGCCCCGCTGCGTGAGACCCTGGCAGCCCGGCTCAAGCGCGAAGGTTTTGCCGTCGATGCTGCACAGGACGGCGAGGAAGGCCTCTACATGGGCCGCGAAGTACCGTTCGACGTCGGCATCATCGACCTGGGCCTGCCCAAGATGTCGGGCATGGAGCTGATCAAGGCTCTGCGCGACGAGGGCAAGAAGTTCCCGGTGCTGATCCTGACCGCGCGTTCGAGCTGGCAGGACAAGGTCGAAGGCCTCAAGCAGGGCGCCGACGATTACCTGGTCAAGCCGTTCCATGTGGAAGAGCTGCTGGCCCGCGTCAACGCGCTGCTGCGCCGCGCCGCCGGCTGGAGCAAGCCGACCCTGGAATGCGGTCCGGTTGCCCTGGACCTGGCAGCACAGACGGTCAGCGTCACCGGCAGCAATGTCGACCTGACCAGCTACGAGTACAAGGTGCTGGAATACCTGATGATGCATGCCGGTGAACTGGTCTCCAAGGCCGACCTCACCGAGCACATCTACCAGCAGGATTTCGACCGCGACTCGAACGTGCTGGAAGTCTTCATCGGCCGCCTGCGCAAGAAGCTGGACCCCGACGGCGAACTGAAGCCGATCGAGACCGTGCGTGGCCGCGGCTACCGTTTCGCGATCCCGCGCAACGAGGGCTGAGCCTTCCACAAGGCGATAAACGATGTCCGGCCGTCTGTGGTTCTTCCGACGCTGGCGGCCGCGCTCACTGCAGGCGCGCCAGCTGTTCGCCGCGTCCGTGGGTCTGGTCGCGTTCCTGGCCCTGGCCGGTTACGCGCTCGATGCCGCCTTCGCCGACACGGCGAAGGCGAACCTGCGTGAGCGCCTGAAGAACTACGCTACGGCCTACGCGGCCGGCATCGACTTCACTCGCGACCGCTCGCTGTACATCCGCGAGCAGCCGCCGGATCCGCGCTTCGACGTGCCCGGCAGTGGCCTGTACCTGCAGGTGGTGATGCCGGACGGCAAGGGCAATTCGATGTCCGCCGAAGGCCCGATGCTGCCCACGGTGGGAGGCGGCCTGCTGGCCCCGCGCCAGGAAGTGTTCGAAGGCCCGCTGCCGATGATCCAGATCGACGGCAGCCAGGGCTCGGTCTACCGCTACGGTCTGGGCCTGGTGTGGGATGCCGACGCCGACCCCGCCACCGAATTCCCGTACACCATCTACGTGATGGAAGACTCGCGCGCGCTGGGCGCGCAGCTGCGCGTGTTCCGCAGCCGGGTCTGGTTCTACCTGGGCGGCATCGGCCTGATCCTGCTGCTGCTGCAGACGGTCATCCTGCAGTGGAGCCTGCGCCCGTTGCGCCGGGTCATCACCGAGCTGACCAAGGTGCAGCGCGGCGAGACCGAGCGCATGAGCGAGCGCCACCCGCGCGAGCTGGAGCCGCTGACCGACAGCATCAACGCCTTCATCGAGAGCGAGCGCGAGAACCTCGAGCGCCAGCGCAACACCCTGGCCGACCTGGCGCACAGCCTGAAGACGCCGATCGCCGTGCTTCGCACGCAGATGGACAGCGGTGCCGGCGATGGCGCCCTGCGCGAGGAACTGGACGTGCAGCTGCAGCGCATGAACAATCTGGTGTCCTACCAGCTGGCGCGCGCCGCCTCTTCGGGCCACAAGCTGTTCTCCGCACCGCTGCCGGTGGAATCCAACGCCGAGGAAATCGTGCGTGGCCTGGAGAAGGTCTACGCGTCGAAGGGCGTGCTCTGCGAATTCGACATCGACCCGGCCGCGCGTTTCCACGGCGAACCGGGCGACCTGCAGGAACTGCTGGGCAACCTGCTGGAAAACGCCTTCAAGTGGGCCAAGCGCCGCGTGCTGCTGACCGCGCAGCCGCTGCCGGCACCGAACGCGCGCCGCGCCGGCCTGCTGCTGGCGGTGGACGACGATGGCCCGGGCATCGCCCCGGAAGACATCGGCAAGGTGCTGCAGCGTGGCGTGCGCGGCGACGAACGCGTGCAGGGCCACGGCATCGGCCTGTCGATCGTGCAGGACCTGATCAAGGATTACCGCGGCGAACTGCTGGTCGCCCGCTCCAGCGAACTGGGTGGCGCGCGCTTCGAAGTGCGCCTGCCGCCAGGGCCGTAACGATCCGGCAATCCGATCCGCCGGGCATGGCCCGGCGCTACCGCTGCTCTGTAGAGTCGAGCCATGCTCGACTGCTTTCAGCCGGCGGCTCACCATAGAACCGCCGCAGGTGCGCGGCCACCTCCGGCAGCGCCTGCGCCAGCACCTCCGGCGCGGAGAAGTGGTACTCGCTGGCCACGGCGAAGAACTCTTCCGGCGCTTCGGCGGCATAAGGGTCGATCAGCGTTTCCTCGCCAGCATCCACCTGCGCGCAGAACGCATCGTAGGACTGCTGGAAGGCCGCCGCCCATTCGCGCTGCCACGCACGCGGCAACGGCGGCGTGCCGTCCATCGCGCCATCCAGTGCATCCAGCTTGTGCACCATCTCGTGCACGGCCACGCAGTAGCCTTCGTGCGGTTCGGCCAGGTCGGCCTGCACGTCGGCCCAGGACAGGATCAATGGCCCGCTGTCCCACGACTCGCCAATCAGTTCGTCATCCCATTCGTGCAGCACGCCGGCTGCATCCATGTGGCTGCGATGCACACGGAAGGCATCGGGGTAGACGATCAGCTGCGACCAGCCTTCCAGCCCGACCTCGCCGAATTCCAGCAGCGGCAGGCAGCACAGCGCGGCCAACAGCACGCCGTCGGCCACCTGCAGCTGCAGGTCGCCAATCGGGGTGATGGTTTTCTCATGCAGGAAGCGGGTGGCCAGCACGCGCAGACGCGCACGGCGCGCATCGTCCAGGCCCCGCAGCCAGGCGGCGCGGCCGCAGGCTTCATTCCACATCGCATCTTCGATGGGCCGCGGCGCAGGCCGCAGCCACTGCAGCAACGACTTGATCAGCGGAACATACCCGGCAGGTAGCTGTGCCACTTCGGTGCGCGGATGCGCTGCAGCACATCGTCATCGCTGCCGCCGCCACCGCTGCTGGTCGCGCTGCTCGCCGCCGGGCGCACCGGTGCCGGCTTGGCCGCGGTGGCCGAAGCGGTGGTGGTCGAAGCACGCTGCGAAGCGGCATCCGGGGTGGAGTACACACAGCCCCCACGGCTGTCGTCCAGCGATGCTGTTGCCGAGGCCGCGAAGGGCATCGCCAGCAGGATCAGGCAATGGGCATAGTGGCGCATTGACGACATCCAGGTTGAGGGAGGGTGAGTTCCCGATTCTAGCCCGAACCCGGCCCTGGATTGGAAGCCCCTCCCCCGGCACCCCGCGGGCGTCGCTGGCGGCTTTCCCGCATAATTCCGTTCTGACCTTGTGGAAGCTGCCGTGGACGATCGCCAATTGCTGGCCAAACTCGCTGCCGGTCGCCTGTCCGGCGACGCCCTGGCCCGTGAGCTGGGCCAGACCCGGGCGGCCATATGGAAGCGTATTCAAGGACTTAGAGCTGCCGGTGTGGACATCGAAGGCCGTGCAGGCGAGGGCTACGGCCTGAGCCAGCCGCTGGAGCTGCTGGACCCGGCGGCCATCCGCGCGCACCTGCCCGACGACGCCGTGGCCCTCCTGCATGACCTGCAGGTGGCCTGGACGGTGGATTCCACCAATGCCGAATTGCTGCAGTGCAGCGCGCCGCAGCGCGGCGTTTGCGTCCTGCTGGCCGAGCGCCAGACCGGCGGTCGCGGTCGTCGTGGCCGCAGCTGGGCCTCGCCGCTGGCCGCCCACGTCTACCTGTCGGTATTGCGCCTGTTCTCCGGTGGCCTGGGACGCCTGGCCGGCCTCAGCCTGGTGGCCGGCGTCGCCGTGGCCGAGGCGCTCCACGACCTGGGCTACACCCAGGCGCAGCTGAAGTGGCCCAACGACGTGCTGGTGGACGGGCGCAAGCTGGTCGGCCTGCTGGCCGAGGGCGGAGGCGAATATGCCGGCCCGGCACGCGCGGTCATCGGCATCGGCATCAACGTGCACATGCCGCCGGCCTTCGCCGAACAGATCACCCAGCCCTGGGTCGACCTGGACACCCTGGCCGGCAGCCATGTCGACCGCAACGTGGTGGTGGCCGCCGTGCTGGCGCGCCTGCTGCCGGCGCTGGACGTGTTCGACCGCGAGGGCCTGGCCCCGTTCCTGCCGCGCTATGCCGCCTTCGACATGCTGGCCGGCCGCGAGGTGCGCGTGGAGCTGGAAGGCCAATGGCAGCACGGCACCGCGCTGGGCCTGGCCGATGACGGCGCCCTGCGCGTACGCATCGATGGCCACGAGCGCCTGCTGCATGCCGGCGAAGTGAGCGTGAGGAAGGCATGAGCGATTGGTTGTTCGACCTCGGCAATTCGCGCTTCAAGTTCGCTCCGTTGCAGGGTGACCGTGCCGGTGATGTGCAGGCCTGGGCGCATGGCGCCGAAGGCATGGCCGCGCAGCCGCCGCACAGCCTGCCCACGGGCGGCACCGCCTTCGTTGCCAGCGTGGCCGCACCGTCGCTGACCACCGCCATGCTGCAGCAGCTGCAGGCCCGCTTCGGCGATGTGCGCGTGGTGCGCACCAGTGCCGAATGCGCAGGCGTGCGCATTGCCTACGCCAAGCCGGAAAAATTCGGCGTCGATCGTTTCCTCGCACTGCTGGCCGCGGCTACCGCACGGCGTCCGGTGCTGGTGGTGGGCGTGGGTACCGCGCTGACCATCGATCTGCTCGACGCCGACGGCCAGCACCACGGCGGCCGCATTTCCGCCTCGCCCACCACCATGCGTGAGGCGCTGCATGCGCGCGCGGTGCAGTTGCCGGCCAGTGGTGGCGACTACAGCGAATTTGCCAACGACACCGCCGACGCGCTGGCCTCCGGCTGTGATGGCGCCGCCGTGGCCCTGGTCGAACGCAGTGCGCGCCAGGCGCAGGCGCTGCTGGGCGTGGCTCCCGCACTGCTGGTGCATGGCGGCGGCGCACCGGCATTGATGCCGTTGCTGGACGGCGCCGATTACCACCCGTCGCTGGTGCTGGACGGCCTCGCCCGCTGGGCGGTGCACCAGCCCGCAGGCTAGTATCGGCAGCATGCTGACCCGTGCCCTGATCGTCGTGCTGGCCATCCTCAACGTAGGCGTCGCCAGCTGGTGGCTGCTGCGCAGTGAACCCGCGCCGGCCACGCCACCCCAGCCCGCCACCGGCGTGGCCGAACTGCGCTGGCTGCCGGGCGGCACCGATGCCGCTGCCGTGGCGCAGACCGCCGCCACCACCGCGCCGACCGAGGCGCTGCAGGAGCGTGAGGCTGCGCCCAGCGCCGCCGTGGCCGCCACCGAGGCACCGGCAACCACGCCGCCCGCCGAGGCCGCCCCGTCTGCGGAGGCCGCGCCTGCCGTGGCCGCTGCCGAAAAACCGGCCGAGCCCGTGGTCGAGAAGCCCGTCGTGGAGAAGCCTGCCGCCCCGCCGCGCTGCGTCGCCCTCGGGCCGTTTGCCGACCGTGCCGCGGCCGTGGCCGCACAGGGCCGTGCCGGCAAGCTGCTGGCCCCGGCGCGCCTGCGCGAACAGCCCGCCGCCAGCGGCAGCACCCGCTACCGCGTGCTACTGCCGGCCGCTGCCAGCCGCGAAGACGCCCAGGCCATGGTCAAGCGCATCGTCGCTGCCGGCCTCAGCGATTACTACATCATCAGCCAGGGTGAAGAGAGCAATGCCATCGCCCTGGGCCAGTACCGCAACCGCGAAGGCGCCGAGCGCCGCATCGCGGCCGTGCAGGCGGCCGGGTTCCAGCCGCGCCTGGTGGCCAGCGGCGATGCCGGGCAGTGGTGGCTGGAAGGGCAGCTGGCTGCCGGCAGCGAACCGGCGCAGGCGCAGCAGCGCAGCGGTGCCGCGCAGCAGCGGTCGCTGGAATGCACGCGACTGCGCTAGAATCGCCCCACCACGGCGCTGCCGCCGGTGAAGCCCCCATGCCGCTTTAGCTCAGTTGGTAGAGCAACTGTCTTGTAAACAGTAGGTCATCCGTTCGATTCGGATAAGCGGCACCATCCTCCGATCCACTGGCATCCACGGATGTCCACGGTGCACAATCAACCCGCTGAAATGGCGGGTTTTTTTGCTTTTCTGCCCCCGGCCGTCCATGAGCATCCACCCAGACTGGGTGTGCAATTGGGGGTACATGGGGATTCAAGCAAGAGAGATAGGACGATGTGCCCCCAACGGCCCATAAGTCGTTGACGGATATCGCTGCAAGTAACGCAAAGGGCAAAGAGAAGCCCTACAAGCTTGCGACAGGAGCAGGGCGCTACCTGCAGGTCATGTCCAGTGGGAATCGCTACTGGCGAATGAAGTGCCGCCATGCGGGCAAAGAGAACTTGCTCTCCATCGGGGTCTACCCGGAGGTGACTCTGAAAGAGGCGTGTGGCAGGCGCGACGGCGCGCGTGCGCAGCTGCGAGACGGGAAGGATCCTTCTGAGGAGAAGCAGCTTGGAAAGCTGCGAGTGGATGCTCGAGACATACGCGTTCCCATGGCTGGGCAAGCGCGCAATTGAAGACATCAGCACTGCAGAGGTTCTGTCAGTTCTTCGCCGGCTTGAGGCTCAGGACAAGATTGAGTCGACCCAACGACTGCGCTGCGTAGGCTGGGCTACGGGACAGACGACATGACAGGTCACGGATTCCGGAGCATGGCGTCCACGCTTCTGCACGAAATGGGGTGGACGTCGGATGCGATTGAGCGGCAATTGGCTCATGCGGAGCGGAATCCAATCAAAGCAGCTTACAACTGTGCTGAGCATCTTCCGGAGCGGCGGCGAATGATGCAGGCATGGGCTGACTACCTGGACAAGCTGAAGAGTGGAAAAGCGAAGCCAGTGCTGCGAGCAGTTGCTTAAGTACGCCAGATGGTATGTGGCCCGTAGTCAAGAGCGTCCATCGCGCTTATCCGCCGGTCTACCGGTGGCTTTGCCGACCCGGATGTTCGCTTTCGGCCACACCCCAACACAGCCCAGGCCTGGTTCCCATGTCGGAGAAGCATGACCGCGGCCTCTCTGGCTTGGATGCCTACTACACAGGCATCCAGGCGCTTGACGAAAATCCTTGGCGTCGACGCAGCCGCCCGTATCTGGAAATGGAAGCATTGGGAGAGACTGTGCTGGAAAGAATCAGACTGTTCCTCAACCTGGAAAACATCTTCAACGTCCGCTAGAGCATCCACAACCCGACGCCTTGGCCTCGCCGCGCCGACGATGGCCAGTGGACCTTGGATGTATGACCGCTGGAAGAGGTTGTGGTGGATGGTGGTGTTGGGATGACGTCCTAGGGTGTGGCCCCGCCCGGAGCGGCGACGTCTGCTTTCGGCCAGAAGCGGACGTCCACCGGATCTGCCTGCCAGTCATCCTCGTCGCGCCGACTGGCGATGCTCGCGACTTTCGCGCCATAGCTGCACAGATGTGATACCACCCGGCAGCACGGTGCCGGCTGGATATGCCGCTTAAAACACGCCCCGCGAGTGCTTCACAGCTCTTGCGCAGCGGCCGGCCGAGCGCGAAAGCAGGAGTTATGAGTTGGGTTTGGCAGTGAGTTGCCATCGCCTGAATGCGTGTGGTAGAAACTGAACCGTAGCAGCCAGCAGTAGCGACGGAGCGATGATCTTATCTCGCTCTGAAATGGATCTTCGCTTTCTGAAAAGGAGGTTATGACGTGTCTCTGGATGAGCATCTTGCTCCTCGCACCATCACGATGATCACGACGTACGGCTGCACTGCGGAATGCCGGCAGTGCTGCTTCGAATCGAGCCCCCGCGTGAAGGGGCGCCTATCTCTCGAAGAGATGACGCAGTCAATCTCTGACGCGAAGCGCAATTTCCCCTCTCTTCTGGTTGCAGTCTTCAGCGGCGGCGAAGCCACTATGCTCAAGGCTGACCTTACCGCCGCCATTGCACATGCAACTAACGAAGGCCTTTCGACACGAATCGTCAGTAATGGATCGTGGGGGAAAACAATGGCCAGCGCACGTAAAAAGGTCGCTGAACTGGCTGGCGCAGGACTCAAAGAACTGAACCTCAGCACCGGCAAGGACCATCAGGAATGGGTTCCTGCCAAGAGCATCATGCACTGCGCAGTTGCTGCTGCCGAGCATGGGCTTTTCTGCTTGATTACGGTTGAAGCGGACGTCGAGGGAAATCCTCACTTCCGCGCAGTAGTGGAGCAGCCGGAGGTCCGGGCATTGGTCCAGGACAGAAAGCTGGTCATTCAGTCCAACTCCTGGATGCCCTTCCAGGAGACTGGCGACGTGCGAGGTGGAACGGTTGCGAAGCAGACACTGCGCAAGGGGTGCGGCCAGATCTTCGACAACATCGTCGTGACGCCCTACAGAGAAGTCTCGGCGTGCTGCGGCCTGACGCTGGAACACATTCCAGAGATGAAGCTTGGCAGCATCAATGATGAAGCGGTATCAAAGATCTACCAGCGGCAGACTGATGACTTCCTCAAGTACTGGATTCATGCTGACGGTCCGTACCAGATCATCGAAAAGCTCTTACCAGAGCAATCCGCCAACGATCTTCTCAAAGACGTAGTCCACATCTGTCAAGCCTGCGTAATCCTTCACAAGAACCCTGATGTACGCAATCGCTTGCTCGAAAGGCATAAGGAGTTCATGCCGTCTGTCATGACGCGCTTCTTCCTGGCCAAGGCTATCAATGAAGTGGGCTTGAAGCGAGTTGCAAGTCAACCTGCCATGGAGGCAATTCAATGAAGCGTCGTCGTTTCATCCAGTCTACCCTCGTCGCTGCCACTGCAGCCCCTGCCGCGGCAGGTTTGGCTGCTTCCAACGCCGGCACGCGACTCTATGGTGAACCAGGGAGTTTGACCGGTGGCTCGCAGGGAGCCGCTCGCTTCATGTTGCCCATCTCCAGAGCGGGCGTTCCAGTAGAAGGCTGGCTGGAGTACTCAAGGTTCAGTGCCCTGATCGAGGATCTGTTGAAGGACCGTGCTGCCAGTACAGCATTCAATCAAGACCCTGCTGGCTTTCTGAAGAGTCGAGGCATGGACGGCTCGGAGCTCGTAAAGGGCGATGCGAATGTTGCATTGTTGATTGCAATGTCCCAGCCAGAGGTAAAGCAGGCGGTCTTGGACAAGGACTACCGAGCAGTTATCTCCTACCTGCAAGCAGCTGGCACTTTCTCGCCTGTGTCTACTGACGCTCTCACGAAGAGAGTTGGTAACGTTATCCAGCACAACCGGAATGAGATCGCCAGCGGCCTCAAGTTGGCTCCCGGCACCAAACTGGATCTCAAGACCTACAAAAAACTGCTCGCAAGTTCAAATGGTGGCGCCACTCCCCTGGACGCAGCTGCCTTGGCCGCGGTCGGAGATAACAACGACGCATCGCTATTACTCGGTGCTTTCGCCCTCGTTGTTGCAGCCGTTGGTGCTGCTGTGGGTGTGCATTCCGTGGTGGTTGCCTTCACTTGGCTGGCAATCGTGTCGAGCGTGACAGTTGAAGGTGGCGGCGAAGATGATGATGAGAAGAGTCGCTCAGCCCGAGCATATGGAGGCCTGCTGCAAATCTCGGATCCTGGTGCCCAGCAGAACATCGAAATTGCGGGTCGACTAGCCCAGCTTACTGGCTCACCTCGCGTATTCGAGCTGACCAAGGACGAGCTGGCCCGGGCAGAGCTAGGCGCGTTCTTTGCAGCGATGAAGGAACACAGCCTACTTGACTACGATGAAGCGGAGCTTCCCGATCTCGTAGAAGCAACGCTTGGGTTCACCGAGAAATCGATCGGAATGAGCTAGGAGATCCGGACGTATGCAATGCACCATCCCCGTCTCTCTGTTCAATCGCAGCATGCTCTTCCAAGAGCTTGCCCCCGCGGCCGTCCTCTTCATCTGTGCTATAGGCCTCGCATTCCATGGCGGTCTGGAGCCCAGAAAGAAGTTATTTGCGATCGCCATCCTTTGCGTCGTTGGAAGTGCGACCTCGGCATCCACAGCGATGCTGGCGCTGCGTTCGAAGATCGATATCAACGGCGGCACTGCCACCTTGCATGCGGGCTTCTGGAAGGCCGAGTTGCCTACGCCCGCGTTAGTAGGTGCAGGGGCAACTGAACAGGTCAGCGATTCGCTAAGGAAGCGAAAGAATGGCATGAGCTCGGGCGGCGTCAATGCAGGCTGGTTCGAGGATCCGAACGGCAAGCGTGTCTTCGCACTGTCCGCAGGACGAACTCCCGTTCTTCTGACCACCAGCAGCGGCTTCAGCCTGGTACTGGACCAGTCGACAGCTGATGCGATCACTGAGTGTATTCGCAGCGAATCCAGTCGCTAGCGATGCTTGCCCATCGGGTTCCATGGCGCAGCCATGGTGGAGGAACCACCACTTTCAAGCTGGCATTCGAGCGACCCCACCATCCCTTGCGTGCATCCAGCAGGCACGCGGCGCGCTGCGTGCCCACTGTGTCACGGACGTATCTTCACGAGCGGTTGCTTGCGTGAGCCGTGGGGTACATGGCTTGGGGTTGCGGCATCCAATTGATTACTGGAGGCAGGTGCTCCGCTTCATTGGCGCTTTGGCTGGCGTCTGCTCCCGGCCATTAGCGGGCGTCAAGTACGCTCTGCTGAGGTGAGCGTTGCGAGCGAGATTCGTGTCTCCGAGTTACTCGCAGGATCACAGGGCGCGCCCAAGGCTGCTTCGTTGGTTTGCGCTCCAGCTGGCCTAAGTCCAAATTGAAGAGCAGTGTTGAAGTGAGCGTGCCGAGTTGAAGCGTGACAGTCCGAGATATCCGGCAGTGTCCGCTCCCAAAGGAGCGATAGCACGTTCGCGGCAGGGAGCGTAGCGATTGCCGTGAGCGGATGCCAAAAGCGTCAGCGAGGGAGGCTACGCGGGTACAGCCGCTGGAAGGCTGGATACCCTCGCACCGGAGGACGTGTTGGCAGCTGGTCAATCTCAGCCGGCTTGGTTGAGCGAGTGGCCCCGAGGTCCTGGTGGCCGGCTCCTCGCTGCCACGTTACGATCGTCAAGCGCCGAGATATCAGATTCAGGGGCCATATAGATCGTCCGGGTTGATCCCTGCTCGGATCAAAATGCGATCACGCCGCAACTGTTCTTCCCATTGTGCTGAGAACTGCGCTGTTGGCACGTCCGCAGAGTTGTGGCACGTCGGACACGTGAGCTGAACGCCGGTTGCGACTTCTTCAAGCCCCCGGCCTGCAGACAGTCGGCACTCTCTGCCGCAGAGCTGACAACTGCAGATGACAGTCTCGACGCTCTTGAGGCTGCCGTTGATGCGCAACAGAGCGCGGATCCTGAGGATCCGCAACGAAATTGACGTGGTCATGGGGTCCAGCCATATCAGGGCTGGACACGGGCGCGAAGAATGTCGCGCCGGAGAAGAGCCAAGAACGGTCACTCTATCGTCCATCCGATGAAAGACGCATCAAGCCGAGCTGTGCCAACGACTCTCTCGTGATCATTTCTGGCGTGTGCAGCAAAGTGCGACTATGTTCGATAGTCCCTCGCGCCTGCTCGAGGTTACTGACGTATTCGTTGTCCTACAAAGGGGAAACGGAAATGAGCTTCCAGCAGCCTTCCGCGATCTCTTCAGCGCCGGGATTTCCTCGCAGACTAGGCCGCCTTGCCAAACGCTCCTGAAGGTCGTGTAGCCAGGCAACCTGGGTGCCATGCGGATTTCTGGTGTATATGTCGCAGGCCAGTCGAATTACGGGCGCAACCTCGTGACGGAAGTTCAGCGCAGGAAGAGCCCCGGCATTGAAGGCCAATTCCCAGTGAGCAAGCTCTCTGTCTATGTCGACGTAGTCCTTGTTTCTTGGGCTTTCCATGGCAGTTCTCCTTTCGGGGCTCCGACTCTACTCGCTTAGTCACTCTGCTGTTTGCGCCCTTGTTCATAAATGGGACGCTGCAGTACGCCCTCCTAACGGAGAAGAGAGGACTGTGAGTGGGCAGCACCTAGCTGCAGTGGAGTGACGTATGAACAATGTCAATCAGAGTCAGGATCCGCGTGCCAACGACAGTAGCGATGCCAAGCGAGCTGGGCAGAAGGGACAACAGGGCCAAGTGAATGGCGAAGAGCTCGGTGGCGGTTCCGATGGAAAGGGCGAGAGGAATCCGCAGAAGCAGCAGCAAGGCAGCCAGGAGGGCGGCAAACAGGCAAGTGGCAAGGAAACGCAAGGTGAGCAGCAAAACGCTCGCCGCTAGGGCATAACGAGGAGCCGCGCGTAGCGCGGCTTTCTTCTGGCTCAGCAGGAATCAGAGATCATGGCCTTGCATGAGAAAGCGGTTGGTTTGATGACCAAGATCATGTATCAGTTTCGCCCAGCGGTTACGACGACCATGGGGCTTTGTCGTTCTTGTCATTCCCCGAGCCCTGGTGGAATGGAGTGCGCACGTTGCCTTACTGAAGAGCTCGGACGGATCATCGAGAATCGCGGTGCCGCTGTCCGTTGGCTTGATTCATTTCTGAAGGTTCAGCAGGACGAGGCCCAGGTTTTCCTGTGCGCCAGTCGCGTCGCCCCGAGCGGGCATGCCTGAGCCTGCTACCGGGTTTGGGTCCTCCGCATGCCTTTCTTCATCAGCATCTACGATAGAAATGGGAGAGGGTTACGCCTTCCTGAAGGGTGGTGGATCGACTTGTCACGTGCTTCTCCGGCCCTGGTCAGGCGATCAACTCGCATTGATCTGCCCATGTCCTCTGTTGACGAGCATCCCCGGATAGATCCAGTGGTGTTGGACGATCTCCATCGCCGTATTGAAGGTGCCCAATGGCTGACCTAGAAAAGTACGACCCAGTAAGCGTACGTTGGCTTAGCTTTCGTCTGCGGAATGGGCAGTCCATTGGCCCAGAAAAGCTGAAGGCCGTTTGGTCAGATGCCGCCGAGATGAATACTTGCAGCGTGCGCAGGGAACATGGCCCGGACGGTCATGTTGTCTATGTGCTGTATGCGCCGCGTGGTCTTCCTATGCCGCGGCGAGCAGAAATGCGGCTGCGATCAATGCTGGAAGACGCTGGATACGCCTTCACAATGGGAGCGATTGCGGGTCGTCACCCGGTCGGGGGCTAGTCCGATCTCTCGGTCTGGAGGTGGCGAAGGTCAATCGCAGGCCGCGTGATGCCGAGGCCTGAGCTGATTGGCAGGCTTTAGCAATTGCTGCATGGCGGGCTCGACCTCGGAGTGAGCACGGGAGATGCCCGCGTAGTCTTTTTATCGCGTCACCTGAGTAACCTTGGCGTTACCGCCCATCTCCGCCTGGATGACCATGAACTGCAGACTCGGCCGCAGCGTCTGCAGCGCTTGCAACTGCGCTGGCGACAGCGCGCTGTTGCGCAGGCGGAAGCTGTGGACTGGTGCGAAAGCGTCACTAGCGAACAGACGCTCGTACGTCGCAAACGACGTCACCGCATCGGCCTCGCAGACATCGGCCCAGGTGAACTGCAGTTCGGTGGACTCGCTGAAATTCAGCAGGCCCAGTGCAGGCAGGTCGCGCGATACAGCCAGGTGTTCGATGAAGCGCTGGGTATCACTGCCAGCGCCGATCTGCAGGATGTTCAGATGCGGCAGCGGCACATCGAAGAAGCTGGTATCGGGCGCGTTGGGCACCACCAGCTCGGTCAGGTAGGGCGCACGGCTGGCGAAGCGGGCGATCTCTCCAGCCTCTTCCATGATCGAGCCTGCGCGCTGGATCAGCGACGCATGGTAGTGCTCCGGTGCGGTGGGCGTGACCACCAGTGAACGCAGACGCGGGAACTGGGCGTTGCTGTCCAGCAGGGTGGTGAACTCCCATTCGCGAGTGCCGTCGCGCCTTCATCCCGCCCGTGAAGCGCAGCGACATGACCGCGTGGGCAACGGCAGGATCAGACAGGCAGGCCAGGCTCCATTCGAACGCCGCGTCCCACGGGTTGCCGAAAAATTCCACGTGCAGCCCGCCGTACAGCGGGGCCACCGTCGGACGTGTCTGCAGTGCCGACCACAGCGGCCCGGCGGGGGCGGTGATGTCCAGGTCGTACTCGTCGGCCGTCTCCAGGCTGAAGGCGTGGATGCGCTGCTGCAGTTCCAGCAGCCACTGCTGGGCGAGTTCGAAGTCAGGCGCGGCCGTGGCAGGTAACCAGTCATCCTTGGGTGAGCCGGGATGATAGCCTCGGCCCTGCAGGTTCGGCAGCGCCGTACCTGTCTTCACGATGCTCCTCACGAACCGCCATCCCTGTCCCGTCGCATACTGTCGCCATCCGCTCGTCCGGGCCACTTTGGGAATCGATCATGCGCCGCCACGCTGTTTCCCTTGCTGCTGCACTGCTGTGCTCCGCCTTCGCGGCCCCGGCCATGGCCGCCGTGCCGTTCTTCAATGCCAGCTGCCCCGGCGGCCTTGATGTGCACGCCGACGAGGGCGGCCCGGTGTACGTGCAGGGGCGGGAGGCGGCGCTGAAGCGCTTCAACGACCGCTATTTCGAAGCGCGCGACGCGCAGAGCGGGGTGACGCTGTCGATCACTACCGGTGACGACGGTGCGCCGCAGATCAGCTACACCGGCCGGGGCGGTGCCAACGGCATCTGCCAGGTCAGCGGTAGCGGCGCACCCGTGGCGGGCGAGCGACATGATCGCCGCCGCCACGATGACAGTGACGATGAAGGTGCGGCGCTGCCGCGCGAAGCCACCTGCGAGTCCACCGACCAGCGCCAGGTGTCGTGCGAGATGGACACGCGCGGCAACGTGGAAGTCGCCCGCCAGATCAGCCACACCCGCTGCGAGCAGGGCCAGAACTGGGGCCTGTCGCGGCATTCGGTGTGGGTGAACGGCGGCTGCCGCGCGGTGTTCCGCAATACTTCGCGCGTTGCGTACACCGTGCCCAGCGGCGGCACTGCGCTGGGGTCGTGCAACACGCGCAAGGGCGCACAGGGCACGCTGGTGACCCAGGTACCGGTGGGCAGCGACTACCAGGAACTGATCATCGATTACCCCGATGGACGGTTCCTGTGCATGCTGCGCAACAACGGTGAAGTGCAGAGCGTGACCCCGGTGCGCCGCCGCTGAGCGCCGAACCGCCCCCGGCGGCGCGGTGCGCCGGGGCAGTGGCCAGTGGTGGCCGGCGTTACTGCCCTATTACACGCTGCGGTGGCGTGGGAATGTCATTGCTGTTCTACGGGATCGCTACCTTTTTTGTAGGTGTACGCGGTGACGCTCCACCCGCCGCCATGACCGGACGATGGTGCGACCTACGTAAATTCCCACGACTGTACGGACCCATAATGAGTAAGAGGCAATCGCGACTCGCATGTGAAGCAGGTCAACAGAGTCCGGATCTCGCATGCCCCACAGTGGGCTTGTCCGACCCGAGATTCCATTTGGGCTGGCAGATCATCCGGTCCCTGCTGCACCGCCGCGAGTGGTGTCACATCCCTCTGGCTAGACTGTGCTTCTTTTTCGTCTGCAGGAGGCACCCATGGCCCACCCCATTTCCGTCACCCTGATCGGCGTGCCCACCGACGTGGGCGCGGGCCATCGTGGTGCGCGGCTTGGCCCGGAAGCCCTGCGCGTGGCCGGCCTGCCGGAGGCGCTGGCGGCGCGCGGCGTGGACGTGCGCGACCTGGGCAACCTGGATGGCCCGCGCAACCCGTGGACCTCGCCGGTGCAGGGTTACCGCCACTTGGACGAGGTGGTGGCCTGGAACCGAGCGCTGATGGACGCCAGCTACGCTGAACTGCAGGCCGGGCGCATGCCGATCATGCTGGGCGGCGACCATTGCCTGGGCATCGGTTCGATCACCGCCGTCGCCCGCTGGTGCCGCGAACAGGGCAAGACCCTGCGCGTGCTGTGGCTGGATGCGCATTCGGATTTCAACACCAGCGATGTTACCCCGTCGGGCAACATCCACGGCATGCCGGTGGCCTGCCTGTGCGGCCTCGGCCCGGACGCGCTGACCCAGCTGGGCGGCAGCAGCCCGGCCATCACCCCGGCGCAGATGCACCAGATCGGCATCCGTTCGGTGGACCCGGACGAGAAGCGCCTGATCAAGACCCACAAGGTCGATGTCTACGACATGCGCTACATCGACGAGAACGGCATGAAGCGCACCGTGGAAGCGGCACTTGCCGGCATCGACGAGAACACCCACCTGCACGTCAGCTTCGACGTGGACTTCCTCGACCCGAGCATCGCCCCGGGCGTGGGCACCACGGTGCCGGGCGGGGTGAACTACCGCGAGGCGCAGCTGGTGATGGAGATGATCGCCGACAGCGGCCGCATGGGCTCGTTGGACATCGTTGAACTGAACCCGCTGCTGGACACGCAGAACGCGACCGCCGAGCTGGCCGTGGACCTGGTGGAAAGCCTGTTCGGCAAGTCCACGCTGATGCGCGGTTGAGGCCGGCGACCTTTGCCTGAATGGCTTTTGGGCCTGTTCACACTCGCTGCACGCGGCAGACGCCAGATTGCACGTCACGCAAGGCCATTCCACTGTAGGAATGGCCAAGCGCGATGAAAACCATGTAGTGGCGAACCCCAGGAGAAAACCCATGAAGCGTGTAGTTGCCCTGATGCTGTTGTCGATGTTCTCGGTGGCCATGCTGGCTGGCTGCAATACCGTTGCCGGCGCCGGCAAGGATGTGCAGAAGGCTGGCCAGTCGGTTGAGGACGCCGCCAAGGGCAACTGAGCCCGGGGTGGTGCCCAATCAAAGAGGCCGGGACACTGTCCCGGCCTTTTTCTTTTTGCGCAGGCAAGCCCGCCGGTAGTGAACCATTCAAGCAGGTGAGCATGCTTTTCATTGCGGGTTGACTGTTGTTCAACGCCGAGTGCGCCAAGCTGCAGCCACGGTAAGAACGCCGTTGCATCCGAGGACTCGAGCAATGAACAAAGACATCATTTCCGGCAAGTGGTCGCAGCTCAAGGGCAAGGCCCAGGCCAAGTGGGGCGATCTGACCAACGACGATTTCGATGTGGCCGAAGGCAACGCCGAGTACCTGTCAGGTCGTCTGCAGGAACGCTATGGCTGGGCCAAGGACCGCGCTGAGAAGGAAGTGAGCGAGTTCTCCGACAGCATCCGCAAGGATTACCCGGACTTCAAGTAAGTCCGTCGCGCTTCCCCCACAGCGCGCCCGCACAGCCCGGCGCCCGTACCGTGATGGTGCGGGCGTCGTGCTGTCTGCCTCAGCGTGCCGGCGGGTCGGGCACGTAGCGGTTGGGGAAGGCCTGCGGCTCGCGCGGCAGGCGCGAGCGCGTATCCATCACGATGCCGCGTGCGCGCAGGTTGCGTGCGCTGTCGTAGCGCAGCTCCTGCACTTGGGCGGGGCTGCGGCTGGCGCGCTCGAACGCGGTGTCACGCACCTGCGAAGTCTCGCGGTCGCCGTGGCCGGTGCCCAGTGCCGGGGCCTGCGACCTGGCGGCGTAGCCCTCGGCACGGCTGGCGCTGCTGTCAGCGGCCGCTTCGGCCGCCGGGGCCGCGGGCGCCGGTGGCGGCAACTGCCGCAGGCGCGGTTCCGAGCGGGGCTGCGGATGCCAGCGGTACATCTCGTTGAACACCGCGATGCCGATCACGCCGACGTTGTCCGGCCGCCCGGTGCGGCTGGCATAGCTGCCGCCGGGGCTGCTGAACACGAACTGGGCCACCTCGTCCTGGCTCTTGCGCCAGCCGGTGATGTCCGCGCTCTGGCCGGGGTTGAGCACGTAGCCGGTCTGCGAGGGGTTGGCGTCTTCGCCGGAAATGGCATTGATGCCGTCCACTGACAGCACCACCAGCACGCGCCGCGGGCTGTCGTTGTGCAGGCGCACCGCATAACGATGGCCGCGCTCGCCGGCCACCCAGCGCTGGCCGTCGGCCGGGTAGCTGCGCAGTTCGGTGCCGCGGTCGCGGTCGACCAGGCTCATGCGGACGGGGCCGTCCGGCGCGACCGGCGGCGGCAGCGGGGCCGGGCGGAAGCCGGCCAAGGGCAGGATCAGCAGCAGGGGCAGCAGGCGTTTCATCGGGCGTCTCCAGCGGGGTTGGGTGAACAAACGCGCCGCAGGCCCTGACGGGGTTGGTCGCGGGCACGGTAAACTGGCCCCGTTCATCGAAGGTTACCCCACGCAGTCATGACGACCCGAGTCCTTACCGGCATCACCCCCTCCGGCACGCCCCACCTGGGCAACTACGTTGGCGCCATCCGTCCGGCCATCGCGGCCAGCCGCGCGCCGGGCATCGAGAGTTTCTTCTTCCTGGCCGACCTGCACAGCCTGATCAAATCGCAGGACCCGCAGCGCACCCAGCGCGCGACCCTGGAGATTGCGGCCAGCTGGCTGGCCTGCGGCCTGGACCCGGAACACGTGTGGTTCTACCGCCAGAGCGACATCCGCGAGACCACCGAGCTGATGTGGTTCCTCACCGCCATCGCCAGCAAGGGCATCCTCAACCGTGCCCACGCCTACAAGGCGGCGGTGGACAAGAACCGCGAAGAGGGCGTGGACGAGGATGCGGGCGTCAGCGCTGGCCTGTTCATGTACCCGGTGCTGATGGCCGCCGACATCCTCATCTTCAAGGCCAACCAGGTGCCGGTGGGCCGCGACCAGATCCAGCACATCGAGATGGCGCGCGATTTCGCCCAGCGCTTCAACCACGTGTACGGCAAGGAGTACTTCCCGCTGCCGGACGTGGTGATCGACGAGCAGGTGGCGACCCTGGCCGGCCTGGACGGCCGCAAGATGAGCAAGAGCTACCACAACACTATTCCGCTGTTCGTGCCGCGCGAAGAGCTGAGGAAGCTGGTGTTCTCGATCCTGACCGATTCGCGCGCACCGGGCGAACCGAAGGACACCGAGGGCTCGGCGCTGTTCCAGATGTACCAGGCCTTCGCCACCCCGGAACAGACCGCCGAATTCGCCAAGGCCTTCGCCGCCGGCATCAGCTGGGGCGATGCCAAGCAGCAGCTGTTCGAGCGCATCGACGGCGAGCTGTCGCCGCTGCGCGAGCGCTACAACGCGCTGATGTCCGAGCCGGAGAAGATCGAAGCGCTGCTCAAGCGCCGTGGCCAGCAGCTGCGCGAGCAGCTGGCGGCCCCGCTGCTGGAAGAACTGCGCCATGCGGTGGGCCTGCGAGATCTGTCCGATGCCGGCGACATCGCCAGCGAAGATGCCGGTGAAGCCCGCGCCGCGCCGCCGCTGTTCAAGCAGTACCGCGAGAAGGATGGCCGTTTCTACTTCAAGCTGACTGCAGGTGACGGCACGCTGCTGATCCAGAGCGAGGGCTTCGACTCGCCGCGTGATGCCGGCCAGTTGATCGCCGTGCTGAAGCAGGCCGAGCAGGGCGACCAGCTGCAGAGCGATCTGTTCAAGCTGGAAGCCGAGGTCGATGCGGTGCTGGCGGCGCTGTCCGTGCTGCGCGAAGCGGCCTGACCTGCACCACCTTTGTAGAGCCGAGCCCACGCTCGGCTTTGCTTTGCATATGTAGAGCCGAGCCCACGCTCGGCTTGGCGGAAAAGCAGCCGAGCATCGGCTCGGCTCTACAGTGCATTGCGGCCATGGCATGATGTCGGCGCGCCTCAGGCGCGATGACATGGAGTCTGCAATGGCCTGGTTGTCGCTGCTGCTGTTCCTGCCCTGGTTCATTCTGCTGGGCAGCCTGTATTGGCTGTTTCCGCGCCAGCCGCGTACCGCGCGGCGACGCTTGTTCGATGGCGCCACCCTGGCGCTGGCGCTCGCCCTGAGCATCGTGGCGATGCTGTGGGGCCACCACATCGGTCTGGTACAGCCGGGCGCCGGACCGATCTGGCCGCAGGTGCTGGCGGTGCTGTACGCCTATGGCGCGTTCCTGGCGGTGCTGGTGATGGCCCTGTTGCTGCGCCCGCGCTGGTTGCGCCTCTGATGTAGCGCCCCGCGTGTGCCCTCTGTAGAGCCGAGCCCACGCTCGGCTGATGTCTGGCAGAAAGGCTGCCGAGCGTGGGCTCCGGCTCTACAGAATTGCTCCCTCCGACCAAAGCCGCATCGATCACGCCATGCCGGCGCGCCTACCATGGGCCTCTGTTCCCGATCCTGCCAGGTGCGCGTCGATGACCGCCGATCCCAGCATCCACACCATCGATACCGGTTTCCAACGGCCTGATTTCGATGCCGCCTACCTGATCATCGAAAACGGCCGTGCCGCGTTCGTCGACTGCGGTACCGGCCTGTCGGTGCCGGCGATGCTGCAGGCCTTGACCGACAACGGGCTGGGCGTGGAGGCGGTGGACTGGCTGCTGCTGACCCACGTGCATCTGGATCATGCCGGCGGCGCTGGCCTGCTGATGCAGCAGCTGCCGAATGCGAAGGCCGTGCTGCACCCGCGCGGCGCGCCGCACATGATCGACCCGACCCGGCTGATTGCCGGTGCCACGGCGGTCTACGGCGCCGAGGAGATCGCCCGCAGCTACGGCCGCATCGAGGCGATTCCCGAGGCCCGCGTGGTGGTGGCCGAAGATGGCCACCGCATCGACCTGGCCGGCCGTGAACTGCTGTTGCTGCACACGCCGGGGCATGCGCTGCACCACTACTGCGTGTGGGACGCGCGCAGCCGCAGCTGGTTCACCGGCGATACCTTCGGCATCTCCTACCGCGAGCTGGACAGCGCGCAGGGTGCCTTCATCTTCCCCACGTCCTCGCCGGTGCAGTTCGATCCGGAGGCGATGAAGGCGTCGATCCAGCGCATGCTGGGCTATGGCCCGCAGGCGATGTACCTCACCCACTATGGTCGCGTGCAGCAGGTGCAGAAGCTGGCCGACGACCTGTTCGAGCAGATCGACGCGATGGCGACGATCGGCCGCCAGTGCGATGGGCGCCCGGACCGCCACCGTTGCCTGCTGGCCGCGCTGCAGGCGCTGTACCTGGAACGTGCACATCAGCATGGTTGCGCGCTGGACCAGGCCGCGGTGGCCGAGGTGCTGGCGATGGACATCGAGCTGAACGCGCAGGGCTTGGCCTGCTGGCTGGACCGCGCATCACGCTGACCGGGAGGCCTGCGCGGCGGTGTCACGACCACGTTACACTCTGGTGACTCCCCTTCCTGCCGTGGTATTGCCGTGAATCCGATGCGTGTGTTGCTGCTGTCGTCCTGCCTCTTTGTCGGGGGCCTGGCCCATGCGGCCAACGACCTGCCCGGTGGCGGCATCGATCCGCAGGCACTGTCGCGCCACGTGCAGGTGCTCGCGTCGGACGAATTCGAAGGCCGCGCACCGGCCAGCGAAGGCGAAGAGCGTACCGTGCAGTACCTGATCGAGCAGTTCCGCAGCTACGGCCTGCAGCCCGGCGGCCCCGATGGCAGCTGGGTGCAGCAGGTGCCGCTGGTGCGTGCGCAGCTGGACGGCCCGGCCAAGGCCAGCCTGCAGCTGAAGAAGGGCAAGCGCACGCTGGCCAATGGCGTGGACGTGACCCTGCAGAGCCTGCAGCCGCGCAAGCGCGTGCAGATCAACAACGCACCGCTGGTGTTCGTCGGCTACGGCATCGACGCACCGGAGCGCCACTGGAACGATTACAAGGACGTGGACCTGCACGGCAAGATCGCCGTGGTGCTGATCAACGACGCCGACTTCGAGGCCGATGCACCGGGTGCATTCGATGGCAAGGCGGTGACCTACTACGGCCGCTGGACCTACAAGTTCGAGGAAGCCGCGCGCCGCGGTGCCGAGGGCGTGCTGATCGTGCACGAGACCGCGCCGGCCGCCTACGGCTGGGCCACGGTGAAGAGCTCGGGCACCTCGCCGCTGTTCGACATCGAGCGCGGCCAGGCCGAAGCGATGGCCCAGCACACGCCGCTGCGTGGCTGGATGCAGCGCGAGCTGGCCGAGGCGATCTTCGCCGACGCAGGCCTGGATTTCGACGCCGAGAAGCGCAAGGCCATGCAGGCCGACTTCCGTCCGGTGGTGCTGGACAACGCGAAGCTGAGCGTGGATTTCGCGATCAAGCGCGAGCCGGTGGTGACCCGCAACGTGGTGGCCAAGCTGCCCGGTGGCGAGCATGGCGATGAGGCCGTGATCTTCTCCGCGCACTGGGATGCCTTCGGTATCGGCCAGCCCGATGCCAAGGGTGACCGCATCCGCCATGGCGCCATCGACAACGCCACCGGCGTGGCCACCGTGCTGGAACTGGGCCGCGTGTTCGCCGCCGGCCCGCAGCCGCAGCGCAGCCTGTACTTCGTCGCCCTGACGGCCGAAGAGAAGGGCCTGCTGGGTGCCAGCTACTATGCCGCACACCCGCTGGCACCGCTGGAAAAGACCGCTGCCGTGCTGAACATCGAAATGTTCAGCCCGGATGGCGCGACCCGCGACATCGCCTCGTGGGGCAAGGGCCGGGTGTCGCTGGAAGGCGACCTGGAGCGCGTGGCCAAGGCCCGTGGCCGCAGCTACAGCCCCGACCCGAACCTGGAAGCGGGCTTCTTCTACCGCGCTGATCACTTCGCCTTCGCCCGCCTGGGCGTGCCGGCCATCACCATCGGCCCGGGCCTGGACAAGCTGGACGGCGGGGTCCAGGCCGGCCGCGCGCTGCGCGAGAAGTACTTCGCCGACTGCTACCACCAGGCCTGCGACGCCTGGACCCCGAGCTGGGACCCGGCCGGCCACGCCGCCGACACCCTGCTGGTCTACGACCTGGGCGCCGAACTGGCCAACAGCCGCCGCTGGCCGCAGTGGGAGAAGGAGTCGGAATTCCACGGCGCCCGCGAAAAGAGCGACGCCGCCCGCCGTTGAAGGTCGTGCCGGCCGCTGGCTGGCGACCTCATGAACCTTCGGAAGCAATGCGGAGTTGCCGGCCAGCGGCCGGCACGACCGTGTTTTCGTCAGCGCCGGCGCAGCAGCTTCCACGTGCCCCAGCCACTGGCGGCGAGCACGGCCAGATAGCACACCACCATCGTGCGCAGGCCCACCGGAGAGCCCGGACTGATGCCGCGATGCAGGCGCAGCTGCATCGAGCTGTGGCCACTGCCCAGATCCACTGTCATCTGCAGCGCCACCGCGGCACCGACCATCAGCAGCGCCACCCCGAAGCCGATGCGCGGCCACGACGCCTGCGCGCTGGGGCGGCGCAGCAGCCACGCCAGTGCTGTGGCTGCGGCGAGCACCACCGCGATCCACATCAGCGGCGACGCCGGAGACGCAGCAGCCACCGGCATTGCACCGGTGGCTGCGATCAGTACGACGCCCTTACTTGCGGGTGCCGTCGAGCCAGTTCGGGCCCTTGTTGGTGAGGAAGAAGACATAGACCACCAACGATACCGCGATCGTGGCGGTGACGTAGATGGCGAACCAGTCGACGTGGCCGGTCTTCAGCGCGCCTTGGTACAGCAGCGGGGCGGTACCGCCGAACAGCGAATTGGCCAGCGCATAGCCCAGGCCCACGCCCAGTGCACGGATATGGGTGGGGAACAGTTCTGCCTTCACCACCGCGTTGATGGACGTGTAGCCGGTGAGGATGACAAAGCCCAGCGCCAGGGTCAGGAAGGCGAGGGTGGCATCGTGCTGGTGCGGCAGCTGGGTGATCAGGTACCAGCTGTACAGCACGCCGCCCACGCCGAAGAACACCAGCAGGCTCTTGCGGCCGATGATGTCCGACAGCCAGCCGCCGACCGGCTGCAGCACCATCAGGAACGTCAGTACGCCGAGGTTGACCAGGGTGGCGGTCATCGGATCATCCGCGGCAAACGCGCTCTGGATCATCTTCGGGCCGTTCACCGAGTAGGTGTAGAAGGCAATCGTGCCGCCGGCGGTGATCAGGAAGCACAGCAGCAGCGGGCGCCACTGGTGCACGATCAGTTCGTACATCGAACCGGACTTCTTCGCCTTGCCTTCGCGCGCGGCCTCGATCGACGATTCTTCCATCGTCTCGTCCATGCCCCGGCGCAGCCAGAACACCACGACCGCGGCGACGCCACCGATGCCGAAGGCGATGCGCCAGCCGAACTCGGAAATTTCCGGCTTGCCCCAGACATTCAGCATCAGGAACAGGGTGAGCTGCGCCAGCACGTGGCCACCAACCAGGGTGACGTAGTGGAACGAGGACAGGAAGCCTCGGCGGCCGGGAATGGCGGCCTCGGACATGTAGGTGGCGCTGGCGCCGTACTCGCCGCCGGTGGCGAAGCCCTGCAGCAGGCGCGCGAACAGCAGGATGATCGCCGCCCAGATGCCGATGCTGGCCGCGGTGGGCGTGATGGCGATGAGGAAGGAGCAGACGGCCATCAGGGTGACCGACACGGTGAGCGCCAGGCGACGGCCGTGGCGATCGGCGAAGCGGCCGAAGAACCAGGCACCGATCGGGCGCATCAGGAACGTGGCGGCGAAGATCGCCCACACGTACATGGTGGAGTTCTTGTCTTCGGGCGAGAAGAACTGCGATTCGAAGTACACGGCGAACACCGAGTACACGTAGACGTCATACCACTCCACCAGGTTGCCGGCGGAGCCTTTGAGGGTATTGGAGATCGAGCGGCGCAGCGCGGCGCCGTTGGTGCTGGGGACAGCAGGTTGGGACGTGGTGCTCATCTGGGTGAGGATCCTCGATGCGGTGCTTCCATGCGGGAAAGATCGGTGCCAGGGGCGCGCGTGGGGCGCTGCCAGCCAGCCTCCTAGGTACTGCATCCCACGTCAACGCCGGGTGCCGGAGGGGCGGGCAGGGCATGGGGACCGCACAGGGTGACAGCGGCCTGCAGGGCAAACCATAGCTAGATCGTCGTACGCGATGTCGTGCGCTGCGTGTTCAGTAAAGCCCTGCAAGGCCTGCGCGACTGCCCAAAGCGGGGTTGCTCCGTCACCCGAACCTTCTAGAATCCCTTTTCCCCTGCCTGCTGGTGCGTCATGTCGGCTTCCCCTGTTCCTTCTGCGGCTGCCCCCCGGGGGGGCCTTGTCGCGCTGGCCTTGCTGCTGGTCTACGTGGTCTGGGGCTCGACCTACCTCGGCATCGCCAAGGCCCTGCACGGCGGCGCGCTGCCGCTCACCATGGTCTCCGGCAGCCGCTTCATCATCGCCGGCGGCCTGATGTACCTGGCCCTGCGCCTGTTCTGGAAGATGCCGCGGCCGAGCCTGCGGCAGTGGCGCAACCTGATCATCATGGGCGTGACCATGCTGGTGCTGGGCAACGGCATGGTGGTGCTGGCCGAGCGCGAAGTGTCTTCCGGCCTGGCCGCGACGGCGGTGGCTTCGGTGCCGTTGTGGATGGCGCTGTTCTCAGCGCTGCGCGGCCAGCACGCCAGCCGCGGCGAATGGCTGGGCATCGCGGTCGGTTTCATCGGCGTGGTCTGGCTCAATGCCGGCAGCAGCCTGACCGCCTCGCCCACCGGGCTGGTACTGCTGCTGATCGCACCGGTCGGCTGGGCGTTCGGTTCGGTGTGGGCGCGCGGCCTGGACCTGCCTGGTCCGTTCATGACCGCGGCCGGGCAGATGATCTGCGGTGGTGTGCTGCTGGTGCTGATCGGTCTCGCGGTGGGCGAACGTCCGACCACGCTGCCCGACACCGGCGGCCTGCTGGCCATGGCCTACCTGTGCGTGTTCGGTTCCATCGTGGCCTTCACCGCCTATGTCTGGCTGCTGCACAACGTGCGCCCGGCGCTGGCCGGCAGCTACGCCTACGTCAACCCGGTCATTGCGGTGCTGCTGGGCGCAGCTCTCAATGGCGAGCAGTTCGGCTGGCGCGATTTCCTGGCCATGGCGGTCATCCTGCTGGGCGTGGTGGTGCTGACCATGGCCAGGACGCGAAAGAAATGAGCATGAGGAAGTGAGCATGGACGAGCAGGAACAACGCCGCGGGCTGCTGGTCACCGCGTCCACCTTCGTGCTGTGGGGGCTGGTGCCGGTGTACTGGCATCTGCTCAACGAGGTGCCGTCGTTCCAGATCATTGCCCACCGCATCATCTGGTCCACGGTGCTGGTGGTGGCGTGGCTGCTGCTGAGTGCGCGCCTGGGCTGGTGGCGGAAGATCGCCGCGCAGCCGCGCGCGCTGCCGATCCTGGCGGTATCCAGCCTGACCATTGCCTTCAACTGGGGCCTGTACATCTGGGCGGTCAATGCCGGGCATGTGATCGAAACCAGCCTCGGCTACTTCATCAACCCGCTGGTGAACGTGCTGCTGGGCGTGCTGGTGCTGAAGGAGCGCCTGCGCCGCGTGCAGTGGATCGCGGTGGGCATGGCCGCGGTAGGCGTGGCCTGGTTGACCATCGATGCCGGCACGCCGCCGTGGATCGCGCTGGGCCTGGCGTGTTCGTTCGGCCTGTACGGGCTGCTGCGCAAGCTGGTGTCGGTCGATCCGGTGGCCGGGCTGGGTGTGGAGAGCCTGTACCTGTTCATGCCTGCGCTGGCATTTGCGGTGTGGGCCGAGAATGGCCATGGCGGTGCGTTCTTCCACGGCTGGGGCTGGCGCAACGATCTGCTGCTGGTGTTCGGTGGCGTGGTCACGGCCGTGCCGCTGATCGGCTTCGCGTACGGAGTGAAGCGCATTCCGCTGTCGCTGGTCGGCATCCTGCAGTACATCGCACCGAGTCTGCAGCTGCTGCTGGGCGTGTTCTTCTTCCACGAGGCGTTCGACACCGGCAAGGCGATTGGTTTTGCGGTGATCTGGGCCGCACTGGTCCTGTTCGTCGGCGAAAACGTGCGGGCGATGCGGGCGGCGAGGGGTCGGATCCCTCCGCAACGCGGAGGGCTCTGACCCCGGTTCCGGCAAAAAAGAACGGCGCCCCGGGGGGCGCCGTTCTGCTTCCATCTCCGGCCAGGAGAGAGTTGGCCGGAACGGGAACGCGGTTGCAGGCTTAGAAGCGCTGCTGGTACTTCATGTACATGAAACGACCGATGTCGAAGCCGCCGTAGTAGACGAAGCTGCTGTTCGGCTGGCTGTACATGATCGGACCCTGGTGGTCGAACACGTTGTTCAGGCCCAGCGAAACGGTGCCATCCCACGGCAGGGCGTAACGCACCTGCAGGTCGTGGAAGGTGTTCGAACCCACCTTGTTGGTCGGCGAGGCATCGGTGTAGGCCGAGCTGAAGCCCGGCAGGTTGCACTCGTCCATGTAGGAACACTTCTCCTTCATGCTGGAGTAGTAGCGCGCGGTCCAGCCGATGCCCAGGTTGCCGTACTGCCAGTCCAGGTTGAAGGTCGAGCGCACGCGGAAGTTGCCGCCCCAGCTGGTCAGCTGTTCCACCGGCGTGGTGACGGCGTTGTCGTTACGCTGCTCCAGGTAGTCGGTGTAGGTCGTGTTCCAGGTGACGGCGAACTTGCCGAACGTGGTTTCCGGCAGGCGGTAGCGCGCGCTGATGTCATAGCCGGCGGTTTCGCGGTAGCCGGCGTTGACCAGCGAGCGGTCCAGCGCGTTGACCTGGCCGTTGCTGCCGCGGGTGAAGCGACCGCAGGCCGCGTCCGAACCCTGCACGTAGCACTGTTCCAGGATGCTGGTGGCCGACTCGCCGACGATGGCGTTGTCGATGCGGATCTTCCACCAGTCCAGGCTGACGTCCAGGCCCTGCACGAAGTCCGGGCTATAGACCAGGCCGACGGTCCAGGTCTTGGCGGTTTCCGGCTTCAGCTCCGGGTTGGAACCCGAGCTGAAATCGGTGGTGGCCTGCTGGCCCGGCTTGCTGGCCACGCTGCCGTCGCTGTTGAGCTGGCGGAAGTTGGCCGGCACGTTCAGGGCCTTGCAGCGTGCGGCAACCGCGGCGCTGGTGGCGGCGGTGCCGAACGAGGTATCGCACGGGTCGGTGAACGAGTCACGGCTGCTGACGGTGCCGCCGTACAGGTCGTCCACGGTCGGCGCACGGAAGCCGGTGCCGTAGGTGGCGCGCACCAGCAGGCTGTCGATCGGCTTCCACTTCACGCCGAACTTGCTGTTGGTGGTCGACCCGAAGTTGTTGTAATCCGAGTAACGACCGGCCACGTCCAGCGACAGCTCACGGGCGAACGCCATGTCGGCCAGCAGCGGCACCTGCAGTTCCAGGTAGACCTCGTTGAGCGAGTAGTCGCCCTGGGTCGGCTTGCCGCTGGTGCCGGCGATCTGGCCGTTCTGCACCATCAGGTCCGGGGTGTAGCGTGCTTCTTCGGTGCGGTGCTCGAAGCCCATCGCGGCCAGCACGTCGCCGGCCGGCAGGGTGAACAGCGAGCCGGAGATGTTGGCACTGGCCACCTTGGTGGTGGTCTGGCTCTTGTCCACGAAGCGGGCGAACAGGTAGTCCTGCACGTCCTGGTTGCTCAGCGAGCCCGGACCGGTGTAGCCCATCGGCGCCGCGGGATTCCACGGCACGCAGCCGGCGATCACCGCATCGGTGGTACCGCAGTAGGCCACGCCATCCTTGATGAAGGACGGGCCGACGGCGAGGTTGACGTTCGGCTGGTACATGCTGCCGGTGCCGATGCGCTCGCCTTCATTGCGGTTGTAGGTGTAGTTGACGTTCCAGTCCCAGTAGCGCGAACCGGTGTCGAAGCTGCCTTCCAGACCGAGGCTGCCGCGCTTGGTCTCCATGTTGTTCTCGGTGCCACGCAGCATTTCTTCGGTGCGGTGCGAGAACAGCACGTCCTGGCCCCACAGGTTGAATGCGCTGTCCCTGGAGAGGGCGGCGCGGGTGCCGTTGCGCGCCTGTGCGGCAGTCACCGAGTACGGGTAACCGGCCAGGTGCTTGCTCGATTCGCGCTTGCTGTACAGCGCATCGGCAACCAGACGCAGGTTGTCGGTGATCGAGAATCCACCGTTGGCGAACACCGAAGTGCGCTCCAGGCCGGTCAGCAGGCTCATGTTGGTCTTGGTGTTGGCACCATCGGCCGGGTTCAGCGTGTGGAAGTTGGCTGCATCGGTCGGGTCGCCGCCCGGGCCGACGGTCACCGGCTTGCCGCCGACGGTGACGCTGCCCCACGGCGTGGTGCCGTTGAGGCCATCGTTCGGATGACGCGGGCCGTTGACGTAGCGGGTGAACTCACGTGCGCCGCCCATCACTTCGTCTTCCTTGGTGCGCTCGGCACCCACGCTGAACCAGCCGCGGTCGAAGGTCTTGCCGAAGGTGGCGCTGTAGGAGCGCTTCTGGCCGTCACCTTCGCCGTACTGGCCGACGTAGACGCTGGCTTCGCCACCGTCGAAATTCTTGCGGGTGATGATGTTGACCACGCCGGCGATGGCGTCCGAGCCGTACAGCGCCGACGCACCGTCGGTCAGTACTTCGACGCGCTCGACGATGGCCGAGGGAATCGAGGCCAGGTCGGAATAACCACCGGCGCTGACGCCCATGCGGCGGCCGTCGATCAGCACCAGGCTGCGTTCCGGGCCCAGGTTGCGCAGGCTGACATACATGCCACCGAAGTCGCGCGAGGAGGTCAGCGACGAAGCGCGGCTCATGCTCGGCGAACCGGCAGCGGTCACGTCCTGCAGGATGTAGGCGACGTTGACGTAGCCCTTCTTCTCGATCTCGGCGCGGTTGAGCGCGACCACCGGCTGGGCGGTCTCGACACTGGCCTGGCGGATGCGCGAGCCGGTGATTTCGATGCGATCGAGGTTGGTGGTGTTGTCGCCCGCATCCTGTGCGAGGGCGGGGGTGGTGCAGCTGGCGGCCAGCGCGATGACGATCGCGTTGCGCAGCGGGGTGGTCTTCAGGGACATCCGTGAAATCTCGTGTTTCAGAAAAAAACATGCGCCCGTTCTATGGGCGCGTGGGGTACTGCAAACCAACGTGGGGGGCGGGATTCTAGAGTGTTTTCATTCGTAACTGTTTGTCCCGGCGTGTTACATCGCGCTGAACATGAATCGCAACCAACAATCCACAGGGGTGCTGTGCGCAGCGTCACGCGCGGGGTGTGTTCGATGCGCAGAGGCATCGATAACGGCGGTAGTCGCGCGATCTGTAATGCACGGAGTGTGCGAACGTTCATCCACGTGTGGCGTGGATGACGCGCCCAAAAAAAAGGGCGAAGCCTCTGCTTCGCCCTCCACATGCATCACTCCACCCACCGGCGCGTTGATCAGGTCTCGCGCAACGCCGTGGTGATCGGCAGGCGCGCCGCGCGCAGTGCCGGGAACAGGCCACCGACCAGGCCGATGCCCAGTGCCCACTTCAGGCCATTCCACAGCAGCTCCGGCGACACGTGGAACTTGAACACCACCGCGCTGAAATTGCTGCCGATGGTGGACACGCTGTAACCGTTGAACAGCAGCCAGGCCACCGCGCAGCCCAGCAACCCGCCCAGCAGCGCCAGCAGCATGGTTTCCAGCATCACTGCAGTCACCACCGGCAGGCCGCGGAACCCGATCGCA
The DNA here is from genome assembly GCF_024499815.1 of Stenotrophomonas testudinis. Classification (NCBI taxonomy): domain Bacteria; kingdom Pseudomonadati; phylum Pseudomonadota; class Gammaproteobacteria; order Lysobacterales; family Lysobacteraceae; genus Stenotrophomonas; species Stenotrophomonas testudinis. The sequence continues at coordinate 51,080 of NZ_JAMOKY010000004.1, read as the reverse complement.
CGCATGGTGGCGATCTCGCGTGCACGCGTTGCGACCGCGGCGTACATGGTGTTGAGCGCACCAAACACCGCGCCCACCGCCATGATCGTGCCGATCACCTTGCCAAGAATGTCGATCAGCTTGGTCAAGCCGCCGCCCTGCTTGCTGTAGTACGCACGCGTGGTTTCCACGTCCAGCTTCAGGCGCGGATCGGCCGCCACGGCCGCCTTGAACTGTTCGAAGCCAGGCTTGCCATCGGTGCGCACGCTGATCGACTGCCACGCACTGCGCTGGTAGGTGGTGGCCAGCGTATCGGCATCGGTCCACATTTCCGAATCGTGCGCATCCCCCGAGGCGAACACGCCGACCACGGTCCAGGCCTGGTTGCCCAGGGTCAGCGTCTTGCCGACATCCAGATTGCGGAACTGTCCCTGCGCACCTTGGCCGACCACGATCTCGCGCAGGCCGGTGCCGAACTTGCGGCCCTGCACGATCTTCACCTTGTCATGCACCGCCCACGCCTGTGGGCCGACGCCGCGGAACTGCGCGTTGACGTCGGTGCCGTCGGCCTTGGACACGAGGTTCACCACCTGTGACAGCTCCGGCGACAGCAGCGGCCGGCCTTCGCCATCGCGGCTGATGCCGGGCAGGGTGGACAGCATCGGCACCTGCTCGCGGGTGATGACCGAATTGGTCTCGGCCTGCGAACCGCCACGCAGCACGATGGCGGTGGTGTCATCGCCGGTGTTGTTGAGCGTGGCCTGGAAGCCCTCGCCCATGGCCAGCATCGCCACCAGCACGCCGACCACGCCGGCAATGCCCACCACGATCACCGAGGAGGCACCCCAGCGCTGCGGCAGGCTGGCGATGCCGATACGGGTGGCCGCCAGCGCCAGCCGCCCACTGCGGGTCAGCAGCAGCCACAGCGCCACCAGCAACGCCACGGCCAGCACACCCACCCACGGCAGGCCGATCCACAGCACCAGGCCCACCGCCAGCAGCAGCACGGTCAGCGCATTGCCCAACCACTTCTTGATCCTGTTCATCGGGAGTCCTCCTCAGCGGCCGGCCAGCGCATCGACGATCTTCAGGCGTTTGGCGCGCAGCGCGGGCAGCAGCCCGACCACGACGCCGATCACCACGATCAGGCCGATGCCCACCAGCCAGGTGGGGGTGGGTACGTGCGGTGGCAGCATGCCCAGGCTCTTCGGCGCGATCGCCGGCAGCACCAGTGCGGCCAGGCCCATGCCGATCAGGCCGCCGAGGCCGATCAGCAGCACCGACTCGACCATCACCAGCGTCAGCACGGTGCTGTCCTTGAAGCCCAGCGTCTTCAGCGTGGCCAGCTCGGGAATGCGCTCGCGCACGGCCTGGGCCATGGTGTTGCCGGTCAACAGCAGCAGGGTGAAGAACACCGCGCCCATGATCGAGGTGACGATCATGCCGATGTCCGCGAACTGCTTGACGAAGGCCTGCTGGAACGCCGATTCGGTCTGGGTCTTGGTCTCGTGGTCGGAGTTGGCCGAGATCGCATCGATGGCCTGCGCCACGCGGGAGGCATGGTCGGGGTTGTCCAGGGTGATCGTGTACCAGCTCACCTGGTTCTTGATGTAATCGTTGGATTCGTCGAAGTATTTCCAGTTCATCATCAGCTGGCGTTCTTCGTTGCTTGCCTGCGCGCGGTCCTTCGAGCGGAAGATGCCCTTCAGCTCCAGCGGCCAGTCATTGCTGCCGCCGCGCGGGAAGATCGTGGCCTGCAGCGGAATGGTGTCGCCGATCTTCCAGCCGAACTGGTTGGCCAGGGTCTCGCCGACGATGGCGCCGGTGCGGGTCTGCTTCCAGTCTTCCAGCTGCGCCGGGTCGATCTGCAGTTCGCGGTAGACGTCGAAGTAGTTGGGCGACACCGAGAAGTTCGGGAAGAAGTTCTTCGGGTCTTGGTAGATGCCGCCGAACCACATGCCATAGGCCACGTCGCGCACGCCATCGACCTGGCGGATCTGGGTTTCCAGGCGGATCGGCAGCGACTGGGTGATCGACAGGCGCGAGGCGGTGACCAGGCGGTTGGCACCTTCCACGCTGCCGCCGGAATTGAACGCCACGCGTACCGAATCGAGCATGCCGAACAGCAGGAACGCGGCGACCACCGAAAACAGGGTCAGCAGGGTCCGGGTGCGGCTGCGGAACAGCTGGGCCCAGACCAGGGAAAAGTATTTCATCGCCGGGGCCTCCGTCAGTGGGCCAGCGGGGCGTCGGCCAGCTCGCCCTTGTCCAGGTGCACCGTGTGGGTGGCGTACTCGGCGGCCTTCGGGTCATGGGTGACCATGATGATGGTCTTGCCGTGTTCGCGGTTGAGCTGCTGCAGCAGGCCCAGGATCTCCTCGGCCGATTGCCGGTCGAGGTCGCCGGTCGGTTCGTCGCAGATCAGGAAGGTCGGATCGGAGACGATGGCGCGGGCAATCGCCACGCGCTGCTGCTGGCCGCCGGACAGTTCGTTGGGGCGGTGGCTGCGGCGGTCGGCCAGGCCGACCAGGGTCAGCGCGATCTCGGCATTGCGCTTGCGCTGTGCGGCGCTGAGGTGGGTCAGCAGCAGCGGCAGCTCCACGTTCTTCTGCGCGGTCAGCATCGGCATCAGGTTATAGAACTGGAACACGAAGCCGACGTGGTGGCTGCGCCAGGTCGACAGCTGGCCGCCACTCATCTGGTCGATGCGCTCGCCTTCGATGCTGATCTCGCCGCCACTGGGGTTGTCCAGGCCGCCGATCAGGTTGAGCAGGGTGGTCTTGCCCGAACCGGACGGGCCCATCAGCGCGACGAAGTCGCCGCTGGCGATGTCCAGGTCGATGCCATGCAGCACCTTCACTTTTTCCGGGCCGCGTTGGTAGGTCTTGGTGATGTTGCGCAGTGAAACCAGGGTCGACATCGGGGCTCTCCACGAAAGGTGCGACACGGGAACGCGCGCCGGCCACGGGCCGGAGGGCATGCATCGAACGGTGCTGCCGGCGGCGCCACGCGGGCGCCAAGCCGTTACTGCGCTTGTTTCAGTCGAACCCTGGCGCCATCGCGCAGGGTGTCCGGTGGGCTGACCACCACGCTTTCACCCGCACTCACGCCCTTCAGCAGCTGGCGGTCCTTGCCCATTGCCTGGCCGGCCTGCACGGGGCGCTGCTGCACGCGGTCGGCATCGCCCAGCACGAAGGCCACGCTGGCACCGTCGCGCTCGACCACCGCCGTGGCTGGCACGCGCACGCCCTGCGGCGTGTTGGCGGTGGCCTGCGGCTGCGCCTGTTCCAGGAAACTGACCCGCACGCCCATCTCCGGCACGATGCGCGGGTCCTTCACCTTCAGCGCCACGCGCACCTTCACTGTGGCCTTGCCACGGTCGGCGGTGGGAATGATGGCGATCACCTCGCCGGGAATCTTCCACTCCGGGTAGGCGTTGAGCGTAGCTTCCACCGGCATCTTCGGCTGCACGCGGCCGATGAAGGCTTCGCCCACTTCCACTTCGATCTCCAGCGACTCCATGTCGACGATGGTGCCGATGCCGGTACGGGTGAAGCCGCCGCCGGCCGACAGCGGCGAGACGATCTCGCCCGGCTGCGCGGCCTTGGCGGTGACCACGCCGGAGAACGGCGCGCGCACGATGTTGTTGTCCACGCCGAGGTCGGCGATGGCGAGCTGGTCGCTGGCTACCTTGACGTTGCGTTGGGCGGTATCGAGCTGCGCGCGGATGCTGTCACGCTGGGCCACGGCCTGGTCGTACTGCGAACGCGAGACCAGCTGCTGGCCGACCAGCGCCTGCAGGCGGCTGGCTTCGGCGGCGGCCTGGCGCTGCTGCGCCTGCAGGCCGGCCACCTGTGCACGTGCGGCCTGCACCTGCGAGGCGGAGAGGCTGCGCTGTGCATCGGCATCGATCGGGTCCAGCGTGGCCATGACCTGGCCGGCCTCCACCCGCATGCCTTCCTCGATCATCACTTCGCGCACCTTGCCGGTGATTTTGGCCGACACCGTGGCCATGCGCCGGGCCACCACGTAGCCGCTGGCATCGAGCACCGAGCTGCTGGCACTTCCCTGCTGGATCGCCACTGCCGGTGCGGTTTCCACCTCCATCGTCGGCGTGCGGCCGAACAGGAAGAAGGCACCGCCGGCCAACAGCAGCACGATCACCACCAACGCGATCCACAGCCAGCGGCGGCCGCCCGGGCCATTCCCGGAGGACGGCGGCGGGTTCTTGCGGTCGATACGGAGTTCCTTCAACAGCTCGGCAGAAGCGTTCATTGCGTTCCATCACAGGCGTTCGGGCGGAGTGGCCGGAAGGGCGACAGCAGCGGTTCCGGTGGCAAAGCGTGCGGCACAGCATGCAGGTGGCACGGGGCGGGATGGCAGTGACAGCTGTCACCCGATGTAGCTGACGGCGGCCACTGCGAAACGTGACCGGGGCAGCACAGGATGGCAACGTCCCCGCTACCGGTACCGCACCCATGGATCCGACCGCAGCTCCCACTACGGCCCCGCTGGCCCGCCTGCACCAGGTGCAGGTGCATTACGCCGGCCATGCCGCACTGCAGGGCATCGACCTGCAGGTGCGTGCCGGCCAGGTCCTGACCCTGCTGGGCCGCAACGGTGCTGGCAAGAGTACCGCGATCAGCGTGCTGCTGGGCCTGCGCCGCGCCGATGCCGGGCAGGTCGAACTGCTCGGCGGTGATCCGCAGCAGCGCGCCAGCCGCGTGGGGCTGGGCGTGATGCTGCAGAGCACCACCCTGCCGCCGATGCTGCAGGTGGATGAACTGGTGGCGCAGGCCAGCGCCTGCTATCCCGATCCGATGCCGCTGGCCGAGGTCCTGCAGCGCGCCGGCCTGCAGGATCTGGCCCGCCGCCGCTATGGGCAGCTGTCCGGTGGCCAGCAGCGCACGGTGCAGTTCGCCATCGCGCTGTGTGGGCGCCCGCGTGTGCTGTTCCTCGATGAGCCTACCACCGGCCTGGACATCCAGGCGCGGCAGGTGATGTGGCAGGCGATCCGGCAGCTGGTGGCCGAAGGCTGCGGCGTGCTGCTGACCACCCACTACCTGGAGGAGGCCGAAGCCCTGGCGCAGCAGGTGGTGGTGTTGGAACAGGGCCGCGTGCTGGCCGATGCGCCGCTGGCCGAGCTGCGACTGGCCGACCGGCCGCGGCGCATCCGCTGCCGCAGCAGCCTGGCGGTGGAAGAAGTGCAGCACTGGCAGGGCGTGCAGCAGGTGCAGCGCGACGGTGCGTACCTGCAGCTGCTGGCCAGCCCGGCCGAACCGGTGGTGGCGCGCCTGCTGGCCGCCGATGCACGACTGCAGGAACTGGAAGTACAGGGCGCGGCATTGGCCGACGCCTTCCTCGACATGACCCGGGAGGCCGCATGAACACCGTGACCCGTACCCTCGCCGCGCCGCGCGCCTCCGTGCGTGCCGCCCTGCGCCCCTACATCGCCGAGCTGCAGGCCGAGCTGCGCCGGGCCTGGCGCACTCCGGCCTTCGCGGTGCCCTCGCTGCTGTTCCCGGTGCTGTTCTACCTGTTGTTCGGCGTGCTGCTGGGGCGTGGCCACGCGCCGCTGTACCTGCTGGCCACCTACTGCGTGTTCGGCGCGATGGCGCCGGCCCTGTTCGGCTTCGGCGTGCAGCTGGCACTCGACCGCGAAGGCGGCCTGCTGACCCTCAAGCGCGCGCTGCCGATGCCGGCGGCGGCACCGTTGCTCGCACGGCTGGCGATGGCGGTGATGTTCGCGCTGCTGGTGGCGGGCCTGCTGGTCACCGCGGCCAGTACCCTGGGCGGCGTGCATCTGCAGGTGCGGCAGATCCTGCAGCTGCTGGCCGTGGCCGCACTGGCGGCCCTGCCGCTGGGCGCCATCGGCCAGCTGATCGGCAGCCATGTCAGTGCCAGCGCGGCCCCGGCAATGGTCAACCTGGTGTACCTGCCGCTGGCCCTGCTCTCGGGCCTGTGGCTGCCGCTGGCGGCGCTGCCCAAGCTGTTCTCGACGATGGCGCCGCTGTGGCCGACCTGGCACCTGGCGCAGCTGGCGCTGCCGGTGGTCGGGCTGCCTGCGGCAGGCAGCCTCGCCGGGCATCTGCTGGTGCTGCTGGGCGTGACCGTGGTGGCACTGCTGCTGGCGCGTCGCCGCCTGCGCCGGGTCGGCTGAACTGGCATGATCGGCAGCGAACGTCCCCGCCTGGATCCGCCCGTGCCGTCGAGCTGGCTTGCCTCCCTGCTGCGCCCCGCGCCGGATTCGGCCGTGGCCGACCAGTTGCGGCGCGGCAAATCCCCGTGGAGCGGTGCGATCCACCTGCTGTGGTCGGTGTGGATCTTCCTGACGCCCGCGCTGGGCAATGGCTTCACCCTGCGCTGGTTGTTCCTCACCCTGGCCAGCTATCCGCTGTTCCTGTTCCTGTATGCACGGGTGATGCTGGCGCCGCGCCACCACGGCCCGCGTTATGCGCTGGCGATGGTCGCGCTGTCGCTGGTGCTGCTGCCCTGGTACCCGTCCGGCCTGAGCTACTTCGTGTTCGGCTGCGTGCTGATGCGCATGAGCGGCCGCAGCGGCTGGTGGATGTACCTGCTGCAGCTGACCGGATTGAACATCGTGTTCTGCTCGGCCGCGCTGTACTTCGGCTACCCGTGGCAGGCGCTGGTGTGGATGCCGGCGGTGTCCTTCATCGTCGGTCTCGTGGTGAACGTGGAGGCGTTGAGCCAGCAGCGCGATGTGGCCCTGCAGCTGTCGCAGGAGGAAGTGCGGCGGCTGGCGACCACGGCCGAGCGCGAGCGCATCGGCCGTGACCTGCACGATCTGCTCGGCCACACGCTGTCGCTGATCACGCTGAAGCTGGAACTGGCGCGCAAGCTGTACGACCGCGATGACGCGCGTGCGCGGCAGGAGATCGGCGAGGCCGAGGCCATCGCCCGCGAGGCACTGGCGCAGGTGCGCAGTGCGGTCACCGGTATACGCGCCAGCGATCTGGCCGGCGAGCTGGCCTCGGCGCGGCTGCTGCTGGAATGCCAGCAGGTGCACCTGCACTACACGGTGCCACCACCGATGCCGGTGGAGGTGGAGCGCGGCCTGGCCCTGGTGCTGCGCGAGGCGGCCACCAATATCGTGCGCCATGCGCAGGCGACCCAGGCGCGGGTGGAATTCATGCAGGAAGGACGGCAGCTGGTGATGCAGATACGCGATGACGGACGGGGCGGCCTGCAGGCCGAAGGCAATGGCCTGTGCGGCATGCGCGAGCGCGTGGCCGCGCTGGGCGGCCAGCTGCAGGTGCGGTCGGGCAGGGGCGAGGGCACCGTGTTGAGCGTGCGCGTATCGTTGGCAGCCGCCACGACACCGGTCCCGTCGGCCTCGCTGGCACAGGACGGTGCGGCATGATCCGCATCCTGCTGGCCGAGGACCAGGCCATGGTGCGCGGCGCGCTGTCGGCGCTGCTAAGCCTGGAGCCGGACATCGAGGTGCTGGGCAGCGCCGCCGATGGCGAAACCGCCTGGCGCATGCTACAGCAGCTGCAGCCGGACATCCTGGTGACCGACATCGAGATGCCCGGCCTGACCGGCCTCGAGCTGGCCCAGCGCATCGCCCGCCACGAACTGCCGATCAAGGTCGTCATCGTGACCACCTTCGCCCGCGCCGGTTTCCTGCGCCGCGCGCTGGAAGCGGGAGTGCTGGGCTATCTGTTGAAGGATGCCCCGGCAGAGAATCTCGCCGAAGCGCTGCGCAAGGTGCAGCAGGGCATCCGTGCGATCGACCCGCAGCTGGCGATGGACGCCTGGTCGCAGGCCGATCCACTGACCGACCGCGAGCGCCGCGTGCTGCGCCTGGCCGGTGAGGGCCGCACGGCCAGCGAGATTGCCGAGCAGCTGGGGCTGTCGCACGGCACGGTGCGCAATTACCTGTCCGAATGCATCGGCAAGCTGGGCGTGGCCAACCGCATCGAGGCGTACCGGCTGGCCCGGCAGAAGGGCTGGTTGTAGAGCCGAGCCCATGCTCGGCTGCTGTTCGTCGCTGCGCGCCGCCGCCCGAGCATGGGCTCGGGCGCTACCGATTGCCGGCCCTGCTCAATCCTTCCCGCGCGCCATCGCCTGGAACACGCCATCGCGGCGCACCCACAGGTGGAACAGCGCCGCGCCCACGTGCATCAGCACCGTGGCGAACAACACATACGCCAGCAGGCTGTGCGCGTTGCGCAGGGCGGCATACAGCGCAGGGGTGTGCGGCACGATCGGCGGCAGGTGCAGGCCGCCCCACAGGGTGATCGGGTAGCCGCCGGCCGACAGCATCGCCCAGCCGATCAGCGGCATCGCCAGCATCAGCCCGTACAGCATCCAGTGCGATGCCTTCGCCGCCAGCGCCTGCCACACCGGCAGGTCGGCCGGCAGCGGTGGCGGGCGGTGGCGCAGGCGGTTGTACAGTCGCAGCAGCACCAGCACGAGGATGGCGATGCCCAGCGGGCGGTGCAGGTCGATCAGCATCGGCCGCAGGTGCAGCGAGGCGACCATGGTCACGCCGACGAACAGCATGGCCAGGATCATCACCGCCATGGTCCAGTGCAGGATGCGCGCGAGCAGGTTGAAGTGGCCGTTGCCGGTACTCATCGTGCGGCCTCCTTCTTCGGTTGTTCGACGTTGCCGGCGGCGCGCTCGCGTTCGCGGCGGTTGAAGGACTGCGAGTACACGGCCGAGCGTGCGGCCAGGATCGGGTCGTCACTGCCGTGCACGCCGCTGGGCAGGATCAACGGGTCGAAGTTGATCTGGCCGCAGGCGCCTTCCTCCTGCGACTGCATGCGGTCCAGGCTGAGCACGCCGGCCACTACCTGCTCGCGCGAGTCGGGCCACGGCGTCGACGGATCGTCGATGGCATCGCCGGGCGCGGCGGTGCTGACCATCAGGTTCCACTGCACCGGGCCCTTGGCCAGGCGCTGCTGCAGTTCCTGGCTGAGGAAATCGACGCTGGCCTGCTTGCGCGTTTCCGCATCCATCTGCACCACCGGCGCCAGCGGCTGCCAGCGCCAGCGCACCGCGCGCTTCTGTCCCTGCGCGTTGGTGAACCAGAAGCTGTTGACGCTGTTGTAGGTGGTATCGGCCCAGCTGCTGGTCCACGGCGCGGTCTTCGCCCATTGCTGGAAGGCCTGCGCACTGGGGTATCTGGCCAGTACGGCGGCCATCTTCTGCGGGTCGGGCTTGCCGGTGGCCGGGTCGGGAATGGAGGCGCGGGTCTGCTCGTAGAACGCTTCGGCGTCGGGCACGGCGAAGAACGGGAAGCTGTTCATCGCCATGCGCCATTCCTGGCCGTCGTCGCTGACCATCTGCACCGCCATGCTGCGCACGCGCGCGGTGTTGTCGGCGCCGTACGGGTCGCCGCCACCGATCGACAGGCGGCCCATCACCGGCACGCGCGCCTGCGAGAACACCCGCGCGCTGGACAGGGTGGGCGCCTGCGCGCTGGGTTTGAACCAGCCGCTCACGCAGATGCCCTTGCTGTGCGCACGGCGGAAGCCTGGATGGGCCGGGCCGGTGGCTTCGATGGTGTCGGTGAAACGCTGCGCGGTGAGGCGGTTGCCGATCCAGCCGGCCAGCCAGGCGAAGGCCAGCGCGGCGCCGCCCAGGATCAGGGCGATCAGGGCGATCCAGGGCAACGGGGAATGCGTGCGCGGTGCGCCGGGCGTCTGGCCGGCGCGGGTGTAGCGGAAGAGCGACATGGTCGGGTTCCTGCCTTCACGGATCGTGTGGGTGGTCGACCCGCACATCCTCGCAGAACCCGACCGGGGCCGAAATTCAATTTTTCGTCAGATTTGCCGGCCCCGGCAGGAGGACGCGCCGGGCAGGGCCCGGCGTCTCCATCAGGCGTAACGCGCCTTCAGCATCGCCCAGGCCGAACGCAGGGCCAGGGCCTCGCCACCGGCCGGACGGCCGGGGCGCTCGCCGTCGTTCCAAGCGTAGACGTCCAGGTGCGCCCAGCGCTGGTCGTTTTCCAGGAAACGCTCCAGGTACAGCGCGGCGGTCACCGAGCCGGCCATGCGCGAGCCGGCGTTGGCCAGGTCGGCCACGCCGCTGCTCAGGTAACGCAGGTACGGGCGCCACAGCGGCATGCGCCACACCGGGTCGCGGGTTTCATCGCCGGCCTGCAGCCACTGCTGGGCGACGGTGTCGTCGTTGCTGAACAGGGCCGGCAGGTCCGGGCCCAGCGCGATGCGGGCGGCACCGGTCAGGGTGGCGAAGTCCAGCACCAGGTCGGGCTTCTGCTCGCCGGCGAAGGTCAGCGCGTCGCACAGGACCAGGCGGCCTTCGGCATCGGTGTTGTCGATCTCGACGCTCAGGCCCTTGCGCGTGGCGATGATCTCGCCCGGGCGGAAGGCATCGGGGCCGATCGCATTTTCCACCGCAGAAATCAGCAGGGTCAGGCGCACCGGCAGCTGCTGGGCCATCACCAGCCCGGCCAGGGCCAGCGCGTGGGCGGCACCGCCCATGTCCTTCTTCATGTTGCGCATGCCGTCGGCCGGCTTGATGTCCAGGCCGCCGGTATCGAAGCACACGCCCTTGCCGACCAGCGCCAGCGCCGGGTCGCTGTCCTTGCCCCAGCGCAGCACGATCAGGCGCGGCGCACGGTGCGAGGCACGGCCCACCGCATGGATGGCCGGGAAGTTCTGCTTCAGCAGTTCATCGCCGGTGATCGCTTCGACCTGCGCACCGTGGGCGTCAGCCAGCGCACGCGCGGCGTCTTCCAGCTGCTGCGGGCCCATGTCTTCGGTCGGGGTGTTGACCCAGTCGCGCACGCGCAGGCTGGCGGCGATCAGGTCGGCCACTTCCGCCGACGGGCTGGCCAGCAGCTGCGCCGGTGCACGGTTGCGCTTGCGGTAACGGTCGAAGCGGTAGCTGCCCAGGCCCCAGCCCAGCTGCAGCAGCGCCTGTTCGGCGGCCGGCAGCTCGGTGACCAGCTGCCACACGCTGCCTTCGGGCAGGGCGTGCGGGGCATGCGCATAGGCGTAGGCATCGGCACGGTCGCCGACCCCGATCACTGCACCGGCCAGGCCGTCGGCGCCCGGCAGCAGGGCCACGCTGTGGCCGGCGGCGGTGAAGCCCTGTGCGTCCAGCCATGCCTGCTGGGCGACCGGCTGGGCGGCCTTCCAGCTGGCGTACTGCTCGCGGTCCAGCACGTGCAGCGGCAGTGCGGCGGTGGCGGTGGCGGTGAAGCCGGTGATCTCGCTCATGCGTCAGTTACTCCGGTGTTCGTCGGCGGCATCGAGGTTGGCGTCCAACCAGTCGGCCAGGCCGGTAAGGGTGTCGAACTGCAGGTCCGGCTGCAGCTGCGGATGGGTCCAGGTGGCAGCGTCGCGGTTGATCCAGCAGCCGCGCAGGCCGGCGGTGATCGCCCCGGCCACGTCCATCTCGATATGGTCGCCCACGTGCAGCACCTGCGCTGGCGCCACACCCAGGCGGTCGCAGGCGGCATGGAAGATGCTGGGCTCCGGCTTGGCCGCGCCATGTTCGCGCGCGCCCAGCTGGAAGGCGAAAAGATGCGACAGGCCGATCCGTTCCAGGTCGGCGTTGCCGTTGCTCAGCGCCGCCACCGGTACCCGCGCGGCGATGCGCGCCAGGGCCTCCAGTGCGTCGGGGTAGTACTCGACCTGGTTGCGCGCGGCATAGAACACTTCGTAGGCCGGCTCCAGCAGGTCCAGGCTGGCGCCGCTGTTCTGCAGCGCCTCCTGGATCGTCAGCCGGCGCAGCGCGCTCAGGTCGAAGTGCAGCTGCGGGTTGTCGCGGAAGGAGCGCTCGCGCAGTTCGCGCATGGCCGCCACCGGGTACATGGCGGCGGTGGCGGGGCTGTGCTCGCACATCCATTCGTGCAGGACCACGTCGATGCGGGCGCCGATCGGCGCGAACGGCCACAGCGTGTCGTCGAGGTCGAGGGTGATGGCTTGGACTGGAAATTTCACCCGGCCATTCTACGCCTGCCCGCCGGGGCTTTCATTCCAGCAGCCGCGCCCAGCCCTGCATGCCCTCCAGCCGCGCCAGCACCAGCTTGATGCAGACCAGCAGCGGCACCGACAGCAGCAGGCCGACCATGCCCCACGCCCAGCCGAACACCATCAGGGCCAGGATCAGCACCAGCGGCGACAGCTTCATCTGCCGGCCGAGCACGATCGGGGTCACCAGTTGCCCTTCCAGCGTATGCAGGCCCAGGTAGGCGGCGGCCGGCAGCAGGGCCTGCAGCGGATCGCGGAACTCGACGAAGCCCATCAACAGCATCATCGCCACGCCGATCAGCGGGCCCACGTACGGCGCGAAATTCAGCAGCGCCGCCACCGTGCCCCACAGCAGCGCCTCCTGCAGGCCGATGCCGAGCAGCATCAGCACGCCGGCAAACACCAGCCCCACCAGTGTGTTGATGACACTGATGGTGAGTACGTAACGGGAGACCTCGCGTTCGATAGAACGCAGGATGTCGGTGGTGAAGCGCTGCTGCTGGCGGTTGGGGAACAGGGCGATGGCCGCGCGCTGCAGGCTTTCGCCATAGATCATGAAGAACAGGGTGAGCAGCACCACCGCCAGCACCGAGGCGGCCAGCTTCGGCGCCCGGGTCAGCACACGATAAGGGTCGTCCAGCTGCGTGCGGATGACCTGGATCCTGCGGTTGCTCTCGCCACCGGCGACGCGCGCGAAATTCTCCGCCGCCTGGTTGGCCTGCTGCACGGGCTTGGTCAGGTCCTGCACCTGGCGGGCGACCTTACGCAGCTGCTGCGGTGCTTCCTGGGCCCAGTCCATCGCCGGGCCGATCAGCTGCACGCCGAGCGAGGCGGTCACCCCCAGGCCGGTGCCGAGGATCAGCAGCGCACCGATGGCGCGCGGGATCCACAGCCGGCGCAGGACGCGCAGGATCGGGTTGCCGACCAGGGCGAAGAACATCGCCAGCAGCACCGGCAGGATGATGTCCTGCGCGGCCCACAGGGTGAAGGCAACGGCCAGGGTGGCCAGCACCACCAGCGACATCGGCCCGCGCGGGCGCGAGGGCGGCGGCAGGGTCGCCTTGCTTTCCGGTTCGGGGGCCACATGGGACAGCAGAGACTCGCTCATTGACGCACCGACCGGGAAAGGAGGCCCATTATCCGCCCGCCGCGATCAACGCGGCGGGTGTGTGGAGTCAACGTTCGGAGACGTCAGTGGCCGCTTCGGCCGGCTGCGGTTCGCGCAGTTCCGGTTCGGGAGCGGCTGCCGGTCGCGGAGCCTGGCGGGCAGCGGCCTGCGGGGCCATCTGCTCGGCGGCTTCGTCGGCCTGGTCGGCCGCTTCATCCGCCGTATCGGCCGCGTGAGCGGCCATCGCGGCGGCAAATGCCGCCTGGCCGCTGGCAAACAGGTTGGATACCGAACCGATCATCTGCAGCCAGCGTGCACCGTTGAGCTTGCCCGGTAATTCCAGCTTGCCGGCCAGGAAACCGCCGGCAAGGCCGACGGTGATGATGCGCAGCGGCGACCAGCCCTGCCGCCAGACCTGGCTGAGCACGGTCCAGCTGTCCTCGGTTTCGGCCATGCGCACGGCCATCACCTGTTCGCAGCGCTTGACCCGCCGCTGCAGCGCACCGAACTTCATGGCTTGCCCTCCGGAATCTGCACATCGGCATCGGGGTCGTCTTCGCTGGGCTCGTCGAACAGGCCCAGCTTCGACAGCTGGCGCCGCGTGGCGTGCATGCCGGTGTGGTGGAAGAAGTAGGACACCCGCCAGATGGCGTAGCCGGTGACGGCCAGGCTGAGCAGCGAAGTGATCAGCAGGGCCTGCAACCAGCTCAGGCCCCAGCTCTGCAGCAGGGCGATGAGGGTGGCGGCCATCAACAACCAGGCCGAGGCACCGAACACGATGCCGACCCCGGCCCAGGCCAAGGCGCGGCCGAATGCGCTGCGGGCCAGCGCGAAGTCGGCCGAAGCCAACCGCCGCAGCGAACGCAGCGAATGCTTCGCCGAATCGGCGGCGGCCTTACCGGCCGCGCCGACCTGGCGGATGCTCTCGTCCAGCGGCGGGGTGGCCGCCGGATCGGGTGCTTGCGTGGTCTCTTCGCTCACGCCGCAGCTTACTTGTCGCTGCTGCTGGCCAGCTTGGCGATCAGCCAGCCGGCGGCAAAGGCCACACCGAACGACGCCAGCGGACGCTCACGGATCAGCTCGGCGGCGCTGTCGACCAGGTCCTTGCCCTTGTCCATCAGTGCATCGACCTGTTCCTTGGCAGCGGCACCGCCGAATTCAGCGGCGGCCAGGCCGGACAGCGCGCTGTCGGACAGTTCGGCCTTGACGTTGGCCTTGCCGATGCGCAGTTCGTCGGTCGCAGCACCGGAAGCGCCCTTGATCGCACCGCCGGCAGCACTGGCGGCCTGCTTCAGGTGGGAACCGGCTTCACCCAGGTGTTCCTTCAGGTTCTCGGTATTGGTGGGGCTCATCGAATCACTCCTGTTGCGATGGGGGGACGAACGAGGCGTTCGGCCGATGGGGCGTACAGCAATAGCATCGGCCGGGTATAGGGGGTGTTACGGCGGGGCGATCAGCGCATCACCAGCTGGCCCTGCTGCTGGCCGTTGTTGCGCAGGATGCGCAGCACCAGATTGGCCGGGCGCTGCTGGAAGTTGGCCCGCCAGCTGGCCAGGTCGGCGAATTCGCCCACCGTGGCCTCGGTGATGATGTCGCCCTGCTGCAGGCCGTTGCTGGCCGCGCGGCTGCCGCGCTTGACCTCGCTGACCAGCACGCCGCCCACGCCGGATTGGCGCAGCGACTCGGGCAGGTCGGTGAAAGTGGCGCCGGTCAGGCGCGGGTCCAGGCTGTCGCCGGTCACCGAGCGTGCCTGTTCCTTCAGCGTGGCCTTGACCTGCACCGCCTTGCCTTCGCGGCGCACATCCAGCGCCAGAACGCTGCCGACCGCCGCCAGGCCTTCGACGTTGTGCAGGGCTTCGGCGCTGTCCACGCGCTGGCCATTGGCCGACACCACCACATCGCCCGGCTTCAGCCCGGCGGCAGCGGCGGCCGAACCGGCCAGCACACGGGTGATCAGCGCACCGCGCGTTTCACCCAGGCCCAGGCCTTGGGCGATCTGCGCGCTCAGGTTCTGCGCTTCCACGCCCAGCGTGCCGCGCACCACCACGCCATGCTTGACCAGCTGGTCGACCACGCTGCGTGCCAGGTTGGAGGGAATGGCCAGGCCCAGGCCGATGTTGCCGGCCATGCTGCCCTGCGGATTGAAGCTGGCGGTATTGATGCCGACCAGCTGGCCCTGCAGGTTGACCAGCGCGCCGCCGGAATTGCCCGGGTTGATCGACGCATCGGTCTGGATGAAGTTCTGGTAGCCGAGCCCGCGGATGCCGGTGCGGCCCACCGCCGAGACGATGCCCGAGGTCACCGTCTGGCTGAAACCGAACGGGTTCCCGATGGCCACGACGAAGTCGCCCACCCGCAGCTGGTCGCTGTTGCCGAGCTTGATGTCGGTGAGGTTCTGCGCCGGGATGCGGATCAGGGCGATGTCGGTATCGCGGTCCGAGCCGAGGAACTCGGCCTTCACCGTGCGCCCGTCGGCCAGGGTCACCTGCACGTCGTCGGCGTTGTCGATGACGTGGTGGTTGGTCAGCACCAGGCCTTCGCTGGCGTCGATGATGACGCCCGAACCGAGCGACTCGTTGATGCGTTCCTGCGGCACGTCGGGGAACAGGCGGCGGAAGAACGGGTCGTTGAAGAACGGATTGCGGACCCGCACCACCTGTTTGGTGTTGACGCTGACCACGGCCGGCATGGCCTTTTCCAGCATCGGCGCCAGCGACGGCACGGCCTGCCCGGCCACCGCCGCCGGCAACGCGGCACTGGTCGGCAGCGCAGCGGGCAGCGGCGCCGCATCGGCGCGGTTGTCCAGATGGGCGTTGATGCCGGTGGCGACGAAGCCGCCGAAGGCAGCAGCGATTGCGAGCGTGAGCAGAGTGGGAAGCGGTCGCATGGGAGTCGGTTCGCAGGCGGTGGAGTGGGGCCGTAGGGCTATACGGTAGAACAAGCTGAATGAGTGTGTCGCGGTCCGGATAAATGGCCCATGAAAAAAGCCCGGCTCGCGACGCGCATGTCGACCCTGCAGGCGTGCCTCCGCCGCGTGCCGACACGTTCGGATACTTGCGCAGTTCGGCGCATCCTGGCGTTGCGATGCCGCTTGGCACGCAGCTTGTTGTTCTGCGATGCGCCGTGGCCCGCAGGCGGGGTGCGAACAAACACCCATCATCGCGTAGCACTTAAATAAAGGGGTTTTCTGAATGCAGCTCGGTCCGGCGCTGGTGTTCGCCTACACCAGGTCCGTCGCATCCGGTGCGATTGAATATGTGCGCCCCGTTCCACGATGGACAATGTCGGTATAGCATCGCCCCGTTTTGACAATCCAGGCCCCCAGGAGGGCAACATGAGCAACGGTAATGGTGTGTCGGTCGTGACCGACGCCGTCGAGAACGTTAAAGAAACCGCCGCCAACGTTGGCGAGACCATCGCCCACGCCGCCGAAGACGCCGTGAAGTCGGTCGAGAAGACCGTCAAGCGCGCCACCAAGGCTGCCGGTACCCGCGTTGCCAAGGCCAAGAAGGCCGTGGCCAAGGTCGAGAAGACCGTTGCCAAGAAGGCCGAGAAGGCTGCCAAGTCCGTCGGTAAGACCGTCGCCAAGGCGAAGCAGAAGCTGGAAACGGCCAAGAAGAACGCCAAGGCCGAAGCCGCTGCCCTGAAGAAGGAAGTGGCCAAGAAGAAGGCTGCTGCCGGCAAGGCTGTGACCAAGAAGGCTGCTGCGGCCAAGAAGACCACCAAGGCCGCCACCAAGGCTGCCGGCAAGAAGGTCGCCACCGTGAAGAAGGCCGCCACCAAGAAGGCTGCCGTCGCCAAGAAGACCGTTGCCAAGAAGACCGTTGCCAAGAAGACCGTTGCCAAGAAGACCGTTGCCAAGAAGACCGCGGCCGCCAAGAAGGTAGTCGGCAAGAAGGTCGCCACCGCCAAGAAGGCCGTGGCCAAGAAGACCGTTGCCGCCAAGAAGGTTGCCGGCAAGAAGGTTGCCGGCAAGAAGGCTGTGGCTGCGAAGAAGGTTGTCGGCAAGAAGGTTGCCGCCACCAAGAAGGTCGCCACCAAGAAGACCGCCGCTGCCAGGAAGGTCGTCGGCAAGAAGGTTGCAGCCACCAAGAAGGTTGCCACCAGGAAGACCGCCGCTGCCAGGAAGGTTGTCGGCAAGAAGGTCGCCGTCGCCAAGAAGGCCGTGGCCAAGAAGGCTGCGCCGCTGAAGAAGGTTGCCGCCAAGAAGGCACCGGCCAAGAAGGTCGTCGCCAAGAAGGCCGCTGCCAAGAAGACTCCGGCCAAGGCCGTGCGCAAGGCCGCCAAGCGCAAGTAATCGCGCGGTGACAGAAGGCCCTTCCGCCCCCGGGCGGGAGGGCCTTTCGCATTTCAGGGGCGCGCTTTGCGGCAGGATGCAGTTTCTTCCCGCTGGAGCCCCGGGCATGCGCGGTATCGATTTCAGTTCCTGGCAGGGCGTGCTCTCCACCCTGGCCGGCCTGGTCCTCATCACCCTGCTGGGCGTGGGCATCCGCCTGCTGGTGATGCAGACCCTGCAGCAGCGCCGCGAGCGCGAGAACCGGCAGATCAACGAACGCCTGCGCACGCTGATGGCGGCCTACAAGACCTTGAGCGGTTCGTTCACCGGTGAGTTGGGCGTGGACCCCACCCATCGCCGCGACCTGCGCCAGCGCGAAGCCGAACAAGGCATCGCCGAGCCCGGCTCGGACCGTGCCCGGCGCATCCGCGATGCCGTGGAGGCCGCCCTGTCGGACATCCTGCTGCTGGGCACCGACGAACAGGTGCGCTTGGCGGCTCGCGCGGCCGAGGAACTGGCACAGGGCCGACCGGTGCACACCCACGAACTGGTGGTGTCGCTGCGTGACTTCGTGCGCGAAGCCCTCGACCTCGCACCGATCCCAACCGATCTGCGCATTCCGCCGCAGGGGCCGACCCGGCCCAGTGGCAGCGGTGGTGCCAGCGGCAAGGCACGCAACGACGGCGATGCCAAGGGCGGCCGCGGCGGAGGTGGCATGGGCGGCGGCATGGGAGGCCTGGGCCTGGGGGCTGGCGCCGCGCTGGGCGCCGGCCAAGCGGCGGGCAGTGAGGACACGGACGCGCGCTGAGCGCGCGCCCGGCCCGTGCCATCGGTACTCAGGCGGTCAGTTCGTAGATCGGAACGAAGCCGCCGTAGATCATCCGCGCACCGTCGAACGGCATCGGATTCTGTGCCGGATCCAGCCGCGGGTCTTCCATCATCTTCTTCATGCCGGCATCGCGGGTGGCCTTGTCCGGCCACTCGATCCAGGAGAACACCACCGTCTCATCCGGCGTGGCCTTCACCGCGCCGAAGAAGTCGGTGGTCTTGCCGTGCGGCACGTCATCGCCCCAGCACTCGACCACGCGCAGGGCACCGTACTCGATGAACACCACGTCGCCGCTGCGCGCGTGGGCGAGGAATTTTTCCTTGTTGGCAGTGGGCACCGCCAGGACGAAACCATCGATGTAACTCATCGCTTGCCTCCGAGGTGGGCCGTGGCACATGCACGGCCTTCAATGACCCGACGAACCGGCGTGGGGGAAATCGACAACCATGCAGTGAATACGCGGCGATCACGCCACAGCTGCGTTCGCGACCGCGCGCGTATGCCTGAGGCTGCCTGAATCAAGCCAAAAAATTCAGCAATGCGAAGGTCGCTGTTTTCAGGGAGCGTTGTGGCGAATAACGGAGAATTTACATTCCCGATGCGATGGCGCCCTGGCGCTGCTGCACAACATAAGAAAGAAAAGGTGTACCCCCATGAAGAATTCGCTGATTGCCCTGGCGCTGGCCGCTGCCCTGCCGTTCACTGCCTCGGCCGCCGAGAACCTGTCCTACAACTACGCTGAAGCCGACTACGCCAAGACCGACGTTGATGGCGTCAAGGCCGACGGTTGGGGCGTCAAGGGTTCCTACGGCTTCCTGCCGAACTTCCATGCCTTCGGTGAGTACAGCCGCCAGGAAGTCGACCACACCAACATCAAGGTCGACCAGTGGAAGGTCGGTGCCGGCTACAACGTCGAGATCGCACCGTCGAGCGACTTCGTTGCCCGCGTCGCCTACCAGAAGTTCGACCAGAAGCACGGCCTGGATCTCAACGGCTATAGCGCTGAAGCCGGTGTCCGCACCGCCTTCGGTCCGCACGCCGAAGTCTACGGCCTGGTGGGTTACGAAGATTATTCGAAGAAGCACGGCGTGGATCTGGACGGCCAGTGGTACGGCCGCCTGGGTGGCCAGGTCAAGCTCAACCAGAACTGGGGCTTGAACGGCGAGCTGAAGATGAACCGCCACGGCGACAAGGAATACACCGTCGGTCCGCGCTTCAGCTGGTAACTGCTGCACGGCGCGTCCACGCGCTGGAGATGCACCAACAGGCCCGGCATTGCCGGGCCTGTTGCGTTCTGACAAAGCGGAACGACAGGTGACTGCCCACCGTGTCGTTTGCGGCATTGCAAGAAATTGGATTCCGCTGCTGCAGGTGCGGTCCCAGGATGAAGGTCCTGTCCAACAGGACCCGCCGCAATGTCACCTGCGCTTCCTCCCCTGCTCCCTGATCGGCCGCGCCGGCTGGCGTTGATGGATCCGCATCCGGTCCTGCGGTTGGGCCTGGAAGTGCTGTTGAGCCAGCACAGCGGCGTGCAGGTCTGTGCCAGCTTCGCTGACGAAGCGCCCCTGCTCATGCTGCTGCAGCAGGACCCGCACGCGGTGGATCTGCTGGTGATCGATGCGTTGCCGCTGGGCGACCTCGGCGATGGCCTGGCGCTGCTGCGCGAACTGACGCAGCGCTGGCCGCGCCTGCCGGTGCTGGTGCTGTCGGCCCACTGCAATGCCAGCACGGTGGCCACGGCCATGCAGGCCGGTGCGCGCGGCTTCCTGTCCAAGGCGACGTCGCCGGAGATGCTGCTGCGCGCGCTGGATACGGTGTCCCGCGGTGGCCGCTTCGTACCACCGGAGCTGCGCACCCAGCTCAGCCGCTCGCGCACCCGGCGCGCGCCTGCGCCCACGCTGACGCCGCTCAGCCGGCGCGAACGTGAAGTGCTGGGGCTGGTGCTGCAGGGCTGCAGCACCGGTGAAGTGGCGCGCCGCTTCCAGCGCTCGGCCAGCACCATCAGCACGCAGAAGAAAGCCGCCTACCAGAAGCTGGGCATCCACAGCGATGGCGAGCTGTTCCGCATCCGCCACCTGCTCGAATGCGGCTGACGCAGGGGCTTACTCGCCCTGGTACTGCTTTTCTTCCACCAGCGCCGAGCCGGCCACGCGGTTGATCTCGTTCTTCACCACGATGCGCTCGCCATTGGTGCCGTAGACACCGCGTGCCAGCTGGATGAACGCATCATCGAACACCTGCGCCGCTTCCTTGTCGCGCAGCTGGTCCTGGATGTCCCACATGCGTTCGTTGATGGCCTTGAGCTGGGTGCGCAGCGCGCCCAGCGCCGGCTGCGCCTGCAGCTGCTGCTGCAGCAACGGCAGCAGGCCGTCCAGTTCGGTGCGTACATTGGCCAGCTTGGCGGCATCGTCGATGCGCTCGGCCTTGATCTCGAGGATGGTGATCTTGTCGATCAGCTCGCCGATCGATACCGGGGTCAGGATGGCGTCCACGCAGGGCTCCTTTTAACAGGGCGCCATGATACCCCGGCAACCGTCGAGCCCCTTCGCTTTCGTCGAGCCCGGTCGCTTTACGTTGATTTTGCGCGAACGCTGCCGCTGCGCCATCGATCCGTTACGGCCCCGCCGCCGACACTGCCGTCCCGGCGGCACGACCGCCTTGTACGAGGAACACCACGCAGTGGACAGCAAGGGGATGAGCGCGGCCGTGGCCGCACTGGTGGCCGGCGTGCTCGGCATCGGCAGCGCGCAGGCGCAGGTGCAGGCCAACGGCAACATGGCGGTGACCAGCGATTACGTGTGGCGCGGCAGCTCGCAGACCGGGGGCGACCCGGCGGTGCAGGCCGGGGCGAAGCTGGCGCTGCCGTCGGGCCTGTATGCCAGCGTGTGGGGATCGAACGTGTCGTTTACCCCGGATATCGGTGCGCGCAGTGAATTCGATCTGGTGGCGGGCTGGTCCGGTGCGCTGGCGCAGGACTGGAGCCTGGATGCCAACGTCACCCGCTACCTGTACCCGGGCACCGGCCGCGCGCTGGACTGGACCGAACTGGGTGCCACCCTCAGCTGGAAGCAGCGGGCGTGGCTGCAGCTGGCCCATTCCAGCGATGCCCTGGCCGGTGGGCATCGCGGCACCTATGCGCAGCTGGGCGGACGCCTGCCCTTGAACGACCGCTTTCGCCTGGAAGCGGCGGTCGGCCACTACTGGCTGGCCGACGCCCAGGGCCCGGACTACCTGCATGGCCAGCTCAGCGCCATCGCCACCCTGGCACCGGCGTGGGAACTGCGTGCCACCGTGCACGACACCGACAATGCCGCGCGCCGGCTGTTCCCCGGCAATGCCGGCGGGCGCTGGGAGCTGGCTCTGCAGGGCAGTTTCTAGCGGGCCACCGCTGCCTGGCGCGCACGCCACGCGCCAGGCAGCCACAGGAGCAGGGCCAGCACGGCTACCGCCGCGCCGGCCACGCACACGCCGGTCCAGCCGAAGTGCTGGTAGACCTGCGCCGACAGCAACGATCCCAGCGAGCCACCGATGAAGTAGCCGGTCATGTAGCCGGCGTTGAGGCGGTTGCGGGCTTTCGGCTGCAGCGCATAGATCAGGTTCTGGTTGCTCACGTGCAGCAGCTGCGCGGCCAGGTCCAGCACCACCACGCCCACCAGCAGCGCCAGCAGCGAATGCGTCGACAGGCCCAGCGGCAGCCATGAGAGCAGCAGCATCGCCAGCGCGATGGCGGTGGCGCGGCCGGTCTGGCCACGGTCGGACATGCGCCCGGCCAGCCCCGCCGCCAGCGTGCCAGCGGCACCCACCAGCCCGAACAGCCCGATGGTGGCATCGCCGTATTCATACGGCGGCCGTGCCAGCAGGAAGGCCAGCGGTGTCCAGAAGATGGCGAACATGGCGAAGCTGCACGCGCCCAGCAGGGTGCGCTGGCGCAGCACCGGTTCCTGCACGAACAGCGTGCCGATCGAGCGCAGCAGGGCGAAATAGCCCAGGCCGGCGGTGTGGTGGAAGCGCGGCAGCCCGCGCTGCAGGGCCAGTGCGGTCAGCACCAGCACGGCAGCGGCGATGGCATAGACCAGGCGCCAGTCGCCCAGGCTGGACAGCAGGCCGGCCACGGTGCGCGCCAGCAGGATGCCCAGCAGCAGCCCGCTCATCAGCGTGCCGACCACGCGGCCCCGGTGTTCTGGCGCGGCCAGGGTCGCGGCAAACGGCACCAGCACCTGCGCCACCACCGAGAACAACCCGGTGATGGCCGTACCCACCAGCAGCCAGGCCAGCGACGGCGCGCAGGCACTGATGACCAGGCCACCGGCCGAGAGCAGGCTCATCACCACGATCAGGCGGCGGCGTTCAAACAGGTCACCCAGCGGCACCAGCAGGATCAGGCCGGCGGCGTAGCTCAGCTGGGCAGCGGTCACCACCATCCCGATCTGGCCGAAGGGCACGCCGAAGGCATCGGCGATGGTGTGCAGCAGCGGCTGCGCGTAGTAGTTGCTGGCCACCGCCACGCCGGTGGCCACCGACATCAGCAGCACCTGCCAGCGGTGCAGAGGGGGGAGGGAAGGGCTCACAGGGCATTCCAGAACGTGGGGAGCACAGTGTCCTCCTGCTGCATTGATGATGGAAATGAATCATCATCATCCTTGGCATCTTAAATTCAGATGGTTGCCAGGGGCAGCCCGCATGAACCTCAAGCAGCTTGAATTCGCCGTGGCTCTGGCCGAAGAGGGCAACTTCACCCGTGCGGCCGCGCGCTGCCATGTGGTGCAGTCGGCGCTGAGCCACCAGATCGCGCACCTGGAAGCAGAACTGGGTACGCCGCTGTTCGAACGCCTGCCGCGCCAGGTGCGGATCACGCCGGCCGGCGAGGCGCTGCTGGTGCATGCACGGCAGGTGCTGGCCAGCCTGCGCCACCTGCGAGCCGATGTGGCGGCGGTGACCGGCGAGGTGCGCGGCACGCTGGCGATCGGGCAGATCTCCTCGCTCACCGACATCGACGTGGTGGCCATCCTCGCCACCTTCCGCCGGGCCTACCCGCAGGTGGAATTCCAGCTGCGCGTGGACAAGAGCGAAACCCTGATCGCGCAGGTGCAGGCGCGCGAACTGGATGTCGCCCTGGTCGGGCTGGCACCGTCGGCCAGCCTGGATGGCGTCTGCCAGCAGATGCTGCAGGAAGAGGACCTGGTGGCGGTGGTGGCGCCGACGCATCGGCTGTCCGGGCAGGCGCGGTTGCCGCTGGCCCTGCTGCAGGACGAGGCGCTGGTGGATTTCGCGCGCGGTACCGGCGCGCGCCGGCAGACCGACGATGCATTCGCCGCGGCGGGCCTGCCACATCAGGTGCGTTTCGAGGTCAACCAGATGGAGCTGATCGAGCGCTTCGTCCGCCATGGCCTGGCGGTGGGCATCGTGCCTGTGCTGATCGCGCAGGGGTTCGAGGGGGTGGTGCGGATACCGCTGCAGCCCACCCCGACCCGGCGCGTGCACCTGGCCTGGCAACGCCTGCCCACGCCGGCGGCGCGGGCCTTCGTCGAGGCCGTGCTCAGCCGCGCACGCGCAGGCTCAGGCCCTTGAGGAAGTTGCGCAGCATCTGGTCCAGGCAGCGCCGGTAATTGGTGTGGCCGGGCTGGCGGAACAGCGCGCCGAGCTCGGACTTGGACACCTTGAAGCCGACGCTGGCGAAGATCTCCATCAGGTCCACGTCGCGCAGCTGGAAGGCCACGCGCAGCTTCTTCAGCACCACATTGTTGTCGATGCGGGTTTCCACCGCGCGCAGCGGCTGGCTCTCATCGCGACCCCGCAGGTGCACGATCAGCCCATCCAGGAAGTGCGCCAGCGCGCCGTCGTTCATCGCTTCGAAGCCGGCCTCGTCGTCGCGCCGCAGCCAGGCCTTGACCTGCTCGGTATCGACCACGAAGGCGGGGTCGGCCATCTGGCACAGGGTCACCACGTGGTGGTCGCCCAGGTCCAGCGCGTAGCGCACGCTGCGCAGTACATCGTTGTTGATCATGGCCCATTGTACCGGCCCGGCGTGTGTCACCGGACTGTCATCCCGTCGTAGCAAAGTGTGCGCACTTCCGCTGAGACTTCGCCGATGCGCCGGTTCCTTCTGTCCGCCCTGCTGGTCGCCAGCAGCTTTGCCGCCACCGCCCAGGACCGCTTCGTGCCGGTCGAGCAGCGCCTCAACGCGGCCCAGCTGGCCGAAGTAGGGCTGAGCCCGGCACAGCTGCAGGCACTGAACCGGGTGCTGCGCGAGGCGGAACGCGCAGCGCCAGCGTCGGCGGCCCTGGCAGCCCAGCCGGCGGCAGCGGTGCCCGCAGCACCCTTGCCAGCCAACGTGCCGGCCCCGGCCGCCATGCACCTGGGCCTGGAAGAAGGCCCGGTCACGGCACGGGTGGTGGGCGATGTCGCCGGCTGGGAGCCGGGCACCGTCTTCACCCTCGACAATGGCCAGCAGTGGCAGGTGATGAAGGGCCAGATGAAGCTGCGCAAGACCGTGCAGGCGCCGCAGATCGAAGTGATTCCGGGCATCGCCGGGCGCTGGTTCCTGCAGGTGGACGAAGACCTGCCCATGGCACGGGTGTTCCGCCTGCGCTGAATCCTGGCGGGGCCCGTGCCGGGGTCGGATCCCTTTGCCGCAGGCAAAGGGCTCTGACCCCCAAGCCTGGCCAACCCGGCCTGATCGGGCAACGCAGTCACCGGCCGACGGTGCCAGAATGGGGGTCTGGTTCCCCACGGAGTTGTCTGCATGACCCGCACCGTCCTGATTACCGGCGCCACCTCCGGCTTCGGCGCCGCCGCCGTCCATCGCTTCGCCCAGGCCGGGTGGAAAGTGATCGCCACCGGCCGTCGTGGCGAACGCCTGCAGCCGCTGGTCGACCGCTATGGCAAGGACGTGGTGCACGCCGCCGTGTTCGACGTGCGCGACCCGGTGGCGATGGAAGCCGCGCTGCTGGCGCTGCCCCCGGCCTTCGGTGACATCGACCTGCTGGTGAACAACGCAGGTCTGGCCCAGGGCACCGCGCCGGCGCAGAGCGCCAGGCTGTCGGACTGGACCACCATGATCGACACCAACATCACCGCACTGGTGACCCTGACCCATCGCCTGCTGCCGCTGCTGGTCGAGCGCAAGGGCGCGATCATCAACATCTCCTCGGTGGCCGGCGTGTACCCGTATCCGGGCGGCAACGCCTATGGCGGCACCAAGGCCTTCGTCAGCCAGTTCTCGCTGGGCCTGCGCTCGGACCTGCACGGCACCGGCGTGCGCGTGACCACGATCGAGCCGGGCATGGCCGAAACCGAATTCACCGTGGTCCGCACCCACGGCGACCAGGCCGCCTCGGACAAGCTCTACACCGGCGCCAACCCGATGACCGCCGAAGACATCGCCGAGCAGATCTTCTGGGTTGCCACGCTGCCGCCGCACCTGAACATCAATCGCCTCGAACTGATGCCGGTCAGCCAGTCGTTCGCCGGTTTCCAGGTCGCCCGCGAAGGCTGACCGGGGCGCATCGTTTTGTAGAGTCGAGCCATGCTCGACTGTCGTTGAATGCAGTCGAGCATGGCTCGACTCTACAAAAGCAAAAAAGCCGGGCAATGCCCGGCTTTTTTCATCCACATCCGCAACGGCTTACTGCGCCTTGATCGCCATCGCCTGCAGGCCGGTGCCATCCAGCTTCTGCTTGGCTTCGGACAACTCGCCGGCACTGCCGTAGGGCCCCATGCGCACGCGGTACACGGTCTTGCCGTTGATCTGCGCCGATTCCACCCGCGCGGCCAGGCCCATCATCGCCAGCTTTGCCTTGGTCGCCTCGGCATCGCCGGACGCACCGAAGGCGCCGGCCTGCAGGATGTAGCGCGTGTTGTCAGGCGCTGCGGCCGGTGCCGCGGCAGCCGCCTGCGCAGCCTCCGCGCGCGGGGCCGGCGTGGTCGCCGCCGTGCTGGTGGCCGCCGGTGCTGCCGTCGAAGCCGACGGCGTGGCTGCCGCGGGGCGTTCGCTCAGCGGTGCCGGCAGCGGGCGTGCCGTGCTGGTGCCCGGGGTGGTGCTGGCCACGCTGGGGGTCGCCGCCGGTGCCGCAGCCGCAGCCGCAGCCGCAGCCGCCGGAACCGGCTTGCCTTCCAGGGCCGCCTGCGCGCGCTGCGCCTCGGCCTTGGCCCGGCGCAGTTCTTCGGCACGCGTGCTGGCGGCCAGTTCGGCGTCGGACATCTCGACTTCCTTGCCCGGCAGCAGGGTGTAGAAGTCGTACTGCGTGGCCGCCGGCTTGGCCGGTTCAGCGGGCTTCGGCGTGGCCGGCGCTTCCGCCGGCTGGCTGCCGACATCGCTGTCGGCATCGGCAACCGGGGCCGGCTGCGCGTTCGGGTTCGGCTGCGGGCCGGCGCGCAGGAAGCCATCGCCTTCGCCCTTGAACAGGTTCGGCGCCGCCAGGAACACCACTGCGGCAATGGCCACACCAGCGACCAGCCACACCCATCCCGGGGTGCCCTGGCTGCTGCTGTTGCGTCGTGCCTGGCTTTTGCCGCGTCGTGCTGCCATGTGTACTGCGTCTCCTGAAACTTACATTTTTTCCGGGGCGCTGACGCCCAGGAGGTCGAGGCCATTGGCCAGTACCTGGCGCGCGGCGCAGGCCAGGGTCAGCTTGGCATTGCGGTCGGTGGCGTCGTCCACCAGCACCGGCGTCCCGTGATACCACGTGTGGAAGGCGTGCGCCAATTCACGCAGGTACTGCGCCACCAGGTGCGGTTCCAGCGCCACGCCAGCCGCTTCGACCACTTCCGGGTACCGCGAGATTTCGTTCATCAGCAGCAGCGAGGCGTCGTCGGCCAGGCGGCCGAGGTTGCCCAGCCCGTTGCCCTGGTCGTACACCAGGCCCTTGTCCTGCGCCTGGCGCAGCAGGCTGCAGACGCGGGCGTGCGCGTACTGCACGTAGAACACCGGGTTGTCGTTGCTCTGCTGGCGGGCCAGGTCGATGTCGAAGGTCAGCTGCGAATCGGGCTTGCGCGCGATCAGGAACCAGCGGGTGGCATCGCGGCCGGCTTCCTCGATCAGGTCGCGCAGGGTGAAGTAGCTGCCAGCACGCTTGGACAGCTTCACTTCCTCGCCGCCGCGCATGACGGTGACCATCTGGTGCAGCACGTATTCCGGCCAGCCCTGCGGGATGCCCACTTCCATCGCCTGCAGGCCGGCGCGCACGCGGGCCAGCGAACCGTGGTGGTCGGCGCCCAGCTCGGTGATCGCGCGCTCGTAGCCACGCTGCCACTTGGACAGGTGGTAGGCCACGTCCGGCACGAAGTAGGTAAAGGTGCCGTCGGACTTGCGCATCACGCGGTCCTTGTCGTCACCGAAGTCGGTGCTGCGCAGCCACAGCGCACCGCCTTCCTCGTAGGTGTGGCCCGAGGCCTGCAGCTTGGCGACCGCTTCGGCCACCTTGCCATCGGCGTACAGCGAGCTTTCCAGGAAGTAGATGTCGAAGTCGACGCCGAACGCGGCCAGGTCCAGGTTCTGCTCGTTGCGCAGGTAGGCCACGGCGAAGCGGCGGATCGCGGTCATGTCGTCCGGATCCTTGGCGCCGACCACCATGGTGCCTTCCAGGTCGACGCTGGCGCCGGCCAGGTAGGCACGGGCCACGTCGGCGATGTACTCACCGCGGTAGCCACCTTCCGGCCAACCGTCCTGGTCCGGGGCGATGCCCTTGATGCGCGCCTGCACCGACAGCGCCAGGTTCTCGATCTGCACGCCGGCGTCGTTGTAGTAGAACTCGCGCTTGGCGTTCCAGCCGTTGGCATCGAGCACGCGCGCCACGCAGTCGCCGATCGCCGCCGCGCGGCCATGGCCGACATGCAGCGGACCGGTCGGGTTGGCCGACACGTACTCCACGCCCACCGTGCGGCCATTGCCGGACAGGTTGCGGCCGTAGTCGTGGGCTTCCTTGATGACCGAGGCGGCTTCGCGCTGGTACGCGGCCGGGGCCAGGTGGAAGTTGATGAAGCCAGGGCCGGCGATCTCGACCTTGCTGACGTCCTCGCTGCGCGGCAGCGCGTCGACCAGCGCCTGGGCCAGTGCGCGCGGGTTGCTGCGCGCGGCCTTGGCCAGCAGCATGGCGGCATTGGTGGCGAAGTCGCCGTGGTCGCGGGTCTTCGGGCGCTCGACCACGAAGTCCGGCGGCAGGGAGTCGGCGGGCAGGGTGCCGTTGGCGCGCAAGGCTTCGATGCCTTGGCTGATCAGGGCGCGGAGGAGATTTTTCACGAGGCCTGCTGTGAGAATGAGCGGCGGAATCGCCCATTTTAGCGCAGATGCCGGCGCGTACGCTGACCGAGGCCTGCCCATGTGAAGACGCACGACCTCCAGTGGCCAAGCCCGCGGGGCCAGCGGCCTCAGCCGAACAGGCGCGGCGGGTGCTGCGGCAGCAGGCCGCGTTCAGCAAATGAAACCGGCCGCCCCTCGCCAATGACGAAGTGGTCCAGCAGGCGGATGTCGACCAGCGCCAGGGCCTGCTGCAGCTCGTCGGTGATCCGCGCATCGGCCCCGGACGGCTCGGGGTCGCCCGAGGGATGATTATGGCTGAGGATCACAGCCGCGGCGTTGTGCAGCAGGGCCCGCCGCACCACCTCGCGGGGATAGACCGGCGCGGTGTTGATGGTGCCGGCGAACAGCTCCTCGCAGGCGATCAGGCGGTGCCGGTTGTCCAGGAACAGCACCAGGAACAGTTCGCGCGCCTGGCCGCGCAGCCGGTGCTGCAGGTAGCGGCCGACCGCCAGCGGGTTGTCGCCCACGCTTTCGCCCTGCGCCAGCTCGGCGGCCAGGTAGCGGTGGGCCAGCTCCAGCCCGGCCGCCAGCGTGCAGCTGCGCGCTGGCCCCAACCCGGGCAGGCGGGCCAGCTTGGCGGCGGGGCGGTCCAGCAGCACCCGCAGCGGACCGTGGCTGCCGAGCAGGTCGCGCGCGGTCTGCACCGCATCGCGGCCGCCGAAGCCGGAGCCCAGGAACAGGGCCAGCAGTTCGGCATCGGAAAGGGCGGTGGGCCCGCGCGTCAGCAGCTTCTCGCGGGGGCGTTCCTCGGGTGGCCAGTCGTGGATGGACATGGCTGCATGGTCGCTGCTGCGGCGCCCGCCAGCCATCGGCATTTGCCGCCCGCGATGGTCGGCCTATCCCTCAACCGCGCTGGGCCTGCAGGTAGTCGTACAACTCCTGGTTGTTGTCCAGGCCCAGCTTGCGCATGGCCTCGGCCTTCTGCCGGCTGATGGTCTTGGCGCTGCGGCCGATGTGCTCGGCGATGGCATTCACGTTCAGGCCCGCGCCCAGCAGCTGCACGACCTGCTGTTCGCGGGCCGAAAGCGTCGCCTGCGGCCTGGGGAACAGCAGATCGCGCGATTGCAGCAGGCGGCGCAGCTGGTGGGACACGAACACCTTGCCGGCCATCACCGCGCGCAGGGCCTGGGGCAGTTCGGCGAAGTCGGCGCTCTTGTCCACCAGACCCTGCACGCCATCGCGCAGCAGCCCATCCAGCAGCCCGGGGTGGCGCGCGCCGGTCAGCACCACCACCGGCAACGCGGGGTGCTGCTGGCGCAGCGTCTCCAGCAGCTCGGGGCCGTCGGGCCCGGTGCCGGGCATGGAAAGGTCGGTCAGGATCGCGTGGCAGGGCTGCTGGGCGACCAGGTCGAGCAACCCGGCGCCATCGGCGGCCGCGCCGGTGACGCACATCTGGTG
Source organism: Stenotrophomonas testudinis (assembly GCF_024499815.1). Lineage (NCBI taxonomy): Bacteria > Pseudomonadati > Pseudomonadota > Gammaproteobacteria > Lysobacterales > Lysobacteraceae > Stenotrophomonas > Stenotrophomonas testudinis. Next base: position 21,224 of record NZ_JAMOKY010000004.1, on the reverse strand, counting down.
GCGTTCGAGCACGATGCGGATGCCGTGCAGTACGACCGGATGGTCGTCGGCGATGATGATGCGCGGATGCACGGTGCACTCCTCGGAAAACCAGATGGCGCACCCGAGGGGGCCAACCGTGATTCTGAGGAAGCGGCGGCCGGCTGAGGTATAGGAAAGTTCCGAATCGAAGAGGGGACAACCCGGAAAACGATGTAGCCTGAGTTCCATCTGCTGATAGCTGCGCGCTATGTGCGCTGTGTACCGGGACGTTACCGACCATCGGGTAAGCTAGCGCCCTCGTTTGCACAGGATTTCCAGGTGGCTGATTCTCCCAACGCCCTCCCCGCGCCGGCCCGCGCGCTGGAGGGCCAGAAACTGCTGTTGTGCGTCGGCGGCGGGATCGCGGCCTACAAGGCACTGGAACTGGTCCGCCGCCTGCGTGATGCCGGCGCGCTGGTCCAGGTGGCGATGACCGCCGGAGCCCAGCAGTTCGTCACCCCCCTCAGTTTCCAGGCCCTGTCCGGCCAGCCCACCCGCACGACCCTGTGGGACAGTGCCGCCGAACAGGCCATGGGCCACATCGAACTGGCGCGCTGGGCCGACCGCATCGTGGTCGCACCGGGCACCGCCGATCTGCTGGCACGCCTGGCCCAGGGCCACGCCGATGACCTGGTCAGCACCCTGTGCCTGGCCAGCACCGCGCCGCTCACCGTGTGCCCGGCGATGAACCACCGCATGTGGCTGCACCCGGCCACCCAGGCCAACATCAGCCTGCTGCGCCAGCGTGGCGCGCAGGTCATCGGCCCGGTCGACGGGCCGCTGGCCGAGGGCGAGTCCGGTCCCGGCCGGCTGGCCGAGCCGGGCGACATCGTCGCCGCGCTGGCCGGCCTGGCTGGCCGTGTCCCGGCTGCCGCCGCCACGCCGGAAACCCGCGCGCTGCAGGGCCTGCGTCTGCTGATCAGTGCCGGCCCGACCTATGAGGACATCGACCCGGTGCGCTACGTGGGCAACCGCAGCAGCGGCAAGATGGGCTTCGCCCTGGCCGGTGCCGCCGCCGCCCTCGGCGCCGAGGTGGTGCTGGTCAGCGGCCCGGTGCAGCTGCCGACGCCGCCCGGCGTGCACCGCGTGGACGTGCGCTCGGCCGCGCAGATGCGCGATGCCGTGCTGAAGGCGCTGCCGGCCGACATCTATATCGGGGCCGCCGCCGTTTCCGACTACACCCCGCGCCAGGTGGCCGCGCAGAAGCTGAAGAAGACCGCCGACAGCCAGTCGCTGGTGATCGAGCTGGTGCGCACGCCGGACATCCTGGCTGAGGTCGCCGCACAGACCCAGTCGCTGAAGCTGGTGGTCGGCTTTGCCGCCGAAACCCACGACGTGGAGAAATACGCGCGTGGCAAGCTGATCGACAAGCGCCTGGACCTGGTGATCGCCAACCAGGTGGGCATCAGCGGCGGCGGTTTCGAGAGCGACAACAATGCCGCCACGGCCTTCTGGCAGGACGGCGAACAGGTATTCCCGGCTACTTCCAAGCGCGAGCTGGCCGAACAACTGCTGGCGCTGATCGCGCGGAGGCTTCAGGCATGACCCAGGCAGCATCCACCCCGGCGGCCCCTCTGCAGGCATTGCAGGTGAAGCTGCTCGACCCGCGCTTCGGCGACAGCTGGCCGCTGCCGGCCTATGCCACCGAAGCCAGCGCGGGCATGGACCTGCGCGCGGCGCTGGAAACGGCGCTGACCCTGCAGCCGGGCGATACCGCGCTGGTTCCCAGCGGCCTGGCCATCCACATCGGCGACCCGAACCTGTGCGCGGTGATCCTGCCGCGCTCGGGCCTGGGCCACCGCCATGGCATCGTGCTGGGTAACGGCACCGGCCTGATCGATGCCGATTACCAGGGCCCACTGCTGATCAGCGTCTGGAATCGCGGCCGCGAAGCCTTCACCATCGAGCCGGGCGACCGCATCGCCCAGCTGGTTGTCGTACCGATTGCCCGTGTCAGCCTGCAGGTGGTGGATACTTTCACCGACAGCGTGCGGGGAACGGGTGGATTCGGCCATACCGGGGTGCGTTGACGGGGGAGACGGATGAGCGGCAGCGGGGAAGGACGGCAGAAGCAGTCAATGGGGCGCAATGCGCCGTTGCTGGGTGTGGCGCTGTTGTTGCTGGCCGGCTGGTTCGGCTGGAGCGCCGTGCAGCAGTGGCGGCAGCAGGCCAACGGGGACACGCTGGCGCAGGCCCGCGATGAGGCGGTGCAGGGCGTGCAGCAGGCCGCAACCGGCCAGCTGCAGCAGCTGCAGCAGCATCTCAAGGGCGATCGCGTGCAGCAGTCGCTGCAGGCCGGCGACGCCGCCGGCGCCGCGCAGGCCCTGCGTGAGAGCTGGTCCGGGGTCGAGCAGGTGGACGTGCTGACGGCCGGACTGGCCGATGCCTACGCCGATGGCGCGACCTTCGGTTACGCCCGCCTGGCGCTGCTGGAATCGGTGCTCGCCGACGGCAAGCCGGGGCTGCGGGTGGTCCGCGATGGCGGGGGCAACCGCCTCGGCCTGGCGGCGCCGGTGCAGCTGGGCGCGCTGGGCCCCGCCGTCGTCTATGTGCGGCAACCGCTGCTGCGCCTGACTGGCCCGCTGGACCAGGTACGCGCGCCGTCCAGTGGCTTCCTGTCCCTGCGCCAGGGCGCGCACGACATCGTCGCGCACGGTGACGCCCGCCTGGCCGACAGCGCCGAAGCGATGGCGCGGCCGATCAAGGGCACCCCGCTGCGGCTGACCGCCAGCGTACCGAACATCGAACCGGGCCCGCTGGGCCTAGGCGCCCTGCCCAGTGCCATCGTGGCGCTGTTGCTGGCCTTCATCGCCGTGCTGCTGGTGGTTGGACGTGGCCGCCTGCCGAAGTCGCTGCCGATGCCGATCCGTCGGGGTGCCGCGGTCGAGGCCGACCAGGGCCCCACCCTGCGCGAAAGCCTGCAGATGGCCACGCCGGTCGTGCCGGGCACTGATGCGGCCGACGCCACCGCCGGCGGGCCGCCCGCGGTACCGCCGCCGCCGCCGATGGACCTGCCGGCCGACATCTTCCGCGCCTACGACATCCGCGGCGTGGTGGGCACCGAGTTGAACGCGCGCAACGCCGCGCTGATCGGCCAGGCCATCGGCACCGTCGCCCTTGAACAGGGGCTGCGCGAGGTGGTGATCGGCCGCGACGGCCGCCTGTCCGGGCCGGAGTTGTCGGCCAGCCTGGCCGAAGGCCTGCGCCGCGCCGGCTGTTCGGTCATCGACATCGGCCTGGCGCCGACGCCGCTGGTCTACTTCGCTGCCTTCCACCTGCGCACGGGCACCTGCGTGGCGGTGACCGGCAGCCACAACCCGCCCGAATACAACGGCTTCAAGGTGGTCATCGGCGGCGAAACGCTGTCCGGCGATGCGATCACCGATCTGTACCAGCGCATCAGCGAAGGCCGCCTGGCCCAGGCCGCCGAGCCGGGCGACTACCAGCAGCGCGAGGTCGCCGCCGACTACATCCAGCGCATTGCCGACGACGTGCAGCTGGACCGCCCGCTGAAGGTGGTGGCCGACGCCGGCAACGGCGTGGCCGGTGCGTTCGCCCCGCAGCTGCTGGAAGCCATCGGCGCCGAGGTCATCCCTCTGTACTGCGATGTCGACGGCACCTTCCCCAACCATCACCCCGATCCCAGCGAACCGGCCAACCTCGAAGACCTGGTGCAGACGGTCAAGCGCTTCGGTGCCGACCTCGGCGTGGCCTTTGATGGCGACGGCGACCGCCTGGGCGTGGTCACCGGCGAAGGCAGGATCATCTATGCCGACCGGCTGCTGATGCTGTTCGCCGCCGACGTGCTGATGCGCAACCCCGGCGCGATGGTGATCTACGACGTGAAGTGCACCGGCAAGCTTTCCGATCATGTGCTGCGCAACGGTGGCAGCCCGCTGATGTGGAAGACCGGGCATTCGCTGATGAAGGCGAAGATGCGCGAGACCGATGCCGAACTGGCTGGCGAGATGAGCGGCCACTTCTTCTTCAAGGAACGCTGGTTCGGTTTCGATGACGGCCTGTACGCCGCCGCCCGCCTGCTGGAAATCCTCGCCCAGCGCGAAGAGACCCCGCACGAGGTGCTGGAGGAGCTGCCGGACATGGTGTCCACGCCGGAACTGAAGGTGCCGGTGGCGTCCGGGACGCCGCATGCGCTGGTGGCGATGCTGGTGGCCGCGGCGCAGTCCGAGGACAACCCGTATACCGGCGGTCGCCTGTCGACCATCGATGGCCTGCGCGTGGACTACCCCGACGGCTGGGGCCTGGTGCGTGCCTCCAACACCACCCCGGTGCTGGTGCTGCGCTTCGAAGGCAACGATGAGGGCGCACTGCAGCGCATCCAGGCGCTGTTCCGCAGCCAGCTGCAGGGCCTGCTGGGCGACACCGCGCTGGGCTTCTGATCGGTCGTGGTGGGGCCGGGCTGCGCCCGGCACCGCGATCCGCTCTGGTGGGTGCCGACCGTTGGTCGGCACGCCTTACCCCTTGAACCGCAACCCCACGCCCGGTTCGGTGAACAGATAGCGTGAATCCAGCGCCGAATCGCCCAGCTTGTGCCGCAGCTTGCCGACCAGGATGCGCAGGTAGTGCGTGTCGTGCTGGTGGGTCGGCCCCCAGATCTCCTGCAGGATCTGCGGCTGGGTCACCACCCGCCCGGCGTTGCGCAGCAGCAGTGACAGCAGCGCGTACTCCTTGCGCGTCAGCGCCACCGGCTCGCCATCGATCGCCACTTCGCGGCGCACCAGGTCCACGTGCAGGTGGCCATCATCGAACACCGGCGGGGTGCCGTCGCTGGGTACGCTGCGGGTGCGCAGCAGGGCGCGCACCCGGGCCATCAGCTCCTGCGTGCCGAACGGCTTGGTCACGTAGTCATTGGCGCCGGTATCCAGCGCCCGCACCTTCTCGTCCTCGCCGGCGCGCACGGTCAGCATGATCACCGGCACCTGGCTCCATTGCCGCAGCTGCGCCAGCACCTCGTGGCCTTCCATGTCCGGCAGGCCGATATCCAGGATCACCAGGTCCATGTCCTCGCTCGCGGCCATTTCCAGGCCTTCCTGGCCGGTGGCGGCCTGGCGCACCTGGTAGCCCTGCGCGCGCAGGCTGATGTCCAGGAACCGGCGGATCTGGGTTTCATCGTCGATCACCAGCACGCGCGCGGCCGGCACGCTGGTATCAATCGGGGTCGGGCTCATCGTGGGCAGCTGGCTTGAGCAGGGGCAGGGTGATGCGGATCAGGGTACCGCGACCATCGCGTCCGGGCAGCGCCTGCACGCTGCCGCCGTGGGCGCCGATCATGCCCTGGCAGATGGTCAGGCCCAGGCCGGTGCCGTGGCGGCCGCGGTCGCCGCGCTCCACGCTGTAGAACATGTCGAAGATGCGCGCGCGCTCGTCATCCGGAATGCCGGGGCCGGCATCGATCACGTCGATGCGCAGCTGGCCGTCCAGTTCGCGTGCCTGCACCTGCACCGGCGCATCGGGCGGCGAGAACTTGGCGGCGTTCTCCATCACGTTGAACACCGCCTGTTCGACCAGCGCCGGGTGCACCCAGATCGGCGCCATCGTGGAAGGAATATCCAGTTCCAGCCGCACCTTGGGCTGGTAGCGCTGCAGGCGGCGCGCGGCCGAGCCGATCAGTTCGTCCACGCCGATCCAGTCGCGGTTGATGGTCAGCCCTTCGTGGCCGAGCCGGGTCATGTCCAGCAGGTTCTGGATGTAGCGGTCCAGGCGCTCGCCTTCCACCAGGATGGTGTCCAGCAGCGCACGGCGGTCGGCCATGTCCATCGCCGTGCCATAGCTGGCCAGGCTGTCGGCCGAACCGATCATCGCCGCCAGCGGCGAACGCAGGTCGTGCGATACCGAAGACAGCAAAGCCGAGCGCAGCCGCTCGGTCTCGTTGCTCACATGCGCCTGCTCCAGCTCGGCCACCAGCCGCGTGCGCAGTGCGGCCTGGGCGATGTCATCGACCATCGCTTCGGCCAGCTGGCGCTGTTCGGGCAGCAGGCGCGCCTGCGCACCAGGCAGGTACAGGCCGGCCACGCCCACGGCGCGGTCCTCGCCATCCAGCAGGGGCAGGAACCACCACTGCGCGCCAGCCAGCGTATCGGTGAAGCGGCCGCTGGGCTGGCCGTGGCGCAGGGCCCAGTCGGCCGCGGCCAGGTCGGTATCGCCGGGCTGGGCGCGGCCGCCGGTGGCGGTGTCGGCGCCGATCCGCAGCCACGCCGGCACGTCCATCGCCTGTTCCAGCGCCTGCCTGCCGGCCTGCGCGACCTCGCCGTTGCCGGCCGCGCTGGCCAGCTGCCGGCCCAGCTGCTGGCGCGCACGCGCATGGCGGTTGGCCGCGCGCAGGGCGATCACCTGCATGCGCAGGCGCGAGGCCAGGCGCCCGGCCACCAGCGCCGCCGCGAGGAACAGGAACACGGTGATCACGCCCTGCCGCGCACCGATGGCGAAGGTGAAGCGCGGCGCGATGAACAGGAAGTTGTAGGCCAGGAAGCAGAGGATCGCCGCCATCACCGCCACGCTGGCGCGGGTGCGTGCCGCCACCAGCACCACCGCCACGATGAACACCATCGACAGGTCGGCCATACCTACCCACCGTTCGCCGAGCCATGCCACCGCGCAGGCCAGTGCGGTGGCCAGCAAAGCCTGCAGCGGCTCGTGGCTGATCCCGCGCATCGGTGGCAGCAGGCCTTCGCGGCGCGCGCGTGCGCGTGCCTGCGGCGTGCTGATGATGGTGATCTCGTAATGCGCGCCGCGCTGGATCAGCTGCTGGGTCAGCGTGCGGTTGAACATCCGCGCCAGCGGCCGCTCGCGGGTTCGGCCCAGCACCAGGGTCGACACACCGTTGTGCGCGGCATGGTCGAGCAGGGCGTCGGCGATGCTCGAGCCATGCAGCAGCTCGGCATCGCCGCCCAGCCGCCGCGCCAGCGCGAAGGCCGCGTCGATCTCGCGGCGTGTGGCCTCGTCCTGGCGCCGGCCCTGCACGGTCACCACCGTCCACGGCGCATCGCGACGTTCGGCGATGCGTCGCGCCACCCGCACCAGGTATTCGCTCTGGCCACCGCCATCGATGGCCACCAGCACGCCGCGGCGCAGCGGCAGGTTGCCTTCGCCGCGGGCGGCGCGGGTCTCGCGCAGGCTGCTGTCGACCCGGTCGGCCGCCTCCTGCATCGCCAGTTCGCGCAGCGCGGTCAGGTTGGCCGGCGAGAAGAACGCCTGCAGTGCCTGCGCGGCCTGCTCGGGCACGTACACCTTGCCCTGCTGCAGGCGCGCGATCAGCTCGCGCGGCGGCAGGTCCACCAGCACGATGTCGTGCAGGCGGTCGAGCACGCCGTCGGGCACGGTCTCGCTCACCCGCACGCCCGTGATGCGCATCACCACGTCGTTGAGGCTTTCCAGGTGCTGGATGTTGACCGTGGTCCAGACGTCGATGCCGGCGTCCAGCAGCTCCATCACGTCCTGCCAGCGCCGTTCGTGGCGGCTGCCGGGTGCATTGCGATGGGCCAGTTCGTCCACCAGCACCAGTGCGGGATGGCGCTCCAGCACCGCGTCCAGGTCCATCTCCAGCAGCGCGTGGCCGTGGTAGGCCACGTCCTTCAGCGGCAGCTGCGGCAGGCCTTCCAGCAGGGCCTGGGTATCCACGCGGCCGTGCGTCTCGACCAGCCCCACCACCAGGTCCACGCCACGGCGCAGCTGTTCCTGCGCGCGGGTCAGCATGGTGTAGGTCTTGCCCACGCCCGGCGCCGCGCCGAGGAACACGGTCAGCTTGCCGCCGGCCTCGCGCTGCAGGCCTTCCACCAGCGCGTCGGCCTGGCGGGTACGCGCATCATTCATCGCCGCTGCTGTCATGGCCGCCATTGTGCGCGCCGTCGGTGCAGGCGGGCATCACGGTGCCTTCGCCGCCTGGTCCAGGGCGAAGTTCAGGGTCACCACGTTCACCCGCGGCTGCCCGAACACGCCCCACTGGCGGCCTTCGGTATGCGCCTGCAGCAGCGCCTGCACGCGTTCCATCGGCAGGCCGCGCGCACGCGCCACGCGTGCCACCTGCACCTGCGCGGCAGCCGGTGACAGCTGCGGGTCCAGGCCGCCGCCGGACTGGGTGACCAGATCGGCCGGCACCTGCGCCGGGCTCACGCCTTCGCGCGCCGCCACCGCCGCGGTGCTGGCGGCCACGCGCTCGGCCAGCGCCGGGTTGCTGCGGGCCAGGTTGGAACCGGCCGCGGCCATCGGGTCATAGTTGGCCGCCGAAGGCCGCGCCTGGAAGTAGCCATCACCATTGAACGGCTGCGCCAGCCAGGCCGAGCCGCGTACCTGGCCACTGCCATCGCGCAGCAGGCTGCCTTCGGCCTGGGTCGGGTAGCTCAGGCCGGCAAAGCCGGTGGCGATACCGGCGTAGACCGCACCGGCCAGCAGCAGGGTGGCCAGGCCCAGGCCGATCGCCGGGCGCCAGCTGGCATCGTCCTGCAGGCGCGCCACGCGGGCCTCGGCCGGATGTTCGCGGGGCAGGGAAGAAGAAGTGGAGACAGAACGGTTCATGCGCCGGATACCAGGACAAGAAGAAGGTCGATCAGCTTGATCGCCGCGAACGGCAGCAGCACGCCACCGAGGCCGTACACCAGCATGTTCCGGCGCAGCAGCGCGGTTGCCGTGGCCGGGCGGAAGCGCACGCCACGCAGGGCGAGCGGGATCAGGGCGGGAATCACCAGGGCGTTGAAGATCAGCGCCGCCAGCACTGCGTTGCGCGGGCTCGACAGCTGCATCACGTTCAACGCGGCCATGGCCGGGACCGCAGCGGCAAACAGCGCCGGCAGGATCGCGAAGTACTTGGACACGTCGTTGGCCAGCGAGAAGGTGGTCAACGCGCCGCGGGTGATCAGCTGCTGCTTGCCCACTTCCACCACCGCCAGCAGCTTGGCCGGGTCCGAATCGAGGTCGACCATGTTGCCGGCCTCCTTCGCCGCCTGCGTGCCGGAGTTCATCGCCAGGCCGATGTCAGCCTGGGCCAGCGCCGGCGCATCGTTGGTGCCATCGCCGACCATCGCCACCAGGCGGCCACCGGCCTGTTCCTGGCGGATGCGTGCCAGCTTGTCTTCCGGGCGCGCCTCTGCGATGTAATCGTCGACGCCGGCTTCGGCGGCAATCGCAGCAGCCGTCAGCGGGTTGTCGCCGGTGATCATCACCGTGCGGATGCCCATCGCCCGCAGCTGCGCGAACTTCTCACGCATGCCGTGCTTGACCACGTCGGACAGCTCGATCACGCCCAGCACATGGCGACCCTCGGCCACCACCAGCGGGGTGGCACCGTTGCGCGCCACCTGTTCGACGCGCCCGGCCAGTTCGGCCGGCACCGTGCCGCCCAGAGCCTGCACGTGGTTGCGGATCGCATCCAGCGCACCCTTGCGGATCTGCCGGCCATGCTCGAGGTCGACGCCGGACATGCGGGTCTGTGCGCTGAAGGCCAGGTACTCGGCCTGCTCCGGTTCGGCGGTGCTGCAGCCCTGCTCCCGCGCCAGGCGCACGATGGATTTGCCTTCCGGGGTCGGGTCGGCCAGCGAGGACAGCAGCGCCGCTTCGCGCAGCTGGCTGGCGTCGATGCCGGCCAGCGGGTGGAAGTGGCTGGCCTGGCGGTCGCCGTAGGTGATGGTGCCGGTCTTGTCCAGCAGCAGCACATCGACGTCGCCGGCCACTTCCACCGCCTTGCCCGACTTGGCCAGCACGTTGGCGGCCAGCGCACGGTTCATGCCGGCAATACCAATCGCTGGCAGCAGGCCGCCGATGGTGGTCGGGATCAGGCACACCAGCAGCGCGATCAGCAGCAGCGGATCGACCTTGACGCCGACGTAGGCGCCGATCGCCGGCAGGGTCGCCACCACCACCAGGAAGGTCAGCGTCATCGCCGCCAGCAGCAGGGTCAGCGCGATCTCGTTGGGGGTCTTCTGCCGGTTGGCACCTTCCACCAGCGCGATCATCCGATCCAGGAAGCTGTGGCCCGGCTCGGCGGTCACCCGCACGATGATCTGGTCGGACAGCACCTTGGTGCCGCCGATCACGCCGGAGCGGTCGGTGCCGGCCTCGCGCAGCACCGGCGCCGACTCACCGGTCACCGCCGCTTCGTTGATGGTGGCCAGGCCCTGCACGATCTCGCCATCGGCCGGTACCAGCTCGCCGGCACTGACGATCACATGGTCGCCCGGGCGCAGCTCGGCAGCGGCCACCTGGGTTTCGGCCGCACCCGGCTGCGGCGCGGCCAGCCGGCGTGCCACCAGGTCCTGGCGGGCACGGCGCAGCGAGGCGGCCTGGCCGCGGCCGCGGGCTTCGGCCACCGCCTCGGCGAAGTTGCCGAACAACACGGTCACCAGCAGGATCGCGGTCACCGCCAGGCCGAAGCCCAGCGGCGCGTTGCCGGTCAGGGTGACGATGGCGGCGACGATCGTGCCGGCCATCACCACCGCCATCACCGGGCTGCGTACCAGGTGCATCGGCGAGAGCTTGCGCACCGCTTCCACCAGCGCGCGGCGCAGGCCGGCGGCATCGAGCAGGGCAGGGCGCGGGGCAAGGGAACTGCGGGAAGAACTTGCGTGGGTACTCATCAGGGTGTCCTTAGTGCAGTCCCAGGCTCAGGTGGTCGGCGACGGGGCCGAGGACCAAAGCCGGCATGAACTGCAGCACGGTCAGGATGACGATCACCGAGACCAGGGTCAGGGCGAAGGTCGGGGTTTCGATCTGCAGGCTGCCGGCCGATTCCGGTGCCTGGCGCTTGGCGGCCAGCTGTGCGGCCACCACCAGCGGAATGATCAGCAGCGGGAAGCGGCCCAGCAGCAGTACCAGCGAACAGCTCAGGTTCCACCACACGGTCGCATCGCCCAGGCCCTCGAAGCCCGAGCCGTTGTTGGCATAGGCCGAGACGTACTCGTAGAACACCTGGCTGATGCCGTGGAAGCCCGGGTTGGAGGTGCCGGCCAGGCCGGGCACGGCCAGGGTGATCGCGGTGAACACCAGCAGGGTGATCGGCTGCAGCAGCACCAGCAGGGCCAGCAGGCGTACCTGCGGGGTTTCCAGCTTGCGGCCGAACAGTTCAGGCGTACGCCCGGTCATCAGCCCGGCCAGGAACACGCCCAGCAGCAGGTAGACGATGAACTGCTGCAGGCCGCAGCCGATGCCGCCCCAGATCGCGCTGACCAGCATGTTGACCATCGCGATGCCACCGCTCAGCGGCGCCAGCGAATCGTGCATGCCGTTCACCGAGCCGTTCGACACCTGGGTGGTCACCGCCGCCCACAGCGCCGTGCCATCGGCGCCGAAGCGCACTTCCTTGCCTTCCATCAGCAGCGGCGTGGCCGCGCTGGCGCTGTGGCCCTCGCTCCACATCATCGCGCCGGTGGAGAGCAGCGACATGCCCAGCATGCAGCTGAACACCAGGACGCCGAAGCGGCGTCGCCCGGTGAACGCACCGATCATGAAGATCACCGCCAGCGGGATCAGCAGGATGCCCACCACCTCCAGCATGTTCGACACCGGGGTCGGGTTCTCCAGCGGGAAACTGCTGTTCGGGCCGTACCAGCCGCCACCGTTGGCGCCCAGCTGCTTGGCCGCGACCATCGCCGCCACCGGGCCCAGCGGCAGCTTCTGCTGGGCCATGCCGGCGCTGGCGTCGATCGGCGTGGCCTGCGGTCCGCCAGCCATGGTCGAGGGCACGCCCTGGCTGGCCAGCAGCAGGGTCCAGACCAGGCACAGCGGCAACAGGAAGCGCACGCACAGACGCACCACGTCCACGTAGTAGTTGCCCACCGGCACTTGGCGGTCGCCGCCGGCCGCAGTCGCCGCCGTAGTCTGCGGTGCACGCGCGAACAGCGCACGCAGCGTGGCCACCGCCAGCGCCAGGCCCATCATCGGCGTCACCACCTGCAGGCCGGTGATGCCGGTCATCTGCGAGAGGTAGGACAGCTGCGCCTGGCCCGAGTAGTGCTGCTGGTTGGTGTTGGTCAGGAACGAGATCATCGTGTGCAGCGCGCTGTCCCAGCGCATGTTCGGGATCTGGTCCGGGTTCAACGGCAGCCAGGCCTGGGTCATGAACACCGCCTGGGTCAGCACCGCCACAACCACGTTGCTCAGCACGAAGGCCAGCACGTAGCCGCGCCAGGACATCGAGCGCGCGGCATCCACGCCGAACAGCCGGTACAGAGGTTTCTCGATCCAGTGGAACAGCACGTCGACCTTCATCGGCGTGCCACGCATCACGCGCGCCAGGTACAGGCCCAGCGGCCAGGCCAGCAGCAGGCTGGCGGCAAGAATCACAAGCATCTCAGTCATGGCAGGCTCCGCTCAGAACGACTCGGGCCGCAGCACGACATAAAGAAGATAGGCGGCGGCAACCAGCACCAGCACGCCACAGAACAACGACAGCCAGGGGGACATGGGAAATGCGTCCTGGTGGAACCCCTCCACCTCAGGCCGCCATCGTCGTCCTGTCCCCCATAAACGCACTACGCGCCGGACGGGGCCGGCGCGTAAAGAGTGCATAAATTCCTGTAAAGCCGAGCCCATGCTCGGCTGCTCCTGCCGGTGATCACGCCAGGCCGAGCATAGGCTCGGCCCTACAGGGAATCACGAAGGGGTCGCCTGCTCGGCCGCCCTTTGTAGAGCCGAGCCCATGCTCGGCTGCTCCTGCCGGTGATCACACCAGGCCGAGCATAGGCTCGACCCTACAGGGGATCACGAAGGGCTCGCCTGCTCGGCCGCCCTTTGTAGAGCCGAGCCCATGCTCAGCTATACAGGGAACCTTGGGCGATCAACCGCCCGGGGCCATCCCCTTCAACTCGCGGTAGCGTTGCAGGCTGGCCTCGATCTCGGCCTTCAGCGTGACCTGCTGCTGCTCGAAGCTGGCCTGCAGGCGCTGCTGCGCCTGCAGCTGGGCGTGGCGCTGGCGGATCGCCTCGGCCTGCTTGTCGTCCACCTTGTCGCCGGCCAGCTCGCGATCACCGGCCGTCCCCAGCAGGGTCACCAGCGAATCGCGCAGGCTGCTGACGTTGTAGCGGGCGGTGTTCAGATTGTTGTCGAGCACTTCCTGGCGCTCATTGAACACCTTGCGCAGTGCATCCTCGCTGCCATAGGTCGACAACATGGCCTGCTCGGTGCGCTGCTTGGTCTGCGCAGCCATCAGGTCCAGCTGGGCCTGCGCCGCCACGGTGGCCGCGGCGGCGCGTTCCTCGTCGGTCAACGCGCGCTGCACCTGCGCATTGCGCACGCCGCTGTTGGCGTTGAACTCCTCGCGGGCGTTGTTGACCGCATTGGCCGGCAGCGAATCGCTGCAGATCCGCTCCTTGCCCTCGTTCCAGCAGTACAGCTTCTTGTCCGGCGTGCCGGACTGGGCCAGCAGGCTGACCGGCAGCGCCAGCAGCAGGCTGGCGGCAACGATGGCAGGAACTCGGAACATGCGACCTTCCCCTGGGTCAGCGTGCGGAACGGACGCCGTACTGGGCGCGATAGGCCTCCAGCGGCTGCCGGTAGCCCACAAGTTCCGGGTTTCCGGAGGCGAAATCAAGCAGATCGGCCAGAGTTGCGACGGCGATCACCGGGATGCCGGCTTCCTCGGCCACGGCCTGCGCCGCCGAGCGGTGGTCGGCTTCCGAGGCGATCTCCTGGCGGTCCAGCGCCACCACGATGCCGGCCGGGATGCCGCCGGCAGCGCGGATGATGGCCAGGGCTTCGCGGATGGCGGTGCCGGCGGTGATCACGTCGTCGACGATCAGCACGCGCTTGCCGGTCAGGTCGGCGCCGATCAGCTGGCCGCCCTCACCGTGGTCCTTCACTTCCTTGCGGTTGAACGACAGCGGCAGGTCGCGGCCACGCTGGGCCAGCTCGCAGGCCATCGCGGTGGCCAGCGGGATGCCCTTGTAGGCCGGGCCGAAGACCACGTCGTACTTGATGCCGCTGGCGTCGATGGCGTCCGAATAGCAGGCGCCCAGCTGGGACAGCAGCGAGCCGGAGTCGAAACGGCCGGCGTTGAAGAAATAGGGGCTCAGCCGGCCGGACTTGAGGGTGAACTGGCCGAAGCGCAGGGCATCGGCGGTCAGGGCCAGCTGCAGGAAACGGTGGCGGTGGTCGCTCATCAAAACTCGATTCATCTTCATTTGGAGCACAAATCCTAATCCAGCTGGGTTTTCCGCGCTCGTCCGGCCCCGTGTGAAGGCCCTGCCGGGACCATCCGGCGGGCTGCGCGGGCCGCCGGGCAACCGGTATGCTTGCCCGGTTTCCCGCCGTAGGTTCATCCGCATGCGCATCATCAGTTTCAACGCCAATGGCATCCGCTCGGCCGCCACCAAGGGCTTCCTCGACTGGTTCCGGGCCCAGGACGCCGACGTTCTGTGCATCCAGGAAACCAAGGCGCAGGAGGACCAGCTCACCGATCCGATGTTCCGCCCGGACGGCCACCACTGCTTCTACCGCGACGCCATCACCAAGAAGGGCTACAGCGGCGTGGCGATCTACAGCAAGCGCGAGCCGGATCAGGTCATCACCTCGCTGGGCTGGGCCCCGTTCGACGACGAAGGCCGCTACATCGAGGCCCGCTTCGGCAATCTCAGCGTGGTCTCCTTCTATATTCCGTCCGGCAGCTCGGGCGACCTGCGCCAGGGCTTCAAGTTCGAAGTGATGGAATGGCTGCGGCCGATCCTGGAAGAGTGGGCGCGCAGCGGGCGCGACTATGTCCTGTGCGGTGACTGGAACATCGTCCGCTCGGCGCTGGACATCAAGAACTGGAAGTCCAACCAGAAGAATTCCGGTTGCCTGCCCGAGGAGCGCGACTGGCTCAACGGCCTGTGCGCCGACCACGGCCAGGCCACCGACGTGGCCACCGGCCGCGGCTGGGCCGATGCCTACCGCCTGCTGCACCCCACCGGCGAGGACTACACCTGGTGGAGCAACCGCGGCGCCGCCCGCGCCAACAACGTCGGTTGGCGCATCGATTACCAGTTCATCACCCCCGGCCTGCGTGACCGCCTGCGCAGCTGCGCGATCTACCGCGACGAGCGCTTCTCCGACCACGCCCCGTTCACCGTGGACTACGACCTGTGAGCGAAGCCGCTGCAAAGCCCAGCTACAAGGGCTGGGCCGGGATCAAGCGCGCCTTCGGCACGCCCTCGGCCCTGACCATGGCCCTGTTGGGCTTCGGCAGCGGCCTGCCGTTCCTGCTGATCGCCTCGCAGACCCTGTCCACGCGCCTGCGTGATGTCGGCCTGGACCTGGGCAGCATCGGCCTGATCAGCCTGGCCAGCTTCTTCTACCTGCTGAAGTTCGTCTGGGCGCCGCTGCTGGACCGCTATGCCTTCCCGCTGCTGGCCTTCATGGGGCGCCGCCGCTCCTGGCTGCTGCTTTCGCAGGTGGCCGTGCTGATTGGCCTGGTCGCGCTGGCCTTCGTCCGCCCCGAACAGGGCGTCTGGCCGCTGGTGGCCTGGGTGCTGGTGGCGTCCTTCGCCGGTGCCACCCAGGATTCGGTGGTTGATGCCTACCGCATCGAGATCGCCCCGGAAACCGCTCAGGCCGCGCTGGCGGCCACCTACACCCTGGGCTACCGCATTGGCCTGATCCTGGCCGGTGCCGGCGCGCTCTATCTGGCCCAGTTCGAAGGCTGGATCATCGCCTACCTGGCCATGGCCGGGCTGATGCTGCTGCCGATCATCACCACCCTCCTGTGCCGTGAGCCGGACCGCCCCGCGCAGGCCGTGCAGCGCCGCATCGATGTGGCCGAAGCCTTCGTGCAGCCGATCACCAGCTTCTTCACCCGCAACGGCATCGCCCTGGCGCTGGGCCTGCTGGCCTTTGTCGGCCTGTTCAAGTTCCCCGACCAGGTCATCGGCGTGATGGCCGGCCCGTTCTACCTCGATTCGGGCTTCGACAAGGCCGACATCGCCACCGTCTCCAAGCTGTTCGGCGTCTGGATGGGCATCGGCGGCGCCTTCCTCGGCGGCATCGCGGTGGCCGCCTTCGGCTTCCGCCGCATGCTGCTGGTGGCGGCGCTGGGTGTGGCCCTGTCCAACCTCGCGTTCCTGTTGATGGCGCACAACCCGGGCCAGCTATGGGCGTTCTACGCCGCGCTCAGCGCCGACAACCTGTTCCAGGGCTTCGCCGGCACCGTGCTGGTGGCCTTCATGTCCTCGCTGACCGACCGCAACTTCACCGCCACCCAGTACGCCCTGCTGGTGTCGCTGGCCAACCTGCCGGGCAAGTTCGTCGGCGGCGTGTCCGGCTACATCGTGGAGGCCACCTCCTACAGCACCTTCTTCATGCTCAGCGCGGTCACCGTGGTGCCGACCCTGCTGCTGCTGGCCTGGCTGTGGCCGCGCATCCACGACCGCAGCGCCCCCGCCCCCTGATTGCCTGACTGCGCAACCTGCGGGATGATCGCCGCGGACGCGCCGAGGGGGCGGTGCCTTGCGAACGGGGGAGTGAGCATGGCCGATGTAGTGCTGCGGGACGTGGACCCGCTGCTGTTTGAACGTATCCGAAGGGTGGCCGTAGCGCGCGGCTGGACCCACGAGCAGACCTGTTGGGTGCTGCTTGAACAGGGCCTGCTGAGCAGCGAGCTTGAAGTCCGCTCCGGCTTCGGCGATCCCGAGGTGGATGCCCTGTCAGCGGCGATCGCCGCCCTGCAGGCGATGCCGGCGGGGCAGGGATTCGATTGAGCTGACACCGCGTCGCCGGGCATGGCCCGGCGCTACCGCGCGCTCTTGTAGAGTCGAGCCATGCTCGACTGCCTTGCCATCACGCTAGGTGGATCGCCCCGAGAATCCGCGGCCCCGATGCCCCGGTCACGCTCGGCAGGTTTCCGGCCATCCCGTCCATCGTCCGCTGCGCCAGCCAGGCGAAGCCCATCGCCTCCATGTACTCCGGGTCCAGCCCATGCACGGCGCTGGATTCCACCGCCACGCCCGGCAGCAGCGCCGCCAGCCGGTGCATCAGCTGCCGGTTGTGCACGCCGCCCCCGCAGACCAGCACCCGGCGGGTGTCCGGCTGCTGGGCCCGCAGTGCATCGGCCACGGTCACCGCGGTCAGCTCCAGCAGCGTGGCCTGCACATCGGCGGCCGCGTACTCGCCTTCGCCCATGCGCGCCTCGGCCCAGGCCAGGTGGAACTGCTCGCGGCCGGTGCTCTTGGGCGGCGGCAGGTCGAACCACGGGTCCGCGCGCCAGCCGGCCAGCAGCGCCGTGTCCACCGCACCACTGGCCGCATAGGCGCCATCGGCGTCGAAGGTGCGGCCGGTATGGCGCTGGCACCAGGCGTCCATCAGCGCGTTGGCCGGGCCGGTGTCGAAGCCGCGCGGCATGCCGTCGCGCGGGATCAGGGTCAGGTTGCCGATGCCGCCCAGGTTGAGCACCGCGCGGTCTTCGCCGGCCGTGCCCAGCATCGCCAGGTGGAAGGCTGGCATCAGCGGCGCCCCATGGCCGCCGGCCGCCACGTCGCGGCGGCGGAAGTCTGCCACGGTGGTGATCCCGGTCAGCTCGGCGATGCGGTTGCCATCGCCCAGCTGCACGGTGAAGGCCGGATCGGCCAGCGGCCGGTGGCGCACGGTCTGCCCGTGCGAGCCGATCGCCCGTACCTGGCCGCGGTCCACGCCGGCCTCGTCCAGCAGCTGGTTGGCGGCCGCCGCGAAATTGATCGCGATGCGTGCATCCAGCTCGCCCAGCTCCTCCAGCGACTCCAGCGGACCGCCTTCGCCCAGCGCCACCAGCCGCGCGCGCAGCACCGGCTCCCAGCGGGCGGTCAGGCCGTGCACGAAGCGGCAGCCGCCGCTGGCGGGGAACTGCACCAGCGCGGCATCGATGCCGTCGGCGCTGGTGCCGGACATCAGGCCAAGGTAGAGCGGGGCATCGGCGTCGGCAGTCGTGTTCATGGCGGGCATAAAAAAAGGACGCGGCAAGCTTGGGCTGCCGCGTCCTTTTTCGTCAACGCAGGGCCGGTCAGCCGCGCTTGTGGCCGTTGGCCGGCTTGGCCTTGGCGCTGGCCACCTCGGTCGAAGCGGTGGCCTCGCGGCTGCTCGGGGCCGGGCTGGCCTCGGCGTAGATCAGCTTCTCCATGCCCTGGATACGGGCCATGGCCGGTGCGGTCTGCGCCCGGAAGGCCACCAGCTCGGCGCCCTTCAGCGGTTCCGGCGGCGGCATGGTCACCGTCAGCGGATTGCGGTGCTCGCCGTTCACGCGGAATTCGTAGTGCAGGTGCGGGCCGGTGGCCAGGCCGGTCGAGCCGACGTAGCCGATCACCGTGCCCTGCGCCACGCGCTGGCCGGTCTTGATGTTCGCAAAGCGCGACATGTGCCCGTACAGGGTGGTGTGGCCACGGCCGTGGTCGAGGATGACCACGTTGCCGTAGCCGCGCTGCACGCCGGCGAACTGCACGCGCGCATCGCCGGCGGCCATGATCGGCGTACCGGTGCGCGCGGCGTAGTCCACGCCCTTGTGCATGCGCATCTTGCCCAGCACCGGGTGCTTGCGCGCGCCGAAGGTCGAGCTCAGCCGCGCGAACGGGATCGGCATGCGGATGAAGCTCTTCTTCAGCGAACGACCGTTGATGTCGTAGTACTCGGATTTGCCGCCGCGCTCGAAGCGGAAGCCCGAATAGGTCTTGCCACCGGTGGTGAAGGTCGCCGCCAGGATCTTGCTGGTATCGACCTTCTCGCCCTCGCGCCAGGTCTCATCCATCACCACGCTGAAGCGGTCGCCCGGCTGCAGGTCCTTGGAGAAGTCGATGTCGTACTTGAAGATGTCGTCGGTCATCGTCGCGATCGCCGACGGCGACAGCCCGGCCCGGCGCGCCGCGGCATACAGCGAACTGGTGATCTCGCCGCTGGTGACCACCGTGCGCGTGGAGGTCTCGCGCTTGATCACCTTTTCCTTGATGTCATCGCCGGCCAGGCTCAGTTCCACCCGGTTGTCGCCATCGCGGTCGAAGCGGATGCTGCGCAGGTCGCCCGAAAGCGGCATGTCGAAGGCGATCTCGGCGCCGGGGCGCAGCTTGGTCAGCGATTCACGCGCGCCCGGATGGTCCAGCACGCGGTGCAGGGTGGTGGCGGGGATGCCGGCCTGGTCGAACAGGTCGCTCAGGGTCTGCCCGCGCTGCACCCGCAGCACCTGCCAGCTGTCGCCCGGGGTCTGCTGCTGGCGGGCCAGCGACAGCGGCGGCAAGGGCAGGGCCAGGCTGGTGTGGCTTTCGGCGTAGGGCGAATCGATGGTGTGCGAGAAACCCGGCACGATCGTCGCCACCAGGGCGCCGATGGTCGCGAACAGGCTGGCGTGCACCCAATGGCGGCGCGTCCAGCGTTCATTGAAAGCGGCGGGGAGATGCTGCCTGAGCTTCCGGTGCAGGGCATTGTCGTGCAGGACGTGGAGACGTTCCTGGAAGCGCTGCTTGCGTGCGCGCCCTTGTTCGGAATTTTGCATCAGTGGTTTTTTCCTGCGGCCCGGGAGCGCGGGCCTGATCGCCGGTTACCATAGACACCTGAGAAAACCGCGTCAAACCCTTGTGCCTATTGGCTTTTGTGAAGCCGGATGGGTTAACTTGGCGTTAACACCCCACACAAGAAACGGCATAGCCGGGAGTAGTCACCGTGTCCTCGATTGAAGAAGCCCTTGCCCTGATCGGCCGTGGTGCCGACGAGATCCTCAAGATCGAGGATCTGCGTGCGCGCCTGCAGGAAGGCCGTCCGCTGCGGATCAAGGCTGGCTTCGACCCCACCGCGCCCGACCTGCACCTGGGCCACACCGTGCTGCTGAACAAGCTGCGCCAGTTCCAGGACCTCGGCCATCAGGTCATTTTCCTGATCGGTGACTTCACCGGCATGATCGGCGACCCGTCCGGCAAGAGCCTGACCCGCAAGCCGCTCAGCCGCGAGGACGTGCTGGCCAACGCCCGTACCTATGAAGAGCAGGTCTTCAAGGTGCTGGACCGTGACAAGACCCAGGTCCGCTTCAACTCGGAGTGGTTCAGCAAGATGGGTGCGGCCGACATGATCCGCCTGGCCAGCCAGCACACCGTGGCCCGCATGCTCGAGCGCGATGATTTCGCCAAGCGCTACGCCGCCCAGCAGTCCATCGCCATCCACGAGTTCCTGTACCCGCTGGTGCAGGGCTACGACTCGGTGGCCCTGGAAGCAGACGTCGAACTCGGCGGTACCGACCAGAAGTTCAACCTGCTGATGGGCCGCGGCCTGCAGGAACACCACGGCCAGAAGCCGCAGGTGGTGCTGACCATGCCGCTGCTGGAAGGCCTGGACGGCGTCAACAAGATGTCCAAGTCGCTGGGCAACTACATTGGCATCAGTGAACCGGCCATCGAGATCGTCACCAAGACCATGAAGGTCGACGACACCCTGATGTGGCGCTGGATCGAGCTGCTGTCCTTTGATATCAGCCAGGCTGAAGCGGTCTCGCTGCGTGAAGAGGTCGCCGCCGGCAAGCTCAACCCGCGCGTGATCAAGCTGCGCCTGGCACGTGAGCTGGCAACCCGCTTCCACGACGCCGCGGCGGCCGATCAGGCCATTGCCGGCTGGGAAGCGGCCGTGACCGGGCAGGGCGACATCACCCAGCTGCCGCTGCAGGAGGTGGCCATTCCCGCCGAAGGCCTGCGTATTGCCGCACTGCTGACTGCTGCCGGGCTGACCCCGAGCAACTCCGAAGCCAACCGCAAGCTCAAGGAGCGTGCGGTCAAGGTAGACGGTGAAGTAGTCGAGGACGGACAGCAGATGCTGCAGCCGGGCTTCGAAGGCCTGCTGCAGGTGGGCAAGCGCACCTTCGCCCGCGTGCGCCTGGTTGCTGCCTGACACCATATGGAAGGGCCGGCGCCAGCCGGCCCTTCCTTTGCTTCGGCTCTTGGCGGTATGCCTCCGCGGGCGCGATGGATGAACGGATGCAACATCCGTTGAAAAAAATCACCACACCCCCTTCACAAACCCTGTGGATGGGGGCATACTTCTCCTCCCCCGTCGCAGGGGTCGCCACCAAGGGGCTTCAGCGACAACAGGGCGCCCACCACCCCGAACGAGATGATCGAACGAAGGTGTTGACGGACTGAAAAAGTCTGGCATAATGGGCGGCTCGCTACGAAGGAAACTTCGCAGCACACGGGAACGGCGCTGAGGCCGCTTCCCCTGATCTTTGAAAGTATGCGCAGGTATCTTGTGAAGGCGCCTGCAGGAAGGATGATTGTCCATCTTGCAGA